>NZ_JBHZBG010000029.1:0-88567 GCF_042754695.1 Nocardia sp. NPDC059195 | reverse complement strand
GCTCTAGTCTCGAGCGCTAACCGGCGGCCCCTTGGGGCCGCGGACACGCGCGCGCCAGCGCGCCAATAAACACAGCGTCAAACCTGCCTGGGACTACCGAACCCTTGGAGCCCAACACCACCGATCGTCACAGGTACATACCCACATCCGTCGAGTGATCGATAGTCGACTGAATCTGGATCCCACCGTCACGCTGAGCGACCAACTCGGCCAGGGTCGCCCCGTTAGGAAAGCCCGACTCATCGACGACGCCGTCCTGCCGTGCCAGCCACTCGCGGGCCTCCGCACCCGACAACCGACCTACCTCGAGCTGAGCCAGGCACCGACCCGGCCGGACGACGGCAGGGTGCAGCCGGGAGAGGTCTTCATTGGTGGTGATCGCGATCAACACATTGCGCCCTTGCCCGAGCATGCCGTCGGTGAGATTGAGCAGACGCGAAAGCTTCTGCCCCGCGGCCTCTTTCGCCTCACCGCGAATCAGCTCATCGCAGTCCTCCAGCACGAGCAGCCGCCACCGCCCGTCCTCGTCGTCGCCGTCGGCACCTGCCGCGACTTCCATGAGATAGCCGGGATTGCTGAACAGTTCTTCCGGATCTACGACACAGTCGACCTGACACCATGGCGCCCATGACCGCGCGAGCGCACGCAGCGCGGTGGTTTTGCCGGTGCCGGGCTCACCGTGCAGCAGCACCAGCCGCCCCTTGATATCGGCGACACCGAGCCCCATCAATCGCTCCATGCCCGCGGCCACCGAGCCGGTGTAGTTACCACGAATCTCGGCCCACGCGGGCGCCGCGATCTGGCGTCGTCTGCGCGCGGGGCGGCGAACGTCCATGTGCCAGAAGCCCATCTCGACCGTAGCCTCGCTGTCACGTGACAGCGCCGCACCCTCGGTGGACTGCGCCAACACCGCGACGGCGAGTTCGTCGCTCACCGCGGTCACTTCGATCGTGGCCGACCCACTCGCCCATCGCACGGCCCGCAGGGCCCAGCCGTCACCGGCCGCGAGCAGCGCACTGCTGTCGTCGTCGGCGACCGAGCGCACGATCCGCGAGTCGGCGGGCCGCAGCGGCGCGTCGGGGCGAACCCGGTCGAGGTGGGCCTGGCGGGCGAATGGCTGATCGCCGCGCAGGAAGGGCGCCAGGGCCAACGCGTCGATCGCGTCTCGGGTCGAATAGGTGGAGTCGATGGTCGCCGACCACGGAAACGGCTCGCCCTGATCCTGCGGCTGACGCGGCGAATCGACGAGCCTGAGCTGTTCATTACGTGTGGACACCGAGCCCATCATCGTGGCCGCCTGCCGGGAATGTCCAATGACTTATGGGGCACACCGCCGCGAAAACTCACTGGCACCGGAGGTGAATCCGTCGGTACGGTCGTAGGGTGACCTCCACTCAGCACGACCAGTCCCCGCCGGAATCCACCGCGAGGGCCGGATTCAAGGAGTGGATCGGGCTGGCCGTCCTCGCCCTGCCGACGCTGCTCATCTCGATGGACCTGAGCGTGCTCTACCTGGCGATCCCCAGCATCAGCGAAGCCCTCGAACCGAGCAGCTCACAACTGCTGTGGATCCTCGACATCTACGGCTTCCTGGTCGCCGGTTTCCTCATCACCATGGGCACGCTCGGCGACCGCATCGGCCGCCGCAAACTCCTGATGATCGGCGCACTGGCCTTCGGCGTCGCCTCGGTGATCGCCGCGTACTCGACCAGTGCGAACATGCTGATCGGCACCCGCGCGCTGCTCGGTATCGCGGGCGCGACCCTGATGCCGTCCACCCTGGCACTGATCCGCAATATGTTCCACGACGACCGCCAGCGCACCGCCGCGATCAGCGTGTGGATGACCAGTTTCATGGTCGGCATGGTGATCGGACCGCTGGTCGGTGGCGCGATGCTGGAGAACTTCTGGTGGGGTTCGGTGTTCCTGGTCGCGGTGCCCGCGATGGTGTTGCTGCTGGGCAGCGGCCCGTTCCTGTTGCCCGAGTACAAGGACCCGAATCCGGGCAAGCTCGACATTCTCAGCGCGATCCTGTCGCTGCTGTCGGTGATGGCTGTCATCTACGGCATCAAGGAGTTGGCTAAGGACGGCTGGTCGATCGAGGCCGTCGGCGTCCTGGTGGCCGGTCTGGTCCTCGGCGCGGCGTTCGTCCTGCGCCAGCAGCGCCTCACCAATCCGCTGATCGACCTGCAGCTGTTCGGCAATGTCCGGTTCAGCGGATCACTCGTCGCGTTGATGGTCGCCATGCTGGCGATGGGCGGGCTGTTCCTGTTGCTCTCGCAGTATCTACAACTGGTGCTCGGCCTTTCGGCGCTCGAGGCCGGATTGTGGACCGTGCCGCAGGCGGTCGCGATGGTGGTGGCGGCGGGCGTGGTGAGCGCGCTCGCACCCAAGATCCGGCCCGCGTACCTGATGGCGGGCGGCCTGGTGATCGCGATGGCCGGTTACGCGATCTTCACCCAGCTCTCGGGCAGCGATGATCTCGCGTTGATCGTCACCGGCATGGTGGTGTTCTCGCTCGGCCTGAGCCCGATGTTCGTGCTCGGCCTCGACCTGATCGTCGGCGCGGTTGATCCGGAACGCGCCGGTGCCGCCTCCGCCATCTCCGAAACGGGTCAGGAACTCTCGGCCGCACTCGGCGTCGCGGTGATCGGCAGCATCGGCACGGCCGTCTACCGCGGGCAGATGACCGAGCAACTGCCCGCCGGACTTCCAGCGGAGATCACCCACACCGCCGAGGACACCCTCGCGGGCGCCCTGTACGTCGCGTCGGCGCTACCCGAGCCCTTCGGCGCCGAGCTGACCACGATCGCACGCGAGGCCTACACCCATGCACTGCAGGTGAATTCGATCGTCGGCATCGGGCTCACCGCCGTCGCCGCAGGACTGGTCGTGATGCTGCTGCGCCACATTCCGGCACCGAACGACCGCGCGGCCGACGAGTTGGACTGACCCAGGACATGCGATGGACCCCGCCGGGAGCGCGATGCTCCCCACGGGGTCCGTACTCACCGGAAGCAATCAGCCGAGGCTGAACGGCTGGCCCCACAGACGCAGCTCGGAACGACCGAACTGGGTGGTCACCTCGACCGCGACGAAGGAACGTGCCTGTGCGTAACCCGCGCAGCCCGCGAGCCCGATCGTCGAGTCGGCCCAGGTCACCGAGCCACTGTCGCCGAAGAACTTGATAGCGGGGACGCTGCTCTGCTCGCCGTAGGCGTTCGGGCCCTCGACATCGAGCAGCCAGAAGGTCGACGCCTGGCCGGGGCCGAGGGTCAGGTTGCCGCCGGTGGTCACACCGCCGCTGCCCTTGTTGCCGTTGACCGCGCCGTTGGCGCCGGCGTTGGCGTTACCGCCGGAGATGTCGACCTGACAGCCGACGACGTAGCCCGGGTAGAGCTTCACGCCCTTGTGCTCACCGTGGACCTGCACCTCGGCCCGGCCGGAGGCCCAGACATTGCGGTGCAGCGGAGTCGCGCCCATGGACGGGCTGATGTTGACCGACTCGTTGACCAGCCGGATGGTCACCGGGGTGCCGTCGGGCAGGGTCTCGGTGATCTCGCCGCCGGGCAGCGGGATGAAGGTGTCGGCGTTCGCGGCGCCGGTGGAGAGCAGACCGAGCGCGACAGCCGCGGCTCCAGCGACGCCGGCCAGGCGGGCGGTCGCCTTCTTGAAGGTGGTCATGGAGAGATTCCTATTCGTCGAAAAGGGGGGCGACCAGGTCAGCCGATGCTGAACGGAGCACCGTAGAGGGTGGTCTTGGAGTAGTTGTCGCCGATGATCTCCACCACGGTGTAGGACCGGGCCTGCGCGTAACCGGCGCAACCCTGGATCTGCAGCTCGACGTCCTTGTAGCTGACGTGGTAGTTGCCCTTCTCGACGATGTCGAAGCCCTCGACGCCGACGAACTTCACTTCACCCGGGCCGATCTTGACGCCAAGCGAGCCACCCGCGTTCACGCCGCTGGTGGAGATGCCACCGGAGACGCCGGCCGAGATCGCGTTGTCGTCGATGCTCACCTGGCAGCCGACGATGTAGCCGGTGTTGATCCGCGAGGAGCCGTGCGTCGAAGAGTTGTTGGTGCCCGGGTTGCCTGCACCGCCGACCCACGGCCGGGGATCACCCTTCGGGGTCTCGGCGACCTCGGCCAGCACGGTTCCGCTCACCCACGCCACGCGACCGGCGCCGTTGGCCGCCATCGACGGCGAGATCAGGGCACTTTCCCCCACTCGCTTGATCACCACACCGGGACCGGCCTTCTCGCCGTCGGGGAGCGGAACAAAGGTGTCCGCGTTCGCCGTTCCGCCGGCAACGGCCAGCGCGGCCGTGGCCAGCGCGGTGGCCGCAAGCATTTTTCGCATCGTGGATGTCCTCATCAACTGTTGTGACCGATTCGCACCGATCTTGAACAGGTGGCACTTTAGACAGGTTAGCCTCACCTATCAAGACCTTGCCTTCACTAAACTCTTTTGCAGTCAGGCAAGGCTCACCTATCTAGCCGTTTCTTAGGCTAACCTCCCAAATGGTGTAGTTCGAAGTGAGAGAGATTCCCCTGATGAGAAGTCCGCGCTGGTTCGGCTGGCTGCTGACGGTCGCACTGCTGATCGCAGCCTGCTTGCTGAGCCTGCTGGTCGGCACGAAATCGATTCCGGTCGGCGAAGTCTGGCTGGCACTGACCGGTCCTGCGACCACGCCCGACCACGTAACCGTCGCCGAATACCGGTTGCCGAGAACGGTTCTCGGACTGCTCTGCGGGCTGGCCCTCGGGGTCGCGGGCTGCCTGATGCAAGGGCTGACCCGCAACCCGCTCGCCGACCCCGGACTACTGGGCGTCAACGCGGGTGCGGCTTTCGCGATCACGATCGCGGTGGGACTACTCGGTATGAATGAGATCACATCCTATGTGTGGTTCGGATTCGTTGGCGCGGCGCTGGTCTCGGTGGTCGTGTACCGGCTCGGCACCGCGGGCCAGACCGGCACCGATCCGATCCGCCTGACCCTGGCCGGCGTCGCCGCCACCGCGGTGCTGGGCGGACTCACCCGGGGCCTGATGCTGCTCGACCCCAAGGCTTTCGACGAGATGCGGCGCTGGGACGCCGGTTCGCTCACCGGCCGCGGGTTCGACATCATCGCGGGCGCCGCGCCGTTCATCGTGGTCGGGCTGCTGATCGCGGCGGTCTGCACACGTTCGCTCAATGTCGTTGCCCTCGGCGATGATCTGGCCCGTTCACTGGGCGTGCACGTAACCCGCACGCGGGTGCTCACCGCACTGGCGCTGGTGCTGCTGTGTGGGACCGCGACCGCGGCCGTCGGCCCGATCGCCTTCGTCGGTCTCGCGGTGCCGCACATCGCCCGCTGGCTGGTCGGTCCCGATCAGCGCTGGATCTTCGGGTACTCGCTGGTGCTCGCGCCACTGCTGGTACTCACCGCCGACATTCTCGGCCGCATCATCATTCGTCCCGACGAGGTACCCGCCGGCCTGGTCACAGCGTTTCTCGGTGCGCCGATGCTGATCTGGCTGGCGCGCCGTTCACGAGTGGGAGCCGCATGAGTACGAAAATCGATTTCGGGCGCACCATGCTGATTGTGCGACCGCGGCGCCTCGGTCTCACCACCAGGATCGGCGTGCGCACCGTGGTGGTGTGCGCGATTCTGCTCGCCATCGCCATCGCCACCGCCGTATTCGCCCTTGGCACCGGCGATTTCCCGATTCCCGCGCCGCGCGTGCTGCGCGCGCTGTTCGTCGGCGACGAGCGCTTCGACCGGCTGGTGGTGTGGGACTGGCGACTGCCGCGCATCCTGATCGCGCTGGCGCTCGGTGCGGCACTCGGCGTCAGTGGCGCGATCCTGCAGTCGGTCACCCGCAATCCGCTGGGCAGCCCCGACATCATCGGGTTCAGCACCGGCGCCTACACCGGTGCGCTGCTGGTGATCCTGACGCTCGGCGGCGGGAACTTCCAGACCGCGGCGGGCGCGATGATCGGTGGCCTCGGCGCCGCCCTGGCGATCCATCTGCTGGCCTTCCGGCACAACGTGACCGGCTTTCGGCTGATCATCGTCGGCATCGGCGTGAGCGCCATGCTCGCCTCGGTCAACACCTGGCTGATCATGCGGGCCGACCTGGACGCGGCGATGTCGGCGGCGGCCTGGGGAGCGGGCTCGCTCAACGGACTGTCGTGGCCACAGGTCGCACCCACGATGATCATCCTGGCCGTGCTGGCGCTGGCGCTGATCCCGGCCGCGCCCCGCCTGCAGATCCTCGAACTCGGTGACGACACGGCGCGTGCCCTCGGGCTCGATGCGAGCAAGGCGACCGGCTGGCTGATCGCGCTCAGCGTCGGATTCACCTCGCTGGCAACGGCCGTCGCCGGGCCGATCGTCTTCGTCGCCCTGGCCGCACCACACCTGGCGCGCAGACTCACCCGCACCCCGTCGATCGCGTTGGTCCCCTCCGCCGCGATGGGTGCGACCTTGCTGATCACCTGCGACTGGATCGCCCAGCACGCCTTCGCACCCACCACCATCCCAGTCGGCATCGTCACCGGCTCGATCGGCGGCCTGTACCTGGCGTATCTGCTCGTCGCCGAAGCGCGACGCAAATAGGGAAAGCGATATGAACGACTCTCACGCCGCGCGGTTGCGCGCCGACCAGGTTCGGCTCGGCTACAAGAACACCACGATCAGTGATCAACTCTCCGTGGACATCCCGGACGGGAAGTTCACCGTGATCATCGGCCCGAACGCCTGCGGCAAGTCCACGCTGCTGCGCGCGCTGGCCCGGTTGCTCACCCCGGAATCCGGGATGGTGCTCCTCGACGGCAAGCCGGTGACCGACTATCCAGCGAAGGAATTGGCCCGTCAGATCGGCCTGCTGCCGCAGACCTCGACCGCGCCCGACGGCATCCGCGTGGCGGATCTCGTTGCCCGCGGCCGCTATCCGCATCAGACGCTGCTTCGTCAGTGGTCGCGCACCGATGAGGAGGCGGTCGCGGCGGCGATGGCGGCCACCGGCATCGCCGATTTGTCGGCGCGTCCGGTCGACGAACTATCGGGTGGTCAGCGGCAGCGGGTGTGGATCTCGATGGTGCTCGCCCAGCAGACGCCCATCATCCTGCTCGACGAGCCGACCACCTATCTCGATATCGCCTACCAGATCCAGCTGCTGGATCTGTGCCGCTCACTCAATCGCGATTCGGGACGCACGATCGTCGCGGTACTGCACGACCTCAACCATGCCTTCCGCTACGCCGACCACCTGATCGCCATGCGCGATGGGCAGGTCGCCGCCTGCGGGCTGCCCGCCGAGATCGTCACCGCGGAGCTGGTCCACGAAGTGTTCTCGCTGCGGTGCCGAATCATCGAAGACCCGGAAACCGGTACGCCACTGGTGATTCCGCTAGCAGAGAACGCCGCGCAGGTGCACTGAGATGACACTGCGCAGCCATCGGAAGAAAATGAGGAAAACCCCGTTCATGTTCACCCATCGATCAACAGGCCGTTTCCGCGCCGCGCTCGCCCTCCTGGTTCTCGCGCTGGTCGCGGTGCTCACCGCGTGCGGTAGCTCGTCCACCGACGCCGCCGACGCAGGCCCACGTGAGGTGCCGTCCGCGAAGGGCACCGTCAAGGTGCCCGCCCACCCGCAGCGCATCGTCGTACTCAACGGCAATCTGGCGGGCTATCTCTACGACCTCGAGGCCACGGTCGTGGCGGCGGATCCGCGCCTGCTCGGCGTCCCGAACAAGCCGGGCGAGTTCCCCGCCGGGTGGGCCGAGGACGCGAAGAAGCAGGGCACGCAGGCTGTGCCGTCCGGCGAGAGCATCAACCTCGAGTTCATCGCCGCCCAGCGCCCCGATCTGATCATCGGCGGCGGCCAGGGCTATCCGGGCCAGCAGTCGGTCAATGCCTACGACCAGCTCAGCGCGATCGCCCCGACCGTGCTGATGCCGACCGAGACCACCTACTGGCAGGACCAGCTGCGGTTCATCGCCGAGACCGTCAACAAGCCCGCCAACGTCGACACCTTGATCGCGAACTACCAGGCCAAGCTGGCCGAGGCCAAGAGCAAGATCAAGCCGCCTGTCGGCGCGACCATGGTGATGCAGTCGATCAAGAGCCAGAAGCCGACCGTCTTCGTGCCCACCGCCGCCCTGCCCGCCCTGCTCGCGGAGGTCGGCTTCACCCTCGACACCCAGCTGGAGGCCAGGGCGGGCAACCCCGCCAAGGAGCAGAGCGCCGACTTCATCAGCTTCAGTCCTGAGCTGATCAACACCGTGATCGACGCGCCGGTGCTGTTCACCATCCCGCTCAGTGGCGGTCGTTCGCTCGAGGAACTGCGTGCCGACCCGATGTACGCCACGCTGCCCTCGTTCACGGCGAATACCGTCTTCGAACTGCCTGCCACCAGCTCGCGGCCCGACTACCGCACCGTCATGACCACCCTCGATCTGCTCGTGGAACGCTTCAAGTGAGCGCTCCCGGCGGACTGCTCATCGACCTCAGCCCCCTGCGGGAGTCGCGCCCCTTCCGGTGCGCGTTCGCGGCGCGGCTGGTGTCGGTGCTCGGCATCGGGCTGCTCATGGTTGCCCTGCCGCTGCAGGTCTATCAGCTGACCGGGTCCAGTGTGCAGGTCGCCGGTGTCGCCACCACGACGGCGGCTGCGCTGTTCCTCGGCAGTCTCGCGGGCGGTGTGGTCGCCGACCGGTACGACCGTCGCTCGGTGATCCAATGGTCGCGCAGTGCCGCGGGTATCGGATTCCTGCTGCTCGGTGTGAACGCCGTGCTGCCGGATCCGGTCTTGCCCGCGATCTATCTCGCCGCTGTCATCGACGGCCTCGCGGGCGGGGTGAGCGGTTCGGCGCTGATGGCCATGGTTCCGGTGCTGGTCGGCCGCGAGAAGGTGGCGGCCGCGGGCGCGCTGGTCTCGCTGACAACCGACCTCGGCACGATGATCACCCCGGCGATCGCCGGTCTGCTCGTCGCGAAAACCGGTGTGGCCACGGCCTATTTCCTCTGCGCCCTCGCGACCACCGCGACCGTCGGGCTGATCACCGCGATCGGACCGTCGCCGCCGCCCGAGCGAGACCTGGAGAACCCGGTGCGTGAGCTCGCCGCGGGCATCTCCTTCGCGGTGCGCCACGAATCCATCCGGCTCATCCTGCTGACCGGGCTGATCGGGATGCTCGTCAGCGGACCGCTGGTGCTGCTACCCGCCTTCGCCGATGTCGAACTCGACGCCGGACCCGGCACCCTCGGCCTGCTCTACGCGGCACCCGGCGCCGGTGCGGTGCTCGGCACGCTCACCAGCGGCTGGATGGGCCGCGTGAATACCGGTCGGGCACTGCTGATCTCGCTGGCGCTGATGCCGATCGGCGTGATCGCGGCCGGGCTGTGGTCGCACGCGGCGCTGGTGTTCCTCGGGCTTGCCGGGTTCGGCCTCGCCAGGGCGGTGAACATGGTGTTGCGCTACACCATGCTGCAACAAGCCACGCCCGACCACATGCGTGGGCGCATGTCGGGTCTGCTCATGGTGCAGTCGGTCGCCGGTACCGCGGTCGGCTCCATGGTGGCCGGATTCGTCGGCCAAATGTTCGCTCCTGGACGCGCGCTCGTGCTCTACGGCGTCGCGGTCCTGGTACTCACCTGCCTGATGGCGCTCGCCGCCGGGCCGCTGCACAGAAAGGAACAACGGTGAAGGATCGCAGTGACTACGCCGCGAGCATCGCCGAGGTGCTCGCCGGGGACCACGGCGCCAAGGTGCCGTACCCGATCGGTCTGCAGGAAGTGGAGGTGTTGCGGGTCGTCCCCGTCGGCGCGGCGCTGCTGCGGATCACCTTCGGCGGCCCGGAGATCGCGCAGTTCCACAGCTACGTGCCGGATGAGCATGTGCGCCTGATCTTCCCGAGCGAGGACGGCGTACTCCGGCTGCCCAAGCTCGAGGGCCAGATGCTCGAGTGGGGAAACCCGCGACCGGTCTCGCGCGAGTACACCGTGCGCCGTCACAGCATCGAAGACGGCGAACTCGACATCGATTTCGTCATCCATCCCGGCGGCCTCGCTTCCGATTGGGCCAGTTCGGTCACCCCGGGCACCAAGGTCCACATCGCCGGTCCGCCCGGCGGCGTCGTTATCCCGGAGTCCTACGACGACTATCTGCTCGCCGGTGACATCACCGCGCTGCCCGCCATCGCCCGCTGGCTCGAGCGCATGCCGCGCGACACCACCGGCTGGGCGCTGATCGAGGTGGCCGGTCCCGAGGAGGAGATCCCGCTCGATTCGCCCGCCGGTGTCACTGTGCGATGGCTGCACCGCGGCGAGCTGGAGCCGGGCACCAGCGACATTCTCGAGCAAGCCGTGCGCGCAGTGGAAGTGCCTGCCGGACACCGCGTTTACGCGTGGGTGGCGGGCGAGGCGGGCTGCCTGCGCGGGGTCCGCAAGATCATCCGCAACGACCTGGGCCTGGGCCCCAAGGACTCGCTCATCGCCGGGTACTGGAAGCGCGGCATCGCCGACTTCGATCGAGAGGACTGAGACATGACCGACGAACAGGTGATCGGTGACGTGGCAGACGTGCTGGGCGTCGACCCGGCCGAACTGACCGCGGCGACCGATCTGCTCGACGCCGGGCTCGATTCGGTGCGCATCATGTCGCTGGTCGAGAAATGGCGCTCCGCCGGCCACGCCGAGGTCGACTTCCCCACGCTCGCAGGCGAGCCCGTCCTCGGATCATGGATCGAACTGCTGGCCTGAGCCGCAGGGGTGGCGTGGCAGGCACGCCACCCCTTGGCGGGTTCAGTTCCCGTACGCGCCGTCGGCCAGCAACTGCCGCAGCTCCTTGCGGCTGGTCTTGCCGACGCCGGTCTCGGGGAACTGTTCGACCACGACCACCGCGTCGGGCATCTTCCAGGCCGCGACCCCGCGACCGCGCACGAACTTGCGCACCGTGATCAAGGTGGGTCGTCGCGCCGGGTCGACCGGCTGCACGAACGCGCAGATCCGCTGGCCGAGAACGGGATCGGGAGTACCGATGATCACCGCGTCGCGCACGTCGGGATGCTCGAGCAGCAGCGCCTCCAGTTCCTCGGCCGACACCTTCTCCCCGCCACGGTTCACCCAGTCACCGGCCCGGCCCGCGACCACCAGATTGCCGTCGGGCCGCACCGAGACGATATCTCCGGTGCGGTACCAGCCTGCGTCGGTGAAGCTGCGGGCATCGGCCTCGGGATTGTCGTAGTAGCCGCGAATCGTGTACGGGCCCTGGGTGATCAGATTGCCCTGCCCGCCCGGCGCCACCTCGACACCGTGGTCGTCGACGACCGCGATCTGGTCGAACTCCGACATCGGCCGCCCCTGTGTGCTCACCACCGCCTCGATCGGATCGTCGAGGCGGGTGTAGCAGACGAGGCCCTCGGCCATCCCGAACACCTGCTGCAGGGTGACCCCGAGCGCGGGCCCGATCCGGCGGGCCAGTTCGTCCTGGCAGCGGGCGCCACCCACCTGGAGCACCCGCAGGCTGGACAGGTCGGGTGTCGAGCCCGCCTCGGCGCGCTCGGTCCACAGCCGGGCCAGGGGCGGCACCAGGCCGGTGATGGTGACACCGAACCGCTCGATCAATGGGAAGGCTGTCGCCGGAGTGGGATCGGGCGTCATCGCCACCGTGCCACCGGCCCACAGCGCGCCGAGAATGCCCGGCGAGCTCATCGGGAAGTTGTGCGCGACCGGCAGCGTCGCGAGATAGACCGTGTCGCTGTCGAGTTCGCAGATCTCGGCGCTGCGGCGCACGCTGTAGAGGTAGTCGTCGTGGGTGCGGGCGATGAGTTTCGGAATGCCGGTGCTGCCGCCGGACAGCTGCAGGAACGCGACATCACCGGCCGTCGGACCCGGCAGATCCGTTGGCTCGTCACGGAATTCGGCGAGGTCGTCGGTACCGTCGGGCGCCGTCTGATCCTCGTCGAGGACGAGCAGGACATGCCGCAGGCCGGGCACCTCGGCGCGCACCGACTCCGCCAGCGCGGCATAGTCGAAACGCTGATACGTCGCGCTGGTGATCATCGCGGTCGCCGCGGCGGCTTTGGCGATCGGCACCAGCTCGGCGGCGCGGTGCGCGGGCAGACAGAATACCGGCAGCGCGCCGAGCTCGAACAGCGCGAAGATCACCTCGACGAATTCCGCACGATTGGGCAGCTGCACCAGCACCCGGTCGCCCGGCGTGATGCCCAGGCGCGCCAGGCCGGTAGCGAGCGAGCGCGACCGGTGGTGGAGTTCGGCGTAGGTCCAGCGGTTGGCGGTGTCGAGGACCGCGATCCGATCCGGAGTGGCGGTGGCGCGCGCGGCGAGTACGTCACCGAATGTCTCACCGGCCCAAAGGTTCTGGCCCCGGTAGCGTTGCATAAGGTCAGCGGGCCACGGGGTGAAGCCGGGGAGTACGGGTTCGGTCAAGTCGAGCACCTCTTTCCAGCGGGCATTCCGGTGTTGCCGTCGGGGGTTCTGAGGGAAGCTAACCAACCGACCGCAGATTCAGGTTAGGCTAACCTCATGCTTGATAGTGATTCCAGCGGACGACTCGTCGTCGTCACGGGCGCGGCCGGGGGTATCGGAGCCGCGATCGCCGCGCGATTCGCTGCCGAGGACCGCGTGGTCTCGCTGTGGGATCTCGACCCGGCGGTGCACGAGACCGCCACCGCCATCGCCGCGACGATGGCGAGCGCCGCCCCGCTCGATGATGACACGTCGCGCCGTAGCGACGGAAGTGCCAGGACGGCAACCCTTCCCAGGAGCGGCGCCGCCGTCCACGGTGTCACCGTAGACATCACCGACGCCGAGGCCGTGCGCGCGGCCTTCGACCGGCTCACCGCCGAGCACGGCACTGTCGAGGTGCTTGTGCACGCCGCCGGTATCATGGTCGGTGGCACTCCGCTCGATCTCGACCTGGCCGGCTGGATCCACTGTCTGACCGTGAACGCCACCGGAACCATGCTGGTCACCCAGCGCGCCGCCACCGAGATGGCCGCCGCGGGAAGCGGAGCGATCGTCGTGGTCTCCTCCAATGCCGCAGCGACGCCCCGGGTCGGCATGGCCGCCTATGGTGCCGCCAAGGCCGCCGCCGTCGCCTTCACCAAATCCCTTGCCCTGCAGGTAGCTCCGCTCGGCGTGCGCGTCAATCTGGTGTCCCCCGGTTCCACCGACACGGCTATGCTGCGCGACCTGTTCGGCGGCACGCCACTCGACGAAGCCGCCGAGACCGCACTGCTCGACGGTGATCCCGCCGCCTACCGGCTCGGAATCCCATTGCGCCGCATCGCCGCTCCCGCCGACGTCGCCTCGGCCGTCCACTTCCTGGCGTCCGACGGCGCCCGCCACATCACCATGCATGACCTGCGGGTCGACGGTGGCGCAACGCTAGATATGTGACCGAAAGGGTGATCACCATCAGTACCGACAGTTCAGACCCCGCTTTCGTACTGTCCCGTCCGCAACGGACTGTGTCCGCATCCGCGGGCGGGACGATCTTCCGCTCGGCGCACGACGCGGTGACCGCGCTGCGCAGTGGGCGGATCAGCCACATCGTCGGCGCACTGCCCTTCACCCCGGGCGCGCCGACGGCGCTGTGGGCGCCGGATTCGGTCACCGTCACCGACTCGCCACACCTGCCCCGGCCGCACGTCGCGGTACCCGGGTTCGAGCTCGACGAGGCGGTGCCCGCGCCCGCTGAACACCAGCGCCGCGTCGCCACCGCAGTCGAGCTGCTCGCCGACCCGACGCATCCGATCCGCAAAGTCGTGCTGGCCAGGGCACTCCGCGCCGTCTCGCCGACACCGGTCCGGGCCATGGACATCCTCGACCTGATGGTCGGCTCCGACCCGCTGTCGAACGGGTTCCTGGTCGACCTCTCCGCCGCCGGTGGGCGATATCCCGGTCGCC
This sequence comes from Nocardia sp. NPDC059195, assembly GCF_042754695.1. NCBI lineage: Bacteria > Bacillati > Actinomycetota > Actinomycetes > Mycobacteriales > Nocardiaceae > Nocardia > Nocardia sp. NPDC059195. Next base: position 74,650 of record NZ_JBHZBG010000029.1, on the reverse strand, counting down.
ATCTCGTCGGAGCCAGCCCGGAGGTCCTGGTGCGCCGCAACGGTAACGAGGTGCTGAGTCATCCGCTGGCAGGTTCGACCCGCCGCATTCTCGACAACCCCCAGGCAGACCGCAGGGCCGCCGACACCCTGCTCACCTCGGCCAAGGATCAAGCCGAACACCGCTATGTCGTCAACCAGGTCGCTGCCGTGCTGAGCGACCGCTGTGCCGAAGTCGACACGCCCGCACCGGAACTCACCGAGACGCCGGCGATGTGGCACCTCGGCACCCCGATCTCGGCGACCGTCCCGCTGGCCGGGCCGTCCGCGCTGGAACTCGCGGTGGCGCTGCACCCCACCCCCGCGATCTGCGGCACGCCGACCGGCACCGCGGCGCGCCTGATCGCCGAACTCGAGGGCGAGCGCGGTTTCTACGCAGGCGCGGTCGGCTGGTGCGATGCCGACGGCAACGGCGAATGGATGGTGAGCATCCGCTGCGCCGAGCTGTCCGCCGACGGCACCACCCTGCGCGCCCACGCTGGCGGCGGGATCGTCGCCGCCTCCGACCCCGCGGCCGAATTGGCCGAGACCACCGGGAAATTCCAGCGCATCCTCGGGCCACTCGGTATCGCCGACCTGCCCGTCACCGTCGGCTGACCCCGCCGACTACTACGCCGAACGAGAGACTCACCATGCCCATACCCCCGATCGCGCCCTATCCGATGCCGACCGCGGACGAGTTCACCGCCGATCGGGTCGACTGGACCGCCGAACCCGGCCGTAGCGCACTGCTGATCCACGACATGCAGCAGTACTTCCTTGACGCCTACGACCTGCACCGCGATCCCGCCCGCACTCTCATCGCTAATATCGCCAAGCTGCGCGACCACTGCCACCAGCTCGACATTCCGGTCATCTACACCATGCAACCCGGCGACCAGCATCCCTCGCGGCGCGGCATTCTCGCCGATTTCTGGGGCACCGGTATGGCCGAGGGCGCCGATACCGAGGTGATCAACGCCATCGCCCCCGATCCGCGCGACATCCAGGTCACCAAGTGGCGCTACTCCGCCTTCCAGCGCACCGACCTGCGTGAACTGCTCGGCTACTACGGCCGCGACCAGCTCCTCATCACCGGCGTCTACACCCACATGGGCTGCATGCTCAGTGCCGCGGAAGCTTTCATGGGCGACGTGCGCCCGTTCCTCGTCCACGACGCCACCGCCGACTTCAGCCGCGATGAACACATCATGGCGCTGAACTACGTCGCCCGCCGCTGCGGGGCCGTCAGCGGCACCGACGATCTGATCCGTCAGCTCGGCAGCGCGAAGGTGAAAACCACCGAGCGCCGATCAGCCTGATCGGTGCCGTCGAGCACAGCTGTGGCACAGCCACTTCCGTCACCGGCGAGGGGCCCTGCCGTTCCGCGCTGAACGACAGGGCTCCTGCGGCACCGGACACTCTGCGCCACTGTTGATTCCGCTCGCCGACAACGCCGCAGGAGTGGCCGGTTCCGGCGACAGGAAGGCCGGTCCGGTGATGCGGGTCACAATCCACAATTGAAATCGAAGTTAGGCTAACCTACCCTTCTCTTCTCTCCGGCTGGGCTTTCATCGAGCCCGGGTGGCACTAGGGAGAGTCGGGGAACGTTGAAGGTGAAGGAGTTGCTGTGGGATCGGTGGAACGGGACGAAGTAGGCGCCGAAGATCCCGGATTGCCGCTCACCGGAGCGCAATTGGGCATCTGGAACGCCCAGCGGCTCGACCCCGACTCGCTCAGCTACATGGTCGGCGAGGTGCTCGAGATCGCCGGACCCGATCCCGTCGATGTGGCGTTGCTGGACACCGCGATTCGCCACACCATCGTCGAAACCGACACCATGGGACTGCGATTCGCCGACACCCCGGCGGGACCGCGTCAGCGGATCACCGACCTGGAACCCGACCTGCGCCCGATCGTGGATCTGCGCGGCGAGACCGACCCGATCGCGGCCGCGCACCGGCTGGTCGCGGCCGAACGTGCACGCTCGGCCACCTCGTGCCGGGCCATGGTCGACCGGCAGCTCTACACCTACACGCTGCTGCGCCTCACCGACAACGAGGTGTGGTGCATCCAGCTCTACCACCACCTGATCATCGACGGCTACAGCGCGGCCATGGTGTCGCGCCGGGTCGCCGCGCACTACACCGCGCTGCGTCGCGGCGCCGACGTGCCGCGCCTGCGGTGGGGCTCGATCGAGACGCTCGTGGCCGAAGACCTCGAATACCGTGGGAGCCAGGCACATCAGCACGACCGCGACTACTGGCGCGACCGGCTCACGCCGCTGCCGCCGCTGGACGGTCGCGGCCGCGCACCCGAGGGCATAGTCGAGCAGACCCACGAGATCCGCGCCGTCCTCGACACCGACCTGGTGGCCCGCGTCAAGGCGGCGGCCGCGGCAGCCGGAATCACCTGGGCCGACGTGCTCGTCGCCGGATACGTGGGATTCGTGCACCGGTTGCTCGGCGAGACCGATGTGGTCATCGCACTGCCGGTGATGGCGCGGGTGGGCAAGACCGCCCTCACCACCCCCTCCATGGCGGTCAACGTGCTGCCACTGCGAATTTCGGTATCCAGCTCCGATCGCCTCGGCGAACTCGGGAAGCGGGTGGCAGATGCCCTGCGGGAGATGCGCGCCCACCAGCGATTCCGCGGTGAGGACCTGGCCCGCGAATTCGGCGGCACCCAGACCGGCGCGCTGCTGCACGGCATCGGCATCAACCTCAAGGCGTTCGACTTCGCCCTCGATTTCGACGGTGCCACCGGCACGCTGCGCAATGTCGCCGGTGGCCCACCAGAGGATCTGGGACTGACCGTCACCCCACTGTCGGAGGACCGGATCCAGCTCGGATTCGAGGTCGACGCCCGATCGCTGGACGCCGCCACGGCGCAGCGGCGGATGGACGCGCTGGTCACATTGATCACCGAACTCATCGACGCGGCGGATAGGCCGATCGGCGCGATCGCCCTGTACCAGAACGAGATCGGCGCGAGTATCGACGTCGATCGCGCCGGTGCCGCGCTGCCCGGTCAGCCGACGGACGCGGTCGAGATCTTCGACAGCATGGTCGCGGCGCAACCAGATGACATCGTGCTCGTCGACGGCGCCCACCGGCTCACCGCCGCCGAACTGGGCGCCAGGGTGCACCGGTTGGCGCGGTACCTGCGTGGCCGGGGCGTCGGCCCCGAGGACATCGTCGGCATCGCGCTGCCGCGCACCGTCGACCTGGTCATCGCCCAGCTCGCAGTGCGGCACGCGGGCGCGGCCTACCTGATCCTCGACATCGGACACCCGGCCCAACGCCTCGCCGACATCGTCGACGACGCCGCCCCGGTGCTGATCCTCACCGACGACACGGTCGCGGACACGACATTCGCCGACGCCCGTCGGTCGGTTGCCCTGATCCGGATGTCGGACAGCGAGATTCGCGAGGTGGTCGGCGGACTGGCCGACGGCCCGCTCACCACCGCCGAACTCGCCGCGCCGCGCTTGCCCGCGCATCTGGCCTACGTCGTGTACACCTCGGGATCCACCGGAAAGCCAAAGGGCGTGCAGATCTCCTGCAGTGCGATGGCCCAGCTGCTGCACCACCACCGATCGACCGTCTACGCCGAGGCCGCCGAGCGCGTCGGCGGGCGGCAGTTGCACATCGCGCACACCTACTCCTTCGCCTTCGACGCGGCGCTGGACCAACTGCTGTGGCTGTGGTGCGGACACCGGGTTCATCTGTACGACACCGATATTCAGAAGGACGCTGCCGCCCAGGTCGCCGCGTTCGGTGCCGATCGCATCGATGTCGTCGACACCACCCCCTCGATGGCGACCGCCCTGATCGACAACGGGCTGCTCGGCCGCGCTCACCGTCCTGAGCTGCTGCTGCTCGGTGGCGAGGCGACCCCGCCCGCCCTGTGGTCGGTCATCGTCGCCTCGAAGGTGGCCGCCCGCAATATGTACGGTCCGACCGAGGCCACCGTCGACGCGCTCAGCGCGCCGGTGACCGGGGCGCTACCGCATGTCGGCGGTCCGCTCGCCGGAACCCGCGCCTACCTGCTCGACGGTGCGCTGCAACTCGTACCGGACGGCGAGATCGGCGAATTGTATTTGGCCGGTCCGCAGTTGGCGCGCGGCTATCTCGGACGCGTCGAGGTGACGGCGGAGCGGTTCGTCGCCGACCCGTTCGCGGCGGGCGAGCGCATGTATCGCACCGGCGACCGGGCCCGTTGGCTACCCGGCCATGGCTACGACTACCTCGGGCGCGGCGATCAGCAGATCAAGGTGCGCGGCTATCGCGTGGAACTGGGCGAGGTCGAAGCGTCGCTCGGGGTACTGTCCGGCGTGGCCGCCGCGGCCGCCACCATCCGCAAGTCCGGGGACAGCACCCGGCTGGTGGGCTACCTGGTCCCCGAGGCCGGCCGTGCTCTCGACGCCGATCAGCTGCGCCACCAGCTCACCACCATGGTGCCCGACCACCTGGTGCCCTCCGCGCTCGTCGTCCTCGACGCCCTGCCGACCACCGTGAACGGCAAACTCGATCGCGCTGCCCTGCCCACACCCCAGCTGACCTCGACCGGACGACCGCCTCGCACCGAGCAGGAGCGGGCGCTGTGCGGTGTGGTCGCCGAGGTGCTCGGCGTGGCACAGGTCAACGCCACCGATGACTTCTTCGGACTCGGCGGCGACAGCATCACCGCGATCGGCGTGAGCAGCCGCCTGCGCGCAATCGGCTGGGAGGTACAGCCGAAAACACTGCTGGCCCAACGCGATCTGGCCACCATCGCGGCAGTGGCCCAGGTGTCGGAGCAGCAGACCCACACCCCTGCCCCGGATGAGGCGACCGGCCTGGTCCCGATCCCGCCCATGGTGGCCGCACTCCTGGAAGCGAACCCGAGCCGCACCGCCGTAGCCGGCTACGCCCAGTGGACCGCCCTGACCCTGCACGAAGACCTCACCCTCGACCACCTGACCACCGGCCTGCAAACACTGCTCGACCGCCACGACGCCCTGCGCCTGATCCTCGACGAATCGGACCGGCTGGAAGTCGCGGACGTCGGCGCCGTGCGCGCATCGAGCCTGGTCCGCGAGCTGCCGTTCGACGAATCACTGTCGAGCCGCACGGTCACCGCCGAGTCTTCCGCTGGTGCGGCCGCGCGTGCCGACGCTGCGGGTGAGACATCGCCCCTCTCGGGCACCTCGGACGGTGGAGCGAATTCCTCGGCGCTGCAGGGCAAGTCCTCTGCCGAAGCCGCGGGCGACACATCACTACCCTCAACCACCCCGAACGGTGGACCGAACTCCTCAACGCCGCACGGCAAGTCCTCTGCCGAAGCCGCGGGCGACACATCACTATCCTCAACCGTCCCGGACAGCGGGCCGAATTCCTCAGCACCACACAGCAAGTCCGCTGAGGATGAACTGCTCGAGTCGGTGGCGACAGAGCTCGCGGGGGAATTGGATCCCGCAGCGGGGATCGAGATTCGCGCTGCGCTGGTACGCACCGCGCCGGGAACCGCCGACTGCCTGGTCCTGGTTGCCAATCACGTGGTGGTGGATGGCGTTTCTTGGCGCATCCTGGTGCCCGAGCTGTATGAGGCGTGTGCGGCAGCCCGAGACCGGCGCCCGGTTCGGCTGCCCGCGAAGGGCAGTTCGTGGCGGCGGCACGCCACCCTGCTCGCCGAGTCCGGCGCCACGGGCGAGCACCGTTCGGAATTGGCGCACTGGCAACGCGCGCTCGGCGACGCCACCGTCGCGTCACTGGGGGAACGGCCGCTCGACCACGCCGTAGACCTCGTCGAGAGTGCGAACCAGACAAGAACTTTCGCAGCTCCCGAGATTTCCGAGGCACTGCTGACCACGCTCCCCGCCGCGTATCGGGCCAAGACCGACGACGTGCTGCTCGCGGCGCTCATGCTGGCGCTCAACGCGTGGCGGCACGAGCGTGGCGAAGCGCTCGAGACCGGCAGGCCCGTCACGGTCGAGGGGCACGGGCGCGACGCCCTGCGTGCCGATACCGATTTCGCGGGCACCATCGGCTGGTTCACCAGCGAGTACCCGGTGTGGACGCCGGCGACCGGCATCGACGACCCGGCTGGGCTCGCCGAGGCACTGGCAGGCGGGGCGGCGGCCGGACGGCTGTTGCGGGCGGTCAAGGAGGCCAAGCGCGCCGTCCCCGGCAATGGCGTGGGATACGGCGTGCTGCGCAGGCTCGATCCGGAGACCGCGCCGCGATTCACCGAGCGGCGCGCACCCGAGGTGCTGCTCAACTACCTCGGCCGCTTCGGCGGCGGCGCCGCCCTCGGCTGGAGCTTGCCCGAACACGACGCGTTTGCGGTGACGGAACCACCGGAAAAGGCGCTCACGGAAGTACTTTCGCTCAATGTCTTCGTGCACGAACCCACCACCGCGCACCCGGGTGGGCCCCGGCTCGCCGTGGAGTGGACTGCGGCGAGCCGGATTCTCGGTGCGCACCAGGTCACGGAAATCCAGCGGCACTTCGAACTCGCGCTGGAGGCGTTCGCCGCGCACGCGATGCTGTTCCCCGGCGGGCTCACACCGTCGGACTCCCCCGAACTCGCCGTCGCCCAGGAAACCATCGACACGCTGGAGGCCGCGCACGGCCCGCTGGCCGAACTGCTGCCGCTCTCGCCCTTGCAGGAGGGCCTGCTGTTCCATGCGATTCGCGATGGCGCGGACGATGTCTACGCCCTGAGCGCCCGCGTCGACCTGCACGGACCACTGGACGGCGCGCGGTTGTCGGCGGCTTTCGACACCGTCATCGGCAGGCATCCCACCATGGCCGCGGCCTTCCACTACGAGGGCCTGGATCAGCCGGTGCAGGCGGTCCCCCGGTCGGTCGGCATGCCGTGGCGTGAGGTCGATCTGTCCGGGTTGCCGCTGCGCGCCGCGCAGGCCGCCGCCGACCGGCTGGAAATCGACGCCACCCGGCACCGGTTCACAGTGGACCGGTCGCCGATGTTACGCGCCACGCTGGTTCGGCTGCCAGGACAAGCGCACCGGCTGGTGCTCAACACTCATCACCTGGTGATCGACGGCTGGTCAACGCCCATCGTGTTGCGCGAGGTGCTCGCCGTCTACCACGGCGACGAACTGTCCTCGCCCGCCTCGTACAGCGACTATCTGGCCTGGATCGGCACCCGTGACCGCGCGGCCGTCCGCGCGGCCTGGTCGCGGCGACTGGCCGGATTCGCCGAGCCGACGCTGGTGCGCACCAACACTTTCCGCGAGCGGGAGGTTCGGCAATGGCAGGTTCCGCTGCCCGAATCGCTCGCCACGGCACTGGCCGAACTCGGCCGCCGCCGCGGCCTGACGATGAACACCCTGGTGCAGGGCACCTGGGCGCTGGTGCTCGCCGCACTCACCGGACGCACCGACGTCGTGTTCGGTGCGACCGTCTCCGGCCGCCCCGCTGAACTGCCAGGTGTCGCGGGCATGGTCGGCCTGTTCGCCAACACCGTGCCGGTGCGCTGTGCCTTCGACGCGGATCGCACGCTGCTCGAGCAGTTGGCCGAACTGCAGGAGAACCAGTTCGCCATGCAGGAGTTCGACTACGCGGGACTGGCGGAGATCGAACGGATCGCCGGGATCGGCACCCTCTTCGACACCCTGGTCGCCTTCGAGAACTTCCCGAATTCCGGTGCCGGGCAACCGGAGTCGCACGAGTTGCGACGCGGCGACTTCCACAATCACGGCAACACGCACTACCCGATGACCTTGATCGCCCCGCCGGGCGACCATCTGCAACTGGTGATCTGGTACGACCGCGCCGCCGTACCCGACACCACGCTCGCCCACATCTCCGAGCGGATCGGCACGATCCTCACCGCCGTCACCTCCGCCACGGACCCCACTCCCGCCCCGTTCCTCGAGCCTCTCGCACCAGTGGTCGCGATTGCCGCCGCGGCCACCACGACCACGGCCACCGGGACATCGCCCGCGACTGTCGCGACCGCACCGACTGTCGCGACCGCACAGGTTGTCGCGACCGCACAGGTTGTCCCGACAGCGGCTACCGCGACCGCACCGACCGCGGCTGCCGCGACGGCGCCGACTGTCGAGACGGCATCGACTACCGCCGCCACACGACCCACCGCCGGCGAACAGCCGGACCCAAGGGGCGACACCCTCGCCGAATGGGGGACGCCGGTCGATCCGGCGGCGCCCGCCATCACCGCCGAAGGCGTCACGATCGACTTCCGCGAGTTCGACGCCAGGGTGAATCGACTGGCCCGGTGGCTCATCTCGCGCGGTGTCGGTCCCGAAACCGTGGTGGCCGTTGCCATGCCACGCTCCATCGAATCGGTGGTCACGGCGCACGCCATCTGCCGAGCCGGTGGCGTGTACCTGCCGGTGGACCCGGAACAGCCCGCCCAGCGCGTCGAGAAGATCCTCGACACCGCCGCTCCCGCCCTCGTTCTGCACTCGCTGGACGAGGCGGACACCAGCGGATTCACCGATGCGGCACTCACCGATGCCGACCGGCTCGCGCCGCTGCGCCCGGCCAACACCGCCTGCCTGCTGTTCACCTCCGGCTCCACCGGTGTGCCCAAGGGCGTGAGCCTGTCGCACGCCTCGATCATCTCCACCTTCGAGTGGCTGCAGCGCGAGCGCCGGTTCGGGCCGGGCGACACGATGCTCTACCGCACCCCGCCGATCTTCGACGCCTCGCTCATGGAGATGTTCCTTCCGCTGCACGTCGGCGCCCGGATCGTGCTGACCCGGCCGGGCGGTCACCGCGATCCCTACTATCAGGCTCAGCTCATGAGCACCGAGCGGGTGACCGCGATGTGGATGACGACTTCCATGCTGACCGTGCTCGCCGAAGAGGCCGACCTGTCGGGATGCGCGGATCTGCGCTGTGTTCTCACCGGCGGTGAGGTGCTGCCGCCCGCGACAGCGCACCGCATGCGCGCACTGACCGGCACCGCCGTGTACAACTTCTACGGTCCCACCGAGGCCGCGATCGGCTTCACCTTCCACGAGACCGTCGATGCCGATACCGGGGCGGTCCCGGTCGGCGCACCCGCCGATGCCGTTCGCATCCTCGACGACCAACTGCGCCCGGTCCCCGAGGGAACCATCGGCGAGCTCTACATGACCGGTGTCCGGCTGGCGCGCGGCTATCTGGCCCGCCCCGATCTGAGCGCTGCCGCCTTCGTGGCTGACCCGCACGGGACAGGCGAAAGGATGTACCGCACCGGCGATCTGGTGAAACGGAATCCAGATGGGGAACTCGACTACATCGGCCGCACCGACAGCCAGGTGAAGTTGCGCGGCCAGCGCATCGAACTGGGCGATATCGAATCAGCCCTGCTCACGTGTGCCGGTGTGGCCCACGCGGTGGTGCTGCTGCGCGAGGACACACCGGGTGATCAGCGCCTGGTCGCCTATCTCATCGCCGAGTCCGCCGTCGTGCTCGACACCGGCGCGGTGCGCGAGCAGCTGCGAACAGCGTTGCCCGCGTACATGATTCCTGCCGCCTTCGTGGTGCTGGATCATATTCCGCGCACCGCGACCGAGAAGATCGCCCGGCAAGAACTGCCCGCGCCTGAATCCAGCCGGCCCGGAGAGACCGTTGCCGATTCCGGGCGCCCGAAAGTTTCGGCGACGAGTGAACCGGTCGGAGATCCTGTGCGGGACACGGGTTCCGGCCTGCTCAGCACGATCTGTCAGGCCATGGCAGTGGTCCTGTCGCTCGACGAAATCGGCGCGGACGAGGACTTCTTCGAACAGGGCGGGCACTCACTCCTCGCTGTGCGACTGATCGGCCGTCTGACCCGCGCGGACCTACCGGTGGTCCTCGACGACGTCTTCGCCGCTCCCACGCCACGTGGACTCGCGGCGCGGATCGGCGCGGTCGATCCCACCGCGCCTCGACCGGCAGACGGTCTCGCCAGTTTGGGCAGCCGCCTCGATCCGGTGCTGGAGCTGCGCACCGAGGGGTCGGTCCCACCGCTGTTCTGCATCCATCAGATCGGCGGCACCGCATGGAAATACGCTCCGCTGGCCCGGCTGCTGCGCGCCGAGCGACCGATCATCGGCCTGCAGATGCCCCAGCTCACCGAGCCGGATATCCACATACGCACGCTCGACGAGCTGGCGCGGTACTACCTGGCCGCCGTCCGCCGCATCCAGCCGCAGGGTCCGTACCACTTGCTCGGCTACTCGCTGGGCGGCAACCTCGCCCACGCGATGGCCGCGATCTTGGAAGCCGAGGGCGAACAGGTCGGCTATGTGGGTCTGCTCGACTCGCATCCGCTGTCGAACCTGACCGATCGAGCCGCCGCGACCCTGGCCGACCCCGCCGGAATGGACGCACTCCTGCCCGAGATCGCCGAGTACGCACCGGAATTGGCAGTAGTGGTGCGCAATGCCGCGACCGAGCTGCTGCGCATGGTCACGCAATCGGAGTCCCCGCGCTACAGCGGCCCGATGGCCATGTACTGCGCCGACGCCGGTGACGAACCCGAACGCGTGCACGCCCAGATGACCGGTTGGAAGGCGGCCGGCGCGCAACTGGTGGTCCGCCGACTTCCTTACTCGCACAACGATATCGCGACCCCGACCGGCTGGATCGAGGTCGCGGCGCTGCTCGATGTGGATCCGGCGATCCGCACCTGAACCTCCACCTGGAATGAAAGAAGGAAAACCCTCAATGTCAGCACATCGAATGACGGCACGCATGCGTGCCGCCGTCGCCCTCCTGATCGTCGCAGTGACCGCGACGGCAGTGGGCTGCGGCAGCTCCACCTCCGACGAGGCCGCCGTCACCGGCACTCGCCAGGTGGAAACCGCCAAGGGCCTGGTCACCGTGCCCGCCGACCCGCAGCGCATCGTGGTACTCAACGGCGCTCTCGCCGGGTACCTCTTCGATCTGGATGCCAAGGTGGCAGCCGCGGATCCGCGCATTCTCGGCCTCACGCTGAAGCCCGGCGAGTTCCCCCCGGCCTGGGCCGCGGAAGCCAAGGAGCAGGGTACCGAGACGGTGCCCTCCGGTGACGACCTGAACCTGGAATTCATCGCCGCCCAGCGGCCGGACCTGATCATCGGCGGCGGACCGGGCTGGCCGGGTCAGCAGACGATCAAGAACTACGACAAGCTCACCGCCGTCGCGCCCACCGCGCTGGTGGCGTCCGACCTCGCCAACTGGCAGGACCAGTTGAAGGCGGTAGCCGAGTTCGTGAACCGCTCCGAAAAGGTGGGCCCCATGATCACCGCCTACAACGACAAGGTCAAGGCGGTGAAATCCGGTCTGAAGGTGCCGCAGGGCGCGGTGGCCGTGATGCAGTCCCAAGCGGACGGCAAGCCCATCCTGCTCGCTCCCAACACCCCGCTGGCCACGCTGCTCTCCGAGGTCGGCTTCACCATCGACGACAAGATCGAAGCGAAGGCAGGCAACCCGCCCAGGGCCGCGGCCGGCGACTGGGTGACCTTCAGCCCCGAGCTGCTGAGCACCGTCGTCGACGCGCCGGTGCTGTTCGTGATCAAGCTCGACGGCGGCCGCGATATCCCCCAGCTGAAGGAAGATCCAGCGCTGGCCATGCTGCCTGCCTTCAAGAAGGGCCAGCTCTACGAACTGCCGGCGGAAAGCAAGCGCCCGGACTACCGGGTCGCCATGGCGACCCTCGACCTGCTGGCCGAACGCTTCAAGGCATAGCCTGATCGTCCCCGCCACACACGGATAGCATTGGTTGCGAACAACCCATGAGCCGCAGGGCAAGGGACCCCGCCGTTCCGGAGAACGGCGGGGTCCCTTGTCTGCGTATTCGCTTGTCTTACAGCGCTTTCAGTTCCTCGGTGACCGCACCGACGGACTTCTTCGCATCACCGAACAGCATCGAGGTGTGGTCGGCGTAGAACAGTGGGTTGTCGATGCCGGCGAAGCCGGAGTTCATCGAGCGCTTGAGCACGATGACGCTCTTGGCCTGGTCGACATTGAGCACCGGCATGCCGTAGATCGGGCTGGACTTGTCGTCGCGGGCCGCCGGGTTGGTGACGTCGTTGGCGCCGATCACCAGGACCACATCGGTGCGGTTGAATTCACCGTTGATGTCGTCCATTTCCTTCATCGCGTCGTAGGACACCTCGGCCTCGGCGAGCAGCACGTTCATGTGACCGGGCATACGACCGGCGACCGGGTGGATCGCGTACTTGACCTCGACGCCCTTGCCCTCGAGCAGCAAAGCCATCTCCTTGACCGCGTGCTGGGCCTGGGCCACGGCCATGCCGTAGCCGGGGACCACGATCACCTGGTTGGCGTAGGCCATCTGGATCGCGGCGTCGGCGGCCGAGGTCGCCTTCGCGGTCTTGGCCTCGCCGTCACCCGAACCCGCGACCGCGCCACCGCCACCGAAGCCACCGGCCACGATCGCGGGGATGGAGCGGTTCATGGCCTTGGCCATCAGGTTGGTGAGGATGGTGCCGGACGCGCCGACGATCATGCCCGCGACGATCATCGCGGTGTTGTTCAGCGCCAGACCCGCGGCCGCGGCCGACAGACCGGTGAGGGCGTTGAGCAGCGAGATGACGACCGGCATGTCCGCGCCACCGATGGGCAGCACGACCATCAGGCCGAGCACACCGGCGAACAGGAGCAGCCCGATCATCCACAGCTGCGAAACACCACCGTTGTCGGCGCCGAGGCCGATCACCACGGCGCACACGATCGCGCCGAGGAGCAGCAGCAGGTTCAGCGGCTGCTGCAGGCGGCCGACGCTGATCGGCTTGCCGGACAGGATTTCCTGCAGCTTCGCGAAGGCGATGATCGAGCCCCAGAAGGAGACCGAGCCGATCACCGCGGCGAACAGCGAACCGATGATGATGTGGATGGTGGGCTCTTCGTGCAGCTCGGAAAAGCCCGCGCTGTCGACGAATTCGGCCCACGCGATCAACGCGACGGTGCCACCACCGACACCGTTGAACGCGGCGACCAGCTGCGGCATCTCGGTCATCTTGGTGCGCACCGCGGGCGGAACGCCCAGGGCCACACCGACGACCAGACCGGCGACGATGAGGATCCAGTTGATCATCTCGGCGTGCCGCACCGAGATGAGCGTTGCGATCACCGCGATGCCCATACCGACCGCGGCGATCTTGTTGCCACGCACGGCGGTCTTCGGGCCGGTGAGGCCCATCAGACCGTAGATGAACATGGAGAAGGCCACCAGGTAGAGGCCGTTGACCAGGTAGGTCATATTGTCGACTGCGTGCATCACTCGGCCGCCTTCTTCTTACCCTTGAACATGGCGAGCATGCGGTCGGTGACCACGAAACCACCGATGACGTTCAATGTTCCGAACACCACCGCGACGAACAGGATCACCTGCACCAGCAGCGAGGGGTCCTTCACGTTGCCCAGGGTCACCAGCGCGCCGAGCACGACGATGCCGTGAATGGCGTTGGTGCCCGACATCAGCGGGGTGTGCAGGGTGTTGGGGACCTTGGAGATGACGGCGAATCCGACGAAGCCGGACAGCACGAGAATCGCGATATTGGCGAGCAGTTCGGTGTACATCAGGCTTCCACCTCACGGGTGACACAGGAGTCCGCCAGGACCTGATCTTCGAAGTCGGGGGCGAGCTTGCCATCGACCAGCATCAGTTCCAGCAGCGCCGAAATGTTCTTCGAGTACAGCTCGGAGGCGTGCTCGGGCATCGTGGCGGGCAGGTTCAGCGGCGAGGCGATGGTCACCTCGTGCTTGACCACGACCTCGCCGGGCTCGGTGAGCTCGCAGTTGCCACCGGTCTCACCGGCCAGGTCGACGATCACGCTGCCGGGCTTCATGCCCTCGACAGCGGCGGCGGTGACCAGGCGCGGTGCGGGTCGACCCGGCACCAGCGCGGTGGTGATCACGATGTCGAAACCCTTGATGGCGTCTTCGAGGGCCTGCTGCTGCTGGGCCTTCTCCTCGTCGGTGAGTTCGCGGGCGTACCCGCCCTCACCGGCGGCGTCGATGCCCAGATCCAGCCACTGCGCACCAACCGAGCGCACCTGATCGGCGACCTCGGGGCGCACGTCGTAACCGGTGGTCCGGCCACCCAGACGCTTGGCCGTGGCCAAAGCTTGCAGACCGGCGACACCGACACCGAGCACCAGCACGGTGGCCGGCTTCACGGTGCCCGCGGCGGTGGTGAGCATCGGGAAGAACCGGGTCGACTCCGACGCGGCGAGCAGCACAGCCTTGTAGCCTGCCACGTTCGCCTGCGAGGACAGGGCATCCATCACCTGCGCGCGCGAGATACGCGGAATCGCCTCGACGGCAAAGGCCTGCACACCGGCAGACTTCAGCGCACCGATCTGATTCTCGGCATTGCGCGGGGCGAGGAACCCGATCATGGTCTGCCCGGAGGACAGCTTGGCCACCTCGGCATCGCTGGGCGGGGCAACCTTGACGACGACCTCGGCCGACCACGGATCACCGATGGTCGCGCCTGCCTCTACATAGGCAGCGTCGGGAATGAGAGCGCCGAGGCCGGCACCGGCTTCCACGATCACCTCGACACCCTGCTTGGACAGGGAGGGGATGATCTTGGGCACCAATGCGACTCGCCGCTCGCCCGGGCCGGACTCGCGAACGACTCCGACACGCGCTCCGCGCGGCGAACCCTCGCCCACGTTTTGCGTTGTCTCCACTAGTCAGACTTCCTTTTCGTGCTGGCTTCGAGCCTGGGAACAACGGGTAGCCGAAGTTACCTGCGGGTAAGTTCGACTGAAATCCTCGCAACTGTACTCGGCTCGCGGTGAGCCTAGCGGAGATGCCCGTCACAACGGAGAGCTGGACCGACGACCACAAATCGGACACCTCGGGCCTGTTCATCCGTGACAACGACCTCCTGGCCTGGCAGTTAGCCGATTGCGCCCTCGTCGAGATTCGTCGTCGCAGGTGAGCGCACAAGACCGCACATCGACGTCGGTTACTTACCTCGACGTATGACTGCTGGACCGGCCGGTCCGGGGCACAGCGGACGTGACGCGCGTCATGCCGATGTCCCGCTCGGGCTGTTGCGCGACCCAGATCACACCGTAGGGTCGAGGCCGTGAACGACTGCGCCTTCTGTCTGATCGTGGCGGGTGCCGCACCGGCGACCATGGTCTACTCCGATGACGCGGTCTGCGCGTTCCTCGACATCCGTCCCGTCACCCGCGGCCACACCCTGATCGTGCCCAAGGTCCACGCGACCGAGCTCGACGATCTCGATCCCGAACTCGGCGCCCGGATGTTCCGCACCGGCCACCGCCTGGCCCGCGCCTTGCGCGTGAGCGGGCTCGCGAGCGACGGAGCCAATCTCATTCTCAACGACGGCACCGCCGCGTTCCAGACCGTCGGCCACGTCCACCTGCACGTGGTCCCCCGCAAACACGGTGACAAACTCAGCTTCGCCAAGGGCTTCCTGCTGCGTCGTCCGTACGAACCGAATTCGACCGCGGCGGCGATCCGCGCGGGCCTGTCCGCACTCGACCAGAGCGAAGCAGAAGGAGCACAGGGATGACCGAGACGCCGGGGCGCGAACAACTCACCGACCTGCTCGCCGAGCAGTGGGAAGCCATCGCGCTGCTGGTCGCCGACCTCGACGAAAAGACTTGGCGGCGAACGTCCCCGCTGCCAGGCTGGACCCTGTTCGACGTGGTCGCGCACGTGATCGGCACCGAATCGTGGTTGCTCGGCCAGACACCGCCGCCGCATGATCCGTTGCGCCCCAAGACCGATGTGCGAACGCTGCCGCATGTGCGCAACGAAGTGGCTGTGCTCAACGAGATCTGGGTCGACCGGTTGCGCCCGCTCTCCGGCAAGCGCCTGCTCGCGCTGTTCGACGAGACCACCGAGCGTCGCCGGGCCGCCTTGGCCGCGATGGACGACGATGCCTGGCAGGCCACGACGGTGTCGCCGGTGGGGCAGGTGCCCTACGGCCGGTTCATGCGGGTGCGGCTTTTCGATTGCTGGATGCACGAACTCGACCTCGCCGACGGGATCGGTCGCAGCGTGCCAGAGGGTGGCGCGCGGGCCGAGGCCGCGTTCGCCGAACTGACCATCGGTCTCGGTCGCGCGGTGGTGAAAGGCGCCAAAGCGCCGGATGGTTCGCTGGTCACGCTCGATCTGACCGGCCCGGTGACCAGGCAGGTGCATCTGTCGGTCGCCGGTGGGCGCGGAACGGTTCTCGACGAGATTTCCGAGGAGCCGACGACCGTGCTCCGGTTGGACTCCGGGCTTTTCGCCCGGTTGCGCGGTGGGCGCACGACGGCTGACCGGCACCCCGGCGAGGTCGTCGTCGAGGGCGATACGACCCTCGGCGAGCGGCTTGTGCGGAATCTGGCGTTCACCATCTGATGCGACTTTTCCTGGCGTCGTACCGGTTCGGTGGTTTCGCCGATCGGCTCGTGGGGCTCGTCGGTGCGCCGGGGCGGGTCGCGGTGATTCCGAACGCGTGTGACGCCTGGCCGGACGCCTGGTCGTCGGCGGTGATGAGCGATGTGAAACCGCTGGAGCAGCAGGGTTATTCGCCCGAGGTGCTGGATCTGCGCGAGTACGCCGGACAACCGGAACGGCTGGAACGGCACCTGCGCGGGTTCCCGATGGTCTGGGTGCGCGGCGGTAACACTTTCGTGCTTCGTGCCCAATTCGCCCGCAGCGGTGCTGATTCCGTGTTCACCACCCTGTTGCGCGAAGACGCGCTGGTCTACGCGGGCTACAGCGCGGGCGCGTGCCTGCTCGGACCCGACCTGCACGGGCTGGAAACCATGGACGATCCCGCGGAGGTGCTGCCCACCACCGGCATCGAACCACTGTGGGACGGACTGGGTTTGGTGGATCGTCGCCTGGTCGTCCACCTGGACTCCCCCACCGACCCGGACGGCGATTCCGCCGCGATGCTGGCCCACTGCGTCGCCGAGGAGATCCCGCACTGGGCACTCACGGACAACGATGTCGTCCTGGTCGACGGCGACCGCACCGAGGTGCTCAGGGGCTGAAGCCTCACACCGCGGTCACCGCCGGTTGGCGACGAAAGACGAACCAGCGCATCGCGCAGTACATGTACACGGCCTCACAACCGCCGGCGAGCAGCCTGGCCAGGTGATATTCCAGGCCGAGGGCGGTGAGACCCGAGCCGACGCCGAGGATGAAGGCCAGGTAGTTCACCAGCACGACAATCACATACACCGCGGCCTGCTTGCCCATCGGCGCGTGGGAATGGAAGTTGAAGGTGCGGTTGAGCAGGAAGCTCAGCCCGAACGCGGCGATGTAGGCGAGGGTGATCGACAGCCAGACCGGCAGGCCGAGTCCACTGTGCAGCAGGGTGAGCAGCAGCAGGTCGACGCCGAAGGTGAAGCTGTTGATCAGCCCGAACCCGAAAAGCGTCGCGGGCATATACCGATCCAGGCCCCACGGCAGCCGGGCCACGACCACCTCGCACCAACGGGTGAATCGGTCGGCCACCGACTCGGTGACACTCGCCTGATGCTCCACGCGGCCAGCCTGCCAGCGGCAGATGAAGCCAGGGTGAGCACACGGCAAACGGGTGGGCCGAGCAGCTAGCGGCCGACCGCCACGATCGGGCGAGTGTCGAACGAGGCCCATGCGGCGAGGCAGCGACGGCGGGTGAGCTCGTCGGCCTCGGCGAGCAGGGCGTCACGCAGCAGCGCGGGGTCGGCCGCCCAGCGCGCGGCGATCTCGGCCAGCGCGCGGACGTCGAACATCCCCGTCGATTCCAGCGCGGACAGCCATTCGTGGTGTGCGCCGGTGTGGACACTGCGCATCGCGTCGGTGTCGATGCCCGCGTCGGCGAACTCCGCGGCCAACAGGGCACCCACCAGCTCACTGCGGTCCTGCGGTTGTTTCGGCATCGCCAGTCCTCCCTGCGAAAAACGGTGCGGCGCAACAGCGTCGCGTGATCGATGCGCGCGAAGCGCACCCGTGGAGCAGAACTCGAAACACGCTGGGCGGCGAGGCGATTCACCATCGAACACACCCGGTACGGGCATTGTGAAGCATTGGACGGCGTATACACCAACTGGGCGCGCCAGATCACAATGATGCGGAAACCGCCTTGTTCGGACCCACATCACATCTGGTCAATTGATCACCAGGCATCCCGAGCGTTTCTTCTTCCCGGACGATGTCCGCGTGCGCGCCTGGTGAACTGTCGACCAGCGCGAACTGCCCGCGGCGGACGGGGTGCGCGGGTTAGCGTGGACAGGTGGACGAGCGCAGCGGTGACCTCGATTCGTTGATTTCGGCGTTGTCGGACGGGGCGGTCGTCATCGACCCCGATCTGCTGGCGGGGTATCGCCAGGATTGGGCGCGCGATCCCGCTGCGGGCACGCCGCTGGCAGTAGTGCGGGCGCGCGGTACCGCCGACGTCGCCGCCACGCTGCGGTGGGCGCACACCAACAAGGTGGCGATCGTGCCGCGTGGGGCCGGAACGGGTTTGTCCGGCGGGGCGACCGCGGTGGACGGCGGGATCGTGCTCAGTACCGAGTTGATGCGGGAGATCAGCGTCGACGCGGTGACCCGGATCGCGGTGGTGCAGCCCGGGTTGCTCAATGCCGAGGTGAAGCGGGCGGTCGCGGCGGAGGGGCTGTGGTATCCGCCGGACCCGTCCTCGTTCGAGATCTGTTCGATCGGCGGCAACGCGGCGACCAACGCGGGCGGGCTGTGCTGTGTGAAGTACGGCGTGACCACCGACTACGTGCTCGGCATGGAAGTGGTGCTGGCCGATGGGACCGTGGTGCGGCTCGGCGGGCCACGGCTCAAGGATTCGGCCGGGCTGTCGCTGACCAAACTGTTCGTCGGGAGCGAGGGCACGCTCGGCGTGATCACCGAACTCACCCTGCGGCTATTGCCCGCCCAGCCACCGCAGTCGACCGTCGTCGCGAGTTTCGGCTCGCTCACCGCGGCGACCGATGCGATCTTGGCCATCACCTCGACGCTGCGCCCCGCCATGCTCGAGTTCATGGACACCGTCGCGATCAACGCGGTCGAGGACGAGATGCGCATGGGATTGGACCGCACCGCCGCCGCCCTGCTCGTCGCCCGCTCCGACGCCCCGGGCGAGTTCGCCGCACACGAAGCACAGCTGATGGTGGGACTGTGCGAGAAGGCCGGGGCGACAGAGGTTTTCCACACCGCCGATGCCACCGAAGGTGAGGCCTTCACCGCCGCACGCCGATTCGCGATTCCCGCGGTGGAGAAGATCGGGCCGCTGCTGCTCGAAGACGTCGGCGTGCCGCTGCCCCGCCTCGGCGACCTGATCGCCGGCGTCGCCGACATCGGCGAACGCAACGATGTGCTCGTGTCGGTCATCGCGCACGCGGGCGACGGCAACACCCACCCGCTGATCGTGCACGACCCCACCGACCCCGACAACACCGCCCGCGCCCACCGCGCCTTCGGCGAGATCATGGACCTGGCCATCGCCCTCGGCGGCACTATCACCGGTGAACACGGCGTCGGCCGATTGAAGAAGGACTGGCTGCCCAACCAGGTCGGCCCCGACGTCATGGCGCTGACCCGCCGCATCAAGGACGCACTCGATCCCGAGGGCATTCTCAATCCCGGCGCGGTCCTCTAGCGGAACATCGCGTGGGAGCGCGGGGTTAGCATCCGGTATGACCACCAGGCTCGAGCACAACGTCGCCGACACCCGTTTCGAGATCTACCACGACGACATCCTCGCGGGATACGCCGACTACGCCGAACGTGAGGACGCCAAGGTCCGCGACTTCCACCACACCATGACGTTTCCGGAGTTCCGTGGCCGTGGGGTCGCGGCGGAGGTCGTGAAGTACGGCCTCGACGATGCCCGCGAGCACGGCTTCAAGATCATCCCGACCTGCTGGTATGTCGAGAAGTACATCGCCGAGCACCGCGAATACGCCGACCTGGTGGCCTGATCCAGATCCGCCTAGTCGCGTAGGTATCCGGCCAGAATCGGGCCGATCACGGCGAGGGCGTCGGGGCCGGTGAGCCGGTTGTGCTCGTGGCCGGTCTGGTTGTCGATGATCTCGCCGCTGACGTAGGGGCGCCAGGTATCGGCGTTGGGCTCGTAGCCGGGACGGGCGCTGGTGCTGCTGAAGAACAGCAGATCACCGTCGAACATCCCGGGTTCGTACTCGGCGGCCTCGCGCACTATCTGCTGGTAGTCGGCGTAGAGCCGTCGCAGATCGGTCGCGGTGATCGCGCCGAGGAGCCCGCTGGCTCGGCTACCGGCGCCGACGTCGTTGTCGGCGCCAGGCAGCGGTGCGGCGGTATCCCGAACCGCCGCGGAATCGGCCGACGACGCTGGCGGCACGATTCGATCGGGAGCGTCGGCGAAGGCACCGGCGCGCAGAAGTTCAGCGGCCTGTTCGGCCTGCGGTCGGTCGCCGTCGAGCATCGCCGGGTCGAGGCCGCCGAACTCGGCGAGCAGCACCTCCGGCGGCGGCAACTCGGCGGCACCGGCTGGGTCGACGTCGGCGCGGCCGTCGAGGATGGTCAGCGCGTCGACTCGGGCGCCGCGGCGCTGGAGTTCGACAGCGACGGCGTGTGCGATCGGCCCGCCCGCGGAGTAGCCGAGCAGCCGATACGGTCCGTCGGGCTGGGTCGTCTGGATCTCGTCGGCGTACTGGGCGACCCGTTCCCGCAGCGGCCGGTCGGGTCGGTCGGCCGCGATTCCGGGTGACTGGAGACCGTAAACCGGGAGGTCGGGGTCGAGGTGGGCGACCAGACCCGTGTAGCACCAGGCCACCCCGATCGCCGGGTGCACGCAGAACAACGCG
The DNA here is from genome assembly GCF_042754695.1 of Nocardia sp. NPDC059195. Taxonomy (NCBI): domain Bacteria; kingdom Bacillati; phylum Actinomycetota; class Actinomycetes; order Mycobacteriales; family Nocardiaceae; genus Nocardia; species Nocardia sp. NPDC059195. Next base: position 53,866 of record NZ_JBHZBG010000029.1, on the reverse strand, counting down.
GGACCGCTGCCGCCCGCGCGCAACGGCAACAGGGTCCGCAGGGCCGGGTCGACCGTGTCGCCGGTCCCGGCGATGTGCGCGGCGAGCGCGCCGGGCGTCGGGTCGCCGAACATCCACTGCACCGGCATCGCGACATCGAGCCGGTCACGGAGCTGGGAGACCAGCCGGATGGCGATCATGGAGGTGCCGCCGAGTTCGAAGAAGTTGTCGTCCAGGCCGACTCGCTCGACGTCGAGAACGGACTCGAACGCGGCGACGACGGCCTCCTCGACGGGCGTCACCGGCGGCCGATAGGGCAGGTCGACGCGGTGTGCGCGTGCGCGCACGACCGGATGTAGGACGGTTCCCGGCGGCGCGGTGACATCGACCTCGCCGAGCACACGGGTCGGGTCGGCGGTGAGCGCGTCGAGCACGTCGACGAAGCGGTGCGCCAGCGTCCGCGCGGTGGGCGCCTCGAACAGATCGAGGGCGAAGGTGAGCATCCCTGACATGCCCGCGGGCGCGCCATCGGGGCCGAACTTCTCGGCCAGCAGCCATTCGAGATCGAATTTCGCGCCCACGGGCGGCATCTCGAGCGGGCTGACCCGCAAGCCGGGCAGCTCCAACTGCTCCCGCTCGAAGTTCTGGAAGACGAGCAGCACCTGGAACAGCGGGTGGCGCGAAGCAGACCGAGTCGGCGCCAGCACCTCGACGAGCCGTTCGAAGGGCACGTCGGCGTTGCCGAACGCGTCGAGATCGCCGTCCTTCGTCGCGGCGAGCAGCGTGTCGAAAGTGGCCTCGGGGGTGACGTGGCTGCGCAGCACCAGCGTGTTGACGAACATGCCGACGAGGTCGTCGAGTTCGCCGTCGCCGCGGCCCGCGATGACCGAGCCGATCGCCACGTCGGTGGTGCCGGACAGCCTGGCCAGCAGTACCGCCAGCGCCGCGTGGGCAACCATGAACACGCTGACACCGTGCCAGCGGGCCAGCTCACGCAGCCGCAGCTGGATCGCGGCGTCGATGTCGAATTCGACCAGCCCCGCGCGATGGGTGCGCACCGGGGGCCGCGGATGGTCGCTGGGCAGTGCCGAGTCCTCGGGCAGCCCGTCGAGAGCGGTGCGCCAGTACTCCAACTGCTTGTGCGACACACTGCCGGGATCGTCTTCGGCGCCGAGCAATTCGTGCTGCCACAGCGCGTAATCGGGGTATTGCAGCGGAAGTGGCGTCCACGTGGGCGTGATGGCTGCCCGCCTGGCCACGTACGCCACCAGGATGTCGCGGGTCAGTGGCGCCAGCGACCACCCGTCGGAGGCGATGTGGTGCAGCGTCACTGCCAGCACCGACCGGTCGTCATCGATCCTGAACAGCCGCACGCGCAGTGGAAGTTCGGTGGTCAGGTCGAAGCCCCGCGTGATCTCGGCGGCGACCTCGTTCCTGACCTGTTCCGGCTCGATGGTGGCGACCCGAATCGGCACATACGCCGCGGCGACGGCACGCACATCTTGATACGGCTCGCCTTCGGCGTCGATCGGGTAGACCGTGCGCAGCGATTCGTGGCGGGCCACCACATCCATCAGCGCGACCTGGAGCGCCGCCAGGTCGAGGTCGCCCTCGACCGCCAGCGCGATCGGCACATTGTGGGCTGGGGAGGTGGGGTCGTACCGGTTGAGAAACCACATCCGCCGCTGCGCCGCCGAGAGCGGGACCCGTTCGGGGCGGTGCCGGGGGCCGGGCCGCGGGCCGGGTGCGGTGGCCGCGGTGCGCACGGCGGCGGCGAGTTCGGCCACGGTCGGGGAGTCGAAGACAACGCGCACCGGGATGCGGGCGTCGAGGGCAGCGCCCAGTCGCGCCGCGATCCGGGTGGCGATCAGGGAGTTGCCGCCCAGTGCGAAGAAGTTGTCGTCCAGCCCGACCTGGGGGACGCCGAGGAGGTCGGCGAAAGTGTCGGCCACTGCCCGCTCGGTGTCGGTGACGGGTGCGCGGAACCGACCGGACCTGAGGTCGGGCGCCGGCAGCGCGCGGCGGTCGAGTTTGCCGTTATCGGTGCGTGGCAAGGCGTCGAGGACGACGATCGCCGATGGCACCATGTAGGACGGAAGGCGCAGCGCCAGAGCGTCTTTCACCGCGTCGAGGTCGAACTGTGCCGAGTGCTCCGGCACCAGGTAGGCGACGAGCAGTTCGCCGAGCGCGGCGTCGGTGTGCACGGTGACCACGGCTTGGTGCACCGCCGGGTCGGCGGTGAGCGCCGCTTCGATCTCGCCCGGTTCGATCCGCAGTCCGCGCAGCTTCACCTGCAGATCGGAGCGGCCGAGATACTCGAGGCCATGAGCGCGCCTGCGCACGAGATCGCCGGTGCGATACATCCGCTCGCCTCGTGCGCCGTACGGGTCGGCGACGAAGCGCGCGACGGTGAGGTCGGGGCGGCCGTGGTAGCCGCGGGCGAGTGCCGGTCCGGCCAGATACAGCTCGCCCGCTACGCCGTCCGGAATCGGGTGGAGGCGCTCGTCGAGAACCAGCGCGGCCACGCCGGGAACCGCTGTACCGATGGTGATCTCGTCGCCGGGAACCAGTGGTCCCGCACCGGTGGCCCAGATGGTGGCTTCGGTCGGGCCATAGTCGTTGTAGTGCACGCGATCCGGCGCCGCCCACCGCTGCACCAGTTCCGGCGGGCAAGGCTCACCGCCGGTGATGATCGCACGCAGGTGCTCGTGGGCCACGATATCCACCGAGGCCAGCGCCGAGGGGGTGAGCGCGATGTGGGTGACCCGTTCGCGGGCCAGCAGCTCGCCCAGCTCCGGGCCGCCGTACGCGGTCGGCCCCGCGACCACCAGCGTGGCGGCGGCGCCCGCGGCCAGCAACAGTTCCAGCACCGCGGCATCGAAGCTGGGTGAGGCGACGTGCAACACCCGCGACCCGCTCGTGGTGCCAAGCCGTTCCCGTTGTGCGGCAATGAGGTTCGCCAGTCCCGCATGCGTGACGACCACGCCCTTGGGACGGCCGGTTGATCCGGACGTGAAGATGACATACGCGGGGTGCGCGAAAAGCGGTGTCGCGTGGCGTTCGCCGGGGTCGATGGGCGCGTCCGAAGTGGCGGAGGCCGGATCGTCAAGTAGCAACCAGCGCACCGCGTGCGCGCCATCGCTGTGCGAAGCATCGGCCAGGCGCGGAGCATCGGTCCAGGGGCGGATCGATTCGGTGTTTGTCGTGGTGATGCCGAGGGACGCGCCGGAGTCGGCGATGATCTGGGCGATGCGTTCGGCGGGATAGGCGGGGTCGACGGGGACGAAGGCGGCGCCGGTCTTGGCTACCGCCCAGACCGCGAGGACGGACTCCGCACTGCGGCGTACTGCGATGACGACGAGCTTCTCCGGGCCTGCTCCGGCCTGGATCAGGGTCCGGGCCAAGCGGTTCGAGCGTTCGTCGAGCTCTCGGTAGGTGAGCCCGGTCGGGCCGTCGATGATGGCGACGCCGTCCGGGTTCTCTCTCACCGCAGTGGCGAGCAGGTCGGGTAGGACGGCGGGTGCGGCCACGGCGGGTAATGCCTTGCCGGGCAGCTCCGCGCGCTCGCGCGGGTCGAGCAGATCGATATCGCCCACCGGCACATCGGGATCGGCCACTACGGCGCGCAGGAGGCCGAGCCAGCGATCGGCGAAGCTCGCCGCGGTGCTCGCGTCGAAAAGGTCGGTGGCGTAACCGAACCGGACCGACAGACCGTCCGCGGCGTCATCGCCGACCGTGACGCTCAGGTCGAATCGCAGGCTCTGCTGGTCCAGGTCCACCGCTTCGACGCGGAGTCCGGGCAGCGAGATCTCGGTGTGTCCGAGGTTCCCGAACACCAGCATGGCCTGGATCAGCGGGTGTCGCGCCGCCGAACGAGCGGGTTCGAGCAGGTCGACGAGTTGTTCGAAAGGGACCTCGGCGTGCGCGAAGGCATCCAGGTCGGTGCTGCGCACACGGTCGAGCAGGTCGGTGAATGGCAGCGCGGCAGGCACTTCGGTACGCAGCACCGCGGTGTTGACGAACATGCCGACGACGTCGTCGAGTTCGGCGACACCGCGCCCGGCCACCGGAGTGCCAACGGCGACGTCGGCGGTGTCGCCGAGCCGGGCGAACAGCACGGCGAGCGCGCTGTGCAGCACCATGAACAACGTGCACTGACGCTGCGCGGCAAGGTGTTCCAGACCGGTCCGCAGGTCGGGCTCCACCGTGCGTAAGACAGTGCCCGCACGCAGTGACGCGACGGCTGGCCTGGGGCGGTCAGCGGGTAGTTCGAGCCGATCCGGCAGTCCGGCAAGGGTTTCGGTCCAGTAGGCCAGCTGCCGGGCCGTCAGCGAATCGGGGTCGTCGGCACGGCCGAGCCGATCCCGTTGCCAGAGTGTGTAATCCGCGAACTGCACGGCGGGTGCGGGCCACTGGGGTGCGGCGCCGGTGGTGCGGGCGGTGTAGGCGACCATCACGTCACGCGCCAGCGTTCCCATCGAGAAGCCGTCCGCGCTGATGTGGTGCACCACCATGGCGAGCACGTGCTCCTGGGGGCCGAGCCGGAACAGTCGCACCCGCATCGGGACCGCGGCGGCGACATCGAACCCCTCTGTGACGCAAGCGAGTACAGCAGTGCTCAGGTCGTCGGTGGTGATATCGACCGCTTCGACGTGACCGTCGAGTTCGGTGGGCTCGACGACGACCTGATAGCCGATTCCGTCGTGATCGGGGTACATCGTGCGCAATGCCTCGTGGCGACCGACCACATCGATCAGCGCCGCCCCCAACGCGGCGATGTCGAGCTGTCCCGTCAGTCGCAGGACGACCGGAATGTTGTAGGCACCGGAGGACGGGTCGTACTGGTTGACGAACCACATGCGCCGCTGGGCGGGCGCGAGTGGAATCCGTTCAGGACGCGCCCCCGCACGCGGACCGCCGAGCGCACCGGCGCGGCGCACGGTGTCGCTGCTGAGCCGGGCAGCGAGGCCACGCACGGTCGGGGCCTCGAACAGCAGCCGCACGGGCACCTCGACGCCTAGTTCGGCGCCGAGCCGGGCAGCCACCCGCGTCGCCGACAGCGAGTCGCCGCCGAGGGCGAAGAAGTCGTCGTCGGCGCCGACCTCGGGATGTTCGAGCACCGCCGTGTATGCCTGCGCCACCAGTCGTTCGGTGCCGACCGGCGCGACGTAGGGCGCGGACGTGTACCGAGGTTCGGGTAGCGCGCGCACGTCGACCTTGCCGCTGGCGGTAACCGGCAGCGCGTCCAGCACCGTGACCGTGGCGGGCACCAGGTGCCGGGGCAGGCGCCGTACCAGGAACTCGCGCAGCGCGGTCGGGGTCAGCTCCACGCCGGCGACCGGGGCGACATACGACGCCAGTGTCTGCTCCCCCTTCGGTCCCCGCCGCGGCACGGTGACGGCGAGTGCGACACCGGGAGCCGCGAGCATCGCCGCGTCCACTTCGCCCGGCTCCACCCGGATTCCGTGCAGCTTGACCTGGGAGTCGTTGCGCCCCAGGTAACTCAGCCGGTTCACCGATGCCAGGCGCACCAGGTCGCCGGTGCGGTACATCCGGTCGCCGGGCGCGCCGAACGGGTCGGCCACGAAGCGTTCCGCGGTGCGCGCGACCGCACCCACGTACCCCCGGGCCAGGCCGGGGCCCATCAGATACAGCTCGCCCACCGCGCCGGGCGGTACGGGCCGCAGCCACCGATCCAAGACCGCGAGGCCGCAACCGGGCAGTGGCGCACCGAGATCGGACGCGTCGTCCGTGGTCAGCGGAGCACTCACCGTCACCGCGACGGTCGACTCGGCGGGACCGTAGGAATTGAGGATCGTCCGCCCCTGACCGAGCCGCGCGACCAGCTCGGGCGGGCAGGGTTCGCCACCGGTGATGATCGTGCGCACTCGGGCGACGGCGGCGGTGGGCAGTGTGGTGAGGACCGCAGGCGGTGCGATGAGGTGGGTCACCGCGTGGGTGGCGATGACCTCGGCGAGTGGTTCGCCCGCGACGGCCGGTGGCGGCGCGACCACGAGCGTGGCTCCGGTGTGGCAGCCGGTCAGCCACACCAGAATCGAGGCGTCGAAGGCGGGATTCATGCACAGCAGGAGGCGATCGCCGGGGCCGGGGCGCAGGCGCGCGGAGACGCCGTCGACCAGTCCGCTGAGCCCGGCATGGGTCACCATCACCCCCTTGGGGACGCCGGTCGATCCGGAGGTGTAGATCAGGTAGGCGGGATGTGCCGCATGTAGCGAACGAACTCGTTCGGCATCGATCACCGGCCCTGCGTGGCGGGCCGCGATACGGGTGGCCGTCGACTCGTCGTCGATGACGACCCAGGACACCGTGTCGGGCAATGCCTTCCGGTAAGTGGCGAGCGTAATACCGAGGCGGGCACCGCAATCGTGGGCGACGGTGGCGATCCGCTCGGCCGGGTGGTCGATATCCACGGGGACGAACGCCGCACCGGACTTGGCGATCGCCCACGTGGCGAGCAGCCATTCCGGCGAGCGCGGCACCGCGATCAGCACGGCGCCCTCCGGTCCACCGCCCGCGGCGATCAGCGTGCGCGCCAACCGATTCGACTGCTCGTCGAGCTCGGTGTACCCGAGCTCCGCATTCTCCCCGACGACGGCGGTCCCGCCAGGCTGTATTCCGACGGTCAGCAGCTCGGGCAGCAGACGCATCGGCACCGGCCCGGTCCGGACGATCTCGGCGCCGTCGACCCCACGCACCGCCGCCGCGGGCAGCGCCGGATCCGCGAGCCGGGCGACGATCCGGGCCAGCCGATTCGCCAGCGCGGTCGCCTCGGCCGCATCGAAGAACCGGTCCGAGCAGGTGAGGTGGAGCCGAAGTCCGTCGCGCGCCTCCGCGGCCAGGCACAGCGGATAGTGGGTGCCGTCGCGGCCGCGGAAGTCGCGGATCCGCAGACTCGCCTGCTCGGAGGCCGCCCGCAACGCCTCGACGTCCATCGGATACGACTCGAAGACCATACTGGTGTCGAACAACGGGCCGAGCCCGGCGAGCGCCTGTATCTCGTTGAGCCCCAAGATATTCCGGTCGACGAGGACACCCTGTTCCCGCTGCACCCGGGCCAGCAGCTCACCCACCGGCTCGTCCGGGACCAGCCCGATCCGCACCGGGACCGTATTGACCAGCATGCCGACGATCCGCTCGGCCCCGGGAAGATCCGGCGGGCGACCGGACACGGTGGTGCCGAAGACGACGTCGGTGTGCCCGGTCAGCTCGGCCAGCAGCAGCGCCCACGCGGTCTGCACGACCGTGTTCATGGTGACGCCGCGTTCGGTGCGATGGCGGGTGAGCGCGGCGACGGTGCCCGGTGTCAGCGGCACCTCTCGACGGAGCTCGCCGGGTTCACCGTCGTGGCCGAGCGGGGGGCGGACCGCCGTGATCAGGGTAGGACCGGCCAGCCCGGCCAGCGCTTCGGACCAGGCCACGCGCGCGGCGGCCGCGTCCTGACGGTCGAGCCATTCCAGGTACCGCAGATAGGACACCGGCTCGCCGAGCCCGCCGTCCTCGGTTTCGTACAGTGCGAGCAGCTCGCCGAGCAGCAACGGCATCGACCAGCCGTCGAGCACCAGATGGTGATTGGTGACGATCAGGCGGACATCGCGCGGCCCGCACCGCACGCACAGCAAGCGCAGCAGCGGCGGGGTTTCCGGGTCGAACGGGCGGGCGAGCTCGCGCGCGGCGATCTCGGCACAGTCGGCCGGGCTCGCCTCGAGTACCTGCCACGGCACGGCGACCTCGGCGAGTACCAGCTGGGCCGCTGTGTCCGCGGTGGTCACGAAGGCGGTGCGCAGCGCGGGATGCCTGCGCACGAGTGCCGTGGCGGCTGATTCGAGGCGAGCGAGATCCACCTCGCCGTCCAGTTCGAAGACGGCCTGCACCGCGTACTTGTCGGTGTGCCCTGCGGTGAGCCGAGTGTGGAAGAGCAGACCCTGCTGCAACGGCGCCAACGGCCAGACGTCCTCGATGCCGGGATAGCGGCGCTGCCAGTCGGCCAGTTGGGAACCGGTGACCGGCACCAGCGCGATATCCGACGGCGTCAGGCCACCGGCACCCGGCTCAGCGACAGCATCCGCGATCGCGGTCACCATCGAAACCCAGTGCCGAACAATCTGTTCCACTTCTGGCCTACTGATCACGTCGGACGGGAACCGCCAGACGGCGTGCACCACGGGTCCGTCGGGCTCGTCCATGGTCACCGCGTCGATGGCGATCACCGCCGACGCGGGCAGCTCGGAATCGCCCGCCCCGCCGAGCCGGTCCGCCACGCCGACCGGCAGCCACGGAATGCCTGCGTCGGTGCCCGAGATCTGGCCCAGATAGTTGAATCCGACCTGTGGCGTGCCCGCGGACCGCAGGCGGTCCAACTGTTCCCGCACCGAAGCCGAGTCGGTGCTCAGGTGACGCAACAGGCCGAAGCCGAACCCACCGTGCGGCACCGCGCGCAGCTGCTCCTTCACCGCGGCGACCATATTCACCGGATCGGGGTCGGTGCCGAGGCCGAGCGCGATCGGGAACTGACTGGTGAACCAGCCGACGGTGCGCGAGAGGTCGGCGCCAGGGACGGCCGTCTCGTCGCGGCCGTGCCGCTCCAGCATGAGCAGCGCGGGTCCCGGCGCATCGCGGTGCTCGGTCAGTGCCGATACCAGGGCGGCGAGCAGCGCCTCCTCGACGCCGCAGCGCAGCGCGGTCGGCAGGAATCCGACCAGCTGGGCGCTGGTCTCGGCCGGAATCCGGATCTCGATGCGGTCGACTGCCGCGCCGATATCGCGGGCCGGGTCGAGTGGGCGATCGCCGAGCCGCGGCTCCGTGGTGTCGAGCACGCGGTGCCAGTAGTCCAGTTCCTCGGTCCATTCCGCGGTGCTCGCGGCGGCGTCGAGCGCGTGCGCCCAGGTACGCATGGAGGTGCCGACCGGTGGCAACTGCGGGGCGGCGCTCTCGGTCACCGCGGCCCAGGCGAGCATCAGATCGGCGACCAGGATGCGCCAGGACACCGCGTCGATCGCGAGGTGGTGCACGGCGAGCACGAGTCGTCCGCCGGGTCCGCCGGGGTCGAGCCAGGTTGCGGCGAGTACCACTCCCGCTGCTGGGTCGAGCCGCTCCACCGCCGCCGCTGTCGCCCGCTCGATTGTTGCGGAATCGATTGACGCACACGAGGCATGGTCACTGGCTGTCGCCAACGACTCGGACGAAGCGGAATCGATCCGCTCGCACGAGGCATGGTCACCGACCGTCGTCGACGACTCGGACGAAGCGGAATCGATCCGCTCGCACGAGGCATGGTCGCTGACCGTCGGCGACTCGGCTGTGGCGGAATCGAACTCCGCGCACAGCACATGGTCGACAACCGTGGCCGCGTCGATCGTCGCGGGCGAGGCGACCTCGAGCCGCCCACTGTCGACGACCCGCACGCGCAGCATGTCGTGGTGATCGATGATCGCTTGCAGCGTGTGCAGCAGCCACCCACGCTCGACGGTGTCCGGCAGCGCCAGCACCATCGTCTGGGCGAACCGCTGCCAGCCGGGCTGGGTCAGGAGCCAGTCCACGATCGGTGTCCGTGGCACCGGACCCACACCGCCGCCCGGCATTTCACGCAGGACCGGCCGCTCGCCCGGTGCCCCGACGACCCCGGCCAGCCCGGCCGGGGTCGGATGCTCGAACACATCCCGCGCCGAGAAGACCAGATCGGCGTCCCGCCCTCTGGCCACGAGCTGGATCGACAGGATCGAGTCGCCGCCGAGCGCGAAGAACGACGCGTCGGCTCCTACCTCCGGCACGCCGAGCGCCTCGGCGAACAGCGCGCACAGGGCCTGCTCCACCGCGGACGCGCCCGCGCGCGGCGTCGTCGTCGATGTGGTGTCGGGCTCGGGCAATGCCTGCCGGTCGACCTTGCCGTTACCGGTCAGGGGCAACGCGTCCAGCACCGTGACGGCGCCGGGCACCAGGTGCGCGGGCAATCGGTGCAGACAGAACTCCCGAAGCGCCGTGCCGTCGAGCCGGCCCGCCTCGTGCGTTGGCACCACATACGAGGCGAGCATGGCACGGCCCGATGGTCCGGTCCGCACCACCGTCACCGCGAATTCCACACCGGGACACCTGGCCAGCACCGCATCGACTTCGCCTGGCTCCACCCGCATTCCACGCAGCTTCACCTGGAAGTCGCTGCGGCCCACGTACTCCAGGACGAACGGCACCGTGGTGTCATCGGCGCTTGCCGGTGCGGACACGGCCCGGTCTATCACCTCGCCGCCATTGCCTTGATACCGCCGATCTGGATCCCCGAGCCGAATCCCTGTCTCGGCGAATGGAACTGGGGTGCCATCGGGTCCGCTCTGCTCGTCCGAACGCCAGCGGACCAGGTCGCCCGTGCGATACAGGCGACTTCCCGGAGCGCCGAACGGATCGGCGACCAACCGCTGCGCGGTGGCGCCGGGTCGGCCCGCGTACCCGCGAGCGAGACCGGTGCCCGCGATGTACAGCTCCCCGTGCGTTCCGACGGGCACCGGCCGCATCCGGTGGTCGAGGACATGCAGAGTCACGCCGGGTACGGGCGATCCGATGCCCGCACAGCGACCGGACACCAGCGGTGCGGTGAACGTGGCCGCCACGGTGGTTTCCGACGGACCGTACGAATTCACCAGGGCGCGACCAGAACCGAAGCGCGCCACCACCTCCGGCGGGCATGCCTCGCCACCGGTGGACACCGCGCGCACGCCGTCGAGAGCGCCGGGCGGCAGCGTCGTCAGCACGGCGGGCGTCGAACACAGGTGGGTGATCGACGACTCGCGGATCACCGCGGCCAGGCCCGCGCCCGCCACGGCGTCGGCGTCGGCGATCACCAGCGTCGCGCCCGCGGTGAAGGCGACCAGCAGCTCCAGCAGGGAAGCATCGAAACTCGGGTTGAGACAGTGCAATACGCGCGAATGGTGATCCGCGCCGTAGGCGTCGCGCACCGCCGAGGCCAGCGTGGCGATCCCCGCGTGTGTCACCACGACGCCCTTGGGAGTGCCGGTGGAGCCGGAGGTGAAGACGATGTAGGCGGGATTGTCGATCCGTGGACGCGGCAGCGGCACCCCGACGTCGTCTTCGCCGAGGTCGTCCAGCACGATCCAGGACACCGAGTCGGGCAGCTCATCTCGCCTGCTCGCCGTCGTGATACCCAACAGCGCACCGCATTCCGCTGCCATCACCGCCAGTCGCTCGGCCGGGTTCGACACACCGACGGGCACGTACGCCGCACCCGCTCGGACGACGCCCCAGAACGCCACCACCGACTCCACCGACCGCGGCAACGCGACGAGCACCGCGGACTCCGGACCCGCGCCCGCCGCGACCAGCCGACGTGCCAGCCGGTCCGAAACCTGTTCCAGCGCACCGTAGGTGAGTTCGCGCTCACCGGACACCACCGCCGTCGCCGCGTGACCCGCGGCCCGCATGCCCGCATCGAGCACGTCCGCGAGCAGTCGCGGCGCGGGAGCAGACGCACCGCGCAAACCCGCGCGCAGCGGCAGTTCATCCGGAAGAAAGTATTCGAGCGCACGCACCGCGGTGTCCGGGTCGGCGTCGATCATCGCCTCGAGCAGCGCGAGGAACCGCCGGTGATGCCGGGCCAGGGTCTGCGAGTCGTAGAGGTCGGGGTTCGCGGTGAAGTCCACGTGGATGGGACTGCTCGCGCCGTGCTGATAGAAGTTGACGAACAGGTCCTCGATCGGTCCCGAGGTGAGCACGTGCAGGCTCGTCTCGACGCCGGTGAAGTCGACCTCGGTCGGGAACAGCATGATGTTGACCACCGGACCGACGAAGCCACGCCCGCCTGCCGAATCACCGTCCGCCCCGCTATGGCGGATCTCCTCGTGCCGGAACTGCTGATGCCGCAGCGCACCCGAGACTTCCACCCGGATCGCGTCGACCAGGTCGGCGACGGTGCTGTCGGCGCGGACCGGCAGTCGCAAGGGCACCACGTTGGCCAGCATGCCGCCGGATCGGCGCAGCACCGCGGTGGTGCGACCCGACACCGGCAGGCTCAGCACGATGTCCTCGCTGCCGGTCGCCTGCGCGTAGTACACCGCCAGTGCGGCCATCGCCAGCCCCGGCGTCCCGACGTCGAAGCGCGCGGCGGCCGCGTCCAGGCGTGTCTTCGTCGCCGCCGGCAGCTCCGCGCGGTGCTGGCGGCCGAGCGCGTGCGCGGGTGCGGCGGCGTCGACCAGACTGCACCGCTGCGGCATGTCCGCGATCTTCTGCGCCCAGTATTCGGCGTCGGTGGCGAAGCGCGTGCTGTCGCGGTAGCGCAGCTCCGCGTCGTGGACCGTGCGCAGGCTCCCGGCCCGGCACGGCGGCGGATCCTGCCCGGCCAGTGCGGCGTTGTAGAGCTCGGCCACCCGGTACAGCGCTGTCGCGGAGGCGAAGCCGTCGACCACGATGTGGTGCGCACGCGAGTACCACAGCACCCGCTGCGGTCCGATCCGGATCAGCACCGACACCCCCAACCGGTCGCCGAGCAGATCGATCGGCGCCACGACATCGGCGCGCATCCACCGGATCGCCTCGGCCTCGGGGTCGGCGGCAGCGCTGAAGTCCAGGTAGGACATCGTCACATCGATCCGCCGGTCCACGACCTGATGCGGCCCATCGTCGGTGTCGATCAGTCGCAGCAGGCCCGACTCGAACTCGCGTCCCACCTGTTGTGACACCGTGACGAGGGTGTCGATGTCGAGCGGGCCGCGCATGTCGATGTACTGCGCCTCATACAGCGGCACCGTCGGATCGAGCTGCTGGGCGTACCACATCCCGAGCTGGGCGGGCGAAAGCGGAAACTCCTCGACCGCTGCCGGTTCGGTCGCCGGCGCGGTGGACAGTTCGCGGGTCATCGCTGTCGTCTTCCGGCGCCGACCTTTTGCGGTACCGGGGGCTCGTCGACGTGATACTCGGGCACCTCGGCGCCGTTGCTCGCGATGAGCCTGGCCACCACGACGCTGCGGACGTGGGCGGGCAGGGTGGGCGCGAACTTCCTGACGTAGGCCGACATCCACTCCGGGCGCGAGAGCAGGAACGGGAAGTCGGTGGCCATCATCGTGCGCACCACCAGCATCGGAATCGGGGCGTCGAGCGGGTGGTAGTCCTTGTTCCACAGTCCGGGCTGGGTGCACCCGGGATAGAACTGCCCGAGCATCAGGCCCTGTTCGACGAACTCCGACTTGAGCTCGTCGTGCAGGTCGTCGATCAGCGAGTAGTCATGCAGATCGGGCAGGGCGGTCACCAGGCAGCGCAGCACCGTGGAGCCGCCGGTGTCCGGCGGCAGGGTCGGGAACAGCTCCAGCGCGTCCGAGAGGACCAATCGCACATAGGGCCTCCATGGCTGTGCGCCCGCGACCCGGCCGACCCAGGTCAGGTCGCGGCGCAACGATGGGCCGACATACGGACAGACCGGACCCTCCCGGCCGATCATGTCCAGCGGCTGCGTCAGATGATCCTGCGCCCACCCACGGAGCCGATCCAGCAGCTCCTGCATGAACCGCGAGCCGTCCCCCGAACTGGACAGCGGAAGCCAACTCATTCCAGAACGTGTTCCAGAAATAACATCGGTCATAATTCACCTCGCTACATCACGAGGTCTAGAATCCCGCGGGGGCGGGACTCAGCACGCGAGTAGTGGACCACTCGAATTGTGTTCGAGCCCGTCACACTCAATATTCCAGCGCTGCACAACATGTTGCCGACTCCTGCTATAGACGGACTAATGGCCAGGTCACAGCCACTATCTAGTCAGGAGGATCGACATCGGCCACATACATTCGCCCCAACCGGCTCAGATTGATCCCACCTGTCCTGGTATATGGCACGGAAGGTGCGAAACGAATCGCCGCTGAGCTACGAATAAATAACCCTACGATATCGGTTGCATTTCCCGATACATTGTCCGTTCAAATCGCGGCTACGTTTCGGTCGCCATTACCCCGGTAAGCGGCCACGATCGAGGTAACGCCCCGGAATCGGCCGAAATCCGGCGCCCGCCAGCCGTCGGCATCGGAAACGACGCGGCCCCCCGATCGGCTGGCGGACTCTGTTCGGCCCTGTTTCGGGTTGGGTTGCAGGGGCAGGCCCACCGCCTGCCGTTCACGCGCGCAGGCTCACAAAGCCGAGACTGCGGTTCGCGCCAGGGTCGTTGTCGGAGCCTCATCGCGGCCACGGGACAGACATGCGATGCAGGTCCTGGATTCGTGGCGCTACCGAGGTTCAGGGCCGCAGCCTGGGAAGATCGGTTGCGCGTTGTGTGGATTCACCCCGATACCCACCGAAGGGACAAAGCGTATGCGCTTGATCACTGCCCTATGTGCTGTCGCAGGAACGCTCGTATTGGGCGCCGGAGCCGCCTCCGCCGCAGAGGGTGTCTTGATAATCAACCTCGAGCGCTACTCGGACCCGAGCGGGTGCATAAACGTCCCACGGGGAGAACTGGTGATCGAGAACGACACCGATGAGTACGTGGAAATCCACGGCTCCAGCGATTGCCGCGGCGAATGGATCGGGATCATCGCACCTGGCGATCATGTCGTGGTCGAAGATGGCGCATCTGTCGAGATTCCCTGATCGCCACTGCTCCCGGATGTGCTCGCATCCGGGAGCACCGCGAGCGCTCGGTCCTCAAACCAGTGTCGCGCGAGCCCGCAAAGCAATCGACCGGGTGTTCCGGCCTACCCACCGCGAACGGCCTGTGGACGGCCTGGACGAAGTGGAATAGGCGCTCCGGAACACCCGGTCGGTGCAGGAATTAGCCCTTGAGCAGGTTACGGGCCATCACCAGACGCTGGATCTGGTTGGTGCCTTCGTAGATCTGGGTGATCTTGGCGTCGCGCATCATGCGCTCGACCGGGAAGTCGGTGGTGTAGCCGGCGCCGCCGAAGAGCTGGACGGCATTGGTGGTGACCTCCATGGCCACGTCCGAGGCGAAGCACTTGGCGGCGGCCGAGATGAAGCCGAGGTTCTTCTCGCCACGCTCGGCGCGGGCGGCCGAGGTGTAGACCATGAGGCGCGCGGCCTCGATCTTCATGGCCATATCGGCCAGCATGAACTCGGTGTTCTGGAAGCTGGCGATGGTCTTGCCGAACTGCTTGCGATCCTTGGTGTAGGCGATCGCGGCGTCGAGCGCGCCCTGGGCCAGGCCGACGGCCTGCGCGCCGATGGTCGGGCGGGTGTGGTCGAGGGTCTGCAGCGCGGTCTTGAAACCGGTGCCGGGCTCGCCGACGATGCGGTCGCCGGGGATGCGGCAGTTCTCGAAGTACAGCTCGGCGGTGGGCGAACCCTTGATGCCCAGCTTGTGCTCGAGCGGGCCGACCACGAAGCCCTCGTCGTCCTTGTGTACCAGGAACGAGGAGATGCCGTTGGCACCCTTGTCGGCGTCGGTCACGGCCATCACGGTGTACCAGGAAGACTTGCCGCCGTTGGTGATCCAGCACTTGGAGCCGTTGAGGATCCAGTCGTCACCGTCGGCCTTGGCGCGAGTGCGCATCGCGGCGGCGTCGGAACCGGCCTCACGCTCGGACAGCGCGTAGGAGGCCATCTCGCCGTTGACGATGTCGGCGAGAACCTTGGTCTTGAGCTCTTCGGAGCCGTTGAGGATCAGGCCCATGGTGCCGAGCTTGTTCACGGCGGGGATCAGCGAGGAGGAGCCGCATACGCGGGCGACTTCCTCGATCACGATACAAGTGGCGACCGAGTCGGCACCCTGGCCGCCGTAGGCCTCCGGCACGTGCACGGCGTTGAAGCCCGCGGCGTTCAGCGCGGTGAGCGCCTCCTCCGGGAAGCGGGCGTTGCCGTCGACGTCCTTCGCGTAAGGAGCGATCTCCTTCTCCGCGAGGCCGCGGATGGCGCCGCGCAGCTCGTCGTGGAAGTCCTCGAGCTTGAACAGTGCGAAATCGGGGTTACCAGCCATCGGGGGCACACTCCTGGTCGTGGTCGTGATCGCTGCGGTCTTACAGCGCGTGGTGCGTCGGCACGCAGTGCCAATCTACTGAGGATTATACGCGCGGCACTCTACCGCTACATGCGGATATACGGGTGGCACTCAGTGTCACCGACTCGTGCACTGGCGCGAGCGGCGCTCACAGATTACCGAGGCGGGCAGTGAGTAGATCGGCCACCTTGCGTGGCGGCATGTCGCGCGGAAACACGGCCAGCACCAGTTCGTCGGGCTCGGTCTGCGCGCGTCTGCCGCGCGGGATCATGGCCAGTTCGGTGCGCAGATCCCCCACCGCGGCCCCCGATTCGCCCCGCACCATCCGGCGCAGCAAGTAGTTGTGTGTGGCGGTGACAGCGGCCGTGTACTGCACCCGGACAAGGTCTGGCACCTCGGGCAACCGGCCGCGCAGGAACTCGGTGAACAGCCGCTCGTACCGGAACACCGTGACGATCTCGCGCTCACGCAACGCGGGCACCCGCCGCACCACCTGATACCGCCGCGCCGCGATGTCACGCCACTGCGTGAACCGCTCGAACACCCCGATCACGGCCTCACACACCGCATCCCACGGATCCCCCTCGCCGATCCCCGCCAGAAATTCCTCCGCCGAGGCCAGCTGGAACTCGTGATCAGCGAAGATCACATCCTCTTTGGACCGGAACTGCCGAAAGAACGTCCGCCGCGAAATCCCCGCCGCCACCGCGATCTCATCCACCGTCGTCGCCTCATACCCCCGTTCGGCGAACAACCGCAACGCCTGATCAACCACCGTGAGCCGAAACTGCGCCGCATCATCGTGTGCCACGGGGGTCAACCGTAGTCACCGCGATACGGGCGCCGTCACGCGACGTCGCCGCCGGCGCGGAGCTACGCCAACAGTTCATCCATCGATGACACGTCCAGAGATCGACGAAGCCACGTGGCCAACTGCACTTCGTCGTGGCACGCACGGATCCGATCCGCCGCGTCCTCAGTGACGACGACCCCCCTGTGCCGTAGGACCATCAGCACATCTTCGGCTCGGCCCTCCGCGCGCCCCTGCGCCCTGAGCTTCTACGCGGACTCGGAACGGAAGAACGAGAGATCGGTAGCCATGTGCTTCCTCCAGGTCTCGGCTGCGTCAGCATGGGACCACCATCAGAAATCTGTCATCGCCAGTCGTGATATCCAAGATCGTGTCAGCGCCCGCTCGACCGGAGTCTTCTCCGTGAGGTCTACCGAAACCTGCTCTACCACAGTCAATTCGGAGAACGGCCCGCCGGTTCGCTACCGGCGGGCGTGCGCCGGCTCAGCCGAGGAGTTTGTTGCGCAGGGCTTCGTCTTTGGCGAGGACCATCTGTTCCAAGCTGGCCTGGAACTGTTCCATGCGGGTGCGCAGGGACTCGTCGGAGGTGCCGAGGATGCGGGCGGCGAGTAGGCCCGCGTTGCGGGCGCCGCCGATGGAGACGGTGGCGACCGGGACGCCTGCGGGCATTTGGACGATCGACAGCAGCGAGTCCATGCCGTCGAGGTATTTGAGGGGGACCGGGACGCCGATGACGGGGAGGGGGGTGGCCGAGGCGACCATGCCGGGCAGGTGGGCGGCGCCGCCCGCGCCCGCGATGATCACCTTCAGGCCGCGGCCTGCGGCGTCACGGGCGTAGTCGAGCATGCGCTGGGGGGTGCGGTGGGCGGAGACGACGCCGACCTCGAAGCGGATGCCGAATTCGGCGAGTGCTTCGGCGGCGGCTTCCATGGTGGGCCAGTCGGAGTCGCTGCCCATGATCAGGCCGACCTGGGGTCCGTTGGTGCTCACGTGGGTTTCCTTAGGGTTGGCGGCTGACGCCGCAGGTTCGGCCTCGCGTCCGAGGAGCGCCGCTGCCCGTCGGCTCGCGGAGCTGATGCGGTCGAAAAGCGTTGTCGTTGTAAGGGGTCACGCGCCGTGCGGGTCCCAACCATCGGTCCAGACGGCGTGCGACATCCAGTGCGCGGCCCGCTCCGCCTTTTCGCGCACCTCGGTGACGTCGTCGCCGAGGATGTTGATGTGACCGATCTTGCGGTCGGGGCGTTCGCCCTTGCCGTAGAGGTGAACCTTCGCCTCGGGCAGGCGGGCGAACAGGTGGTGCAGGCGCTCGTCCATCGACATCTCGGGCGCTTGCGCGGCACCGAGGATGTTCGCCATCACGGTCACCGGCGCGAGGGGGCTGGTGTCGCCGAGCGGGTAGTCCAGGACCGCGCGCAGGTGCTGCTCGAACTGGCCGGTGCGGGCACCGTCCATGCCCCAATGACCGGAGTTGTGCGGGCGCATCGCGAGCTCGTTCACCAGGAGTTCGCCGTCGTGGGTCTCGAACAGCTCCACGGCCATGACACCCACCACACCGAGACCCGCGGCCAGCTCCAGTGCCATGGTCTCGGCGCGCGCGGCGAGATCCTCGTCCAGGTCCTGGGCGGGGGCGATCACCACGGCGCATTGGCCGTTGCGCTGCACGGTCTCCACGACCGGCCAGGTCGCGGCCTGCCCGAACGGCGATCGCGCGACCATCGCCGACAGCTCACGCTTCAAGTCGACCTTCGACTCGGCCAGCAGTTGCACACCGTGCGCGAGCTGGTCGGTGACCAGCTCGGTGGCCTCGGCGGCATCGGCGGGCATCCAGACGCCACGGCCGTCGTAACCGCCGCGCACGGCCTTGAGCACGAACGGCCAGCCGTGCTCGTCACCGAACGCCACCGCGTCCGCGGGCGCGTCGACCTCGACGAACGCGGGAACCGGCAGCCCGAGCGCCGACAGCTTCGTCCGCATGGCCAGCTTGTCCTGGGCGAAGATCAGCGCCTGTGGCGGCGGCGCCACATTCACACCCTCGGCGACCAGCACCTCGAGGTGCTCGGTCGGCACGTGCTCGTGGTCGAAGGTCAGCGCGTGCGAGCCGTGGGCGGCTTTGCGTAGCGCGGACAGGTCGGCGTGACTACCGAACACGACGTCGGGGGTGACCTGGGCCGCCGGGTCGTCGGGCCGCTCGGCGAGCACCCGTAGTCGCTGGCCCAGGGCCACCGCTGCCTGGTGCGTCATGCGCGCGAGCTGGCCCCCACCGACCATCGTGACGGTGGGCATGGCTGACGGATCGAATGAACGTGCACTCACGTCTTGCAATGTTGTCATGTCGAAAGCAAATGTTTGCGACCGGTACACTCAGAACTCGTGTCAATCGTCGACGACGTGGTCAGCGTCCTTCCCCCGCGCCTGCGCGAAACCGCGATCAGGCATAAAGAGCTGATCAAGTTCGCCATCGTCGGAGCGACGACGTTCGTGATCGACAGCGGCCTGTTCTACCTCCTGAAATGGACGGTTCTCTCGGATAAGCCGATCACCGCCAAGATCATCTCGGGCGTGGTGGCGGTAATCGCGTCCTACATCCTCAACCGGGAATGGTCATTCAAGAACCGGGGCGGGCGAGAGAAGCATCACGAGGCACTGCTGTTCTTCGGAGTGAGCGGGATCGGGGTGATCCTGAGCAATATCCCGCTGTGGATCTCGATCTATGTGCTCGATCTTCGGCAACCCCATGTGAGCTTCCTCGTCGAGAACATCGCCGATTTCGTCAGCGCTTTCGTGATCGGCAATCTGCTGCAGATGGCGTTCCGGTTCTGGGCGATGCGGCGCTGGGTGTTCCCCGACGAGATGGACGAGATCGTCGCCGAGCTCGAAGAACTGATCGAAGAAGAACAAGAGCACCTCGGCCACAGCTGAGTTCGTCGGCCGTCGAGGAACAAGGCAGCGCCATTGGGGCCACAGCTGAGTTCGTCGGCCGTCGAGGAACAAGGCAGCGCCATGCGGGCCACAGCTGAGTAAGCAGCTATTCAGCGCGGCTCGGTGAGGGTGGCGTTCTGTGGGCGGTTGAGCTTGGAGCCGAGGAACACCGCGAACAGGGCCGGGCGGCGACGCTGCAGCTCGAGACGCCCACCGTCGGCCTCCACCAGCGCGCGGGCCAGCGCGAGACCCACACCGGTCGACCCGCCCGCGGAGAAACCACGATCGAAGATGTGCGGTGCGAGTTCATCGCGCACCCCCTCGCCCTCGTCGGACACTTCCACACAGATCAGCGGATCCCGTGAACTCATCGTCGGGACCGTGCGCACCGAGATCGTGCAGGTGCCCGCGCCGTGCATCAGGGCATTGTCGACCAGCACCGCCACGGCCTCGCGCAGCCGCGAGCCGGTGATCGGGGCCTGCAGGGATTCGTCGCCGAGCAGTTGCAGTTCGCGTCCGGCCTCGTGGAACGGGTGGGTCCACTCGGTGACGACGCCGCGCAGTTCCGCCATCACCGGGACCGGATCGCGGTCGGTGGCGTCTTCGTCGCGGGAGGCACGAACCAGGTCGTCGATGGCCTCGGTGAGCCGGTCGACCTGCGCCATCGCCTCCTCGGCCTCGTGCACCACCTCCGGGTCGGCATGGGTGGACAACTCGTCCAGACGCAAACGAACGGCGGTCAGGCGGCTGCGTAGCTGGTGGGAAACGTCGGCCACCAGCGCGTGCTCGCGTTGCAGGCGGCCCGCGATCTCGACGGTCGCCGAATCGAGCACATCGGAGACCCGGTCCAGTTCGGCGATGCCGTGGCGGCGGGGATCTGGCCGGAAGTCGCCCATCGCCAGCCGGGCGGCCCGCGCGGCGACATCGCGCAGCGGATCGGCGACCCGGCGCGCGGTCACCACGGCGACCGAGAACGCCGCACCGAGCGAGGCGAGCACGGCCAGCGCCACCGCGGCCACCGCCTGCTCCTGCCTGGAATGCATCGGCCCGGCGGGCACCTCCAGCCGCAACGAACCGGACGTGCCCATCGACAGCGATTCGACCAGCGGATCGGCGACCTCCCCGACCCCGATATCGGTGCGCGCGGCATTGTCTTGCGGGGTCGGGTAGACGATCGTGAGCTTGCCGCCCTCGGGGACCAGCGCGCTCATGGCGCGCACGTCGAGGCCGTCCTGGACGGTCCCGTCGACGCGTTCCTGGGCGATCACCTCCGTCGAGATCCGTTCCAGGCGACTCTGCAGATCGTTGCGGGTGATGTCCTCGACCCACAGCCAAGCGGTGTAGATCAACGGCACGCCGAGCACCACCGTGGTGATGGTCAGCACGGTCAGGATCGAACGCAGGATGCGACGGCGCACTGCGGCGTCAGTTCCGGTGCGAGGTGGGTCCGTCGGTATTGAGCCGGAACCCGACACCGCGCACGGTGACGATCCGGCGCTCCGCCATCGGGCCCTCGTCACCGATCTTGCGGCGCAACCAGGACATGTGCATATCGAGGGTCTTGGAACCGCGCAGGTCGGCGTCGCCCCAGACCTCGCGCAGGATGGTCTCGCGCGCCACCACCTGACCGGCCCGGTCGATGAGAACCTTGAGCAGCTCGTACTCCTTGTTGGCCAGGTTCACCTCGGCCCCGTTGACCAGCACGCGCCGAGCCGCGGGTTCGAGCCGGATCGCGCCGACTTCCACCGCGTCGTCACCGATTCCGCTGCGCCGCAACAGAGCTCGCACGCGGGCGAGGAGTTCGGCCAGCCGGAACGGTTTGCCGACGTAGTCGTCGGCACCCGCGTCGAGGCCGACGACGAAGTCGACCTCGTCGGTGCGGGCGGTGAGCATCAGCACCGCCAGATCGGCGCCGCTCGCGCGCACCTGCCGACACACCTCCAGCCCGTCCATGCCGGGCAGACCGAGATCGAGGATCAACAGGTCGTGGTTGCCCTCGAGTGCACGGCGCAACACCGCAGGGCCGAAGCGTTCGACGGTGACGGTGTAGCCCTCACGCCCCAGTGCGCGCGACAGGGGTGCGGCGATCGCCTCGTCGTCTTCGGCCAGCAGTACTGCGGTCATGTGCACAGGTTAAGTGTTCTGGAGCAGCGAGGAGGGGCAGCTCACCGGTAACCGCCACCCCAGTGCTGCTCGTTGGCGGAGCGTCCCGCCTCGAACACCTGGTGGTACAGCAGCGAATGAACCTGCTGCACCTGGGGCACGTCGTCGTATTCGAGCGGCTCCTCCGACGAGGAACCGATGATCAGGGTGCCGGTGCCGAGCGCCCGGTCGAGCAGACCGTGGCGGAACTGCACACTGGAGATACGGCTGAGCGGGATATCGATGCCGGTGTGGGTGAGCACGCCCTGGCGCACCAGCACCCGCCGCCCGGTGACGATGAAATGCGTCGACTTCCAGGCGATCACGCGCGCGACGACCCGCCAGGCGATCAGTCCGAGCCAGACCAGGCCGATCAGGATGAGCAGCACCGTGCGCACGTGACCGGTGGTGTTGCGCCAGGCCAAGCCGCCGAGGAAGCCGGCGATCGCGGTCGCGGCGATGAGAGTGACGATGGGCCACACCAACATTTTCCAGTGCGGGTGGCGGTGCAGGATCAACTGCTCGTCGGGCGCGAGGACATCCTCCGGGTAACCCATGACCGAACAGTACCGCGCTCCCACACCGCATTTCTCGATGCCACGACCGAGGCGATACTGTGGATTCCACGCTCGATGCCAGGTTTTGCCCATATCTGCTTGCTCGACACCGACAGTGGAGGCACGCGTGACCAAAGATCTGACTCAGCTCGAAATCCTCACGGCCCTCGAACCTGTGGCCGAACAGAACCTCAACCGGCACCTTTCCATCGCCAAGGACTGGAATCCGCACGATTACGTTCCGTGGGAGGAAGGCCGCAATTTCGCCGCGATGGGCGGAAGCGATTGGGAGCCATCGCAATCGCGGCTCACCGATGTCGCCAAGGCGGCGATGATCACGAATCTGCTCACCGAGGACAACCTGCCGTCCTATCACCGCGAGATCGCCGAGAACTTCTCGCTCGACGGCGCGTGGGGCACCTGGGTGGGCCGCTGGACCGCCGAGGAGAACCGCCACGGCATCGTGATCCGCGATTACCTCGTCGTCACCCGCGGCGTCGACCCGGTGGCGCTGGAAGAAGCGCGGATGATCCACATGACCCAGGGCGCGCACGCGCCGGCGAACTGGGGTGGATTCCTGGTCAATGTCGCGTATGTGACGTTCCAGGAGCTGGCCACCCGGGTGAGCCACCGCAACACCGGTCGGGTGTGCGA
This sequence comes from Nocardia sp. NPDC059195, assembly GCF_042754695.1. Classification (NCBI taxonomy): domain Bacteria; kingdom Bacillati; phylum Actinomycetota; class Actinomycetes; order Mycobacteriales; family Nocardiaceae; genus Nocardia; species Nocardia sp. NPDC059195. Next base: position 30,843 of record NZ_JBHZBG010000029.1, on the reverse strand, counting down.
AGACCCGATCGCCGACAAGATGCTGGCCCGCGTCGCCACCGACGAGAACCTGCACATGATCTTCTACCGCAACCTGTGCGCGGCGGCTCTCGACCTCGCCCCCGACCAGGCGATGCCCGCGATCACCAAGGTGCTCACCAACTTCCAGATGCCGGGCGCGGGCATGCCCAACTGGCGGCGCAACGGCGTGCTGATGGCCAAGCACGGCATCTACGACCTGCGCCAGCATCTCGACGAGGTGGTGCGGCCGGTACTCAAGCAGTGGAACGTCTTCGACCGCAACGACTTCGGTGCGCGCGGCGAGGCGGCGCGGGATGAACTCGCGCTGTTCATCGACAAGCTGGAGAAGGACGTGCTGCGGTTCGAGGAGCAGCGCGACCGGTTGCTCGCGCGCGAGCGCGTGGTGGCCGAACGCGCGACGACGGGTGCGGCGGCGCGTTGATCCGTATCGGCGACGGGCCCGGCTCGGGCCCGTCGTCAGTACTGTCCGCGCAGGTGGGACACGTCGCCCGCGGAGACAGCCCGCTCGCCGATGAGCAGCCGACCGGTGTCGTCTACACCGGTCGCCACCCCGGTGAGCACCGTCCCGCCGGGCAGTTCGGCGCGCACGTCGATACCGATGGTGGCGCACCGCTCCCGGTATTCGGCCACCAGATCGGCGGTGCCCCAGCCCGACCGCTCCCACGCGGTGAAGCGGCGCGCGAACTCGGTCAGGATCGCCGCGGCCAGCGCGGTGCGATCGACATCGCGCGCACCGGCCAATGCCAGCGAAGTCGCGTGCGCGACAGGCAGTTCCGACTCGTCGAGGTCGACATTCATGCCGATACCGACCACAACGGCGGGCGAGCTACCGGTCGCGGCGACCTCGGCCAGAATGCCCGCGAGTTTGCGGCCGTCGAGCAGCACATCGTTGGGCCACTTCAATTCCGGCGCGACCCCGGCGGCGGCGCGCAGGGCGTCGACCACCGCGATGCCGGTGAGCAACGGCAGCCAGCCGAGCGCGGCGGGGTCGATGCCGGGCAGGCGCACCAGGATCGACAGCGAGATCTGGGCCCGGGGCGGGCTCACCCAGGCGCGCGCGTGCCTGCCGCGGCCGCTCACCTGTTCCTCGGCGAGCAGGGCATGGCGGTCGACGGACGGGTCGGCGGCGCGGGCAACCAGATCGGCATTGGTCGATCCGGTCGACTCGACTACATCGATTCGCTCATAGAACGACAGTGCGGGTGAGCTGCTCAGACGTGGCGCGTCGATCGGTGCCCTGTTCATTTCAGGCACGCTACCGGGAGTCAACCGTGAACGATCACCACAGCACCTAGCTGGGGTTTCTCTACTGGCCGGTAAGCCGGACTGCCGTGGTGCGCGACGGTGTCACTCGTTACACTCGCAACCCATGACGAGTGTCCAGCAGCAGCCCGCATCGGAATCGGCGGGCACCCCCGATATCCACACCACCGCCGGGAAGCTGGCTGATCTGCGGAATCGGCTGGAAGAAGCGCAACACCCGATGGGTGAGACCGCGGTCGACAAGGTGCACGCCAAGGGCAAGATGACCGCGCGCGAGCGCATCCTGGCCCTGGTCGACGAAGGCTCCTTCGTCGAACTCGACGCCCTGGCCAAGCACCGCAGCGTGAACTTCGGCCTCGAGCACAACCGCCCGCTCGGTGACGGTGTCGTCACCGGCTACGGCACGATCGACGGCCGCGACGTGTGCATCTTCTCCCAGGACGTCACCGTGTTCGGTGGTTCCCTCGGCGAGGTCTACGGCGAGAAGATCGTCAAGGTGATGGACCTGGCCATCAAGACCGGCCGTCCGCTGGTCGGCATCAACGAAGGCGCGGGCGCGCGGATCCAGGAGGGTGTCGTCTCCCTCGGGCTCTACGGCGAGATCTTCCACCGCAATGTGCAGGCCTCCGGCGTGATCCCGCAGATCTCGCTGATCATGGGTGCCGCCGCCGGTGGTCACGTGTACTCCCCCGCGCTCACCGACTTCGTGGTGATGGTCGATCAGACCTCCCAGATGTTCGTCACCGGGCCCGACGTGATCAAGACCGTCACCGGTGAAGAGGTCTCCATGGAGGACCTGGGTGGCGCGCACACCCACATGGTGAAGTCCGGTGTCGCCCACTACGTCGCTTCCGGCGAGCAGGACGCCCTCGACTACGTCAAGGACCTGCTGGGCTACCTGCCGAGCAACAACCGCGCCGAGGCCCCCCGCCACGCGCCCTCCGACCCGATCAACGGTGCGATCGAAGAGTCCTTGACCGACGAGGACATCGAGCTCGACACGATCATCCCGGACTCGCCGAACCAGCCCTACGACATGCACGAGGTCATCCGTCGCCTGCTCGACGACGACGAGTTCCTCGAGGTCCAGGCCGAGCGCGCGATGAACATCATCTGCGGCTTCGGTCGCGTGGACGGCCGCAGCGTCGGCATCGTCGCCAACCAGCCCATGCAGTTCGCCGGCTGCCTCGACATCGACGCCTCGGAGAAGGCCGCGCGCTTCGTGCGCACCTGCGACGCCTTCAATATCCCAATCATCACCTTGGTCGACGTGCCCGGCTTCCTGCCCGGCACCGGCCAGGAATACAACGGCATCATCCGCCGCGGCGCGAAGCTCCTCTATGCCTACGGTGAGGCCACTGTGGGAAAGATCACGATCATCACTCGCAAGGCCTACGGCGGCGCCTACGACGTCATGGGTTCCAAGCACATGGGTGCCGATGTGAACCTGGCGTGGCCGACCGCGCAGATCGCCGTGATGGGTGCCTCCGGCGCCGTCGGCTTCGTCTACCGCAAGCAGCTGGCCGAGGCCGCCAAGAACGGCGACGATGTCGATGCGCTGCGCCTCGAGCTGCAGAACGAGTACGAGGACACTCTGGTGAACCCGTACGTCGCCGCCGAGCGCGGATACGTCGACGCGGTCATCCCGCCCTCACACACCCGTGGCCAGATCGTGTCGGCGCTGCGCCTCCTCGAGCGCAAAATGGTGACCATGCCGCCGAAGAAACACGGCAACATTCCGCTCTGAAAACGCGATATCCCGGATAGGCCGCGCACACTTGTTGTGGAAGACAACTATTGATCAGCGCGGCCACACCGGGAATGATCGCGTCAACCGCGCTGTGAAGCGAAGTAAGTGCAGGAAGGATCTGGCACTGTGACAACTGTGGCAGAAGAGGACGTGTTGACAGTCGCCGAGCTCGAGCTCGCCGTCGAACCACTCGTCGAAGAGGCCGAACTGTCGGTAGGCGCGGTGGCCGAGGCCTCCGTGCCGGCCACCGGCGAGCCGATGTTCCGCATTCTCAAGGGTTCGCCCACCGATCAGGACATCGCGGCTCTGGTCGCCGTCCTGAGCGCGGCGGCCGCCAACGCGCCCGCCGGTGGATCGAACGGACCGGCCGACGCATGGGGTATACCGACGTTGACGCATCGGGGCACGAACCCGTTCTCGCCGTACGTGTACCCGATGCTGTCGCACCTGCGCTGAGGTGACCAGGCTGGTTCTGGCATCGGCGTCGCCTGCCCGGCTCGGGATCCTGCGCACCGCGGGCATCGACCCCGTGGTGCGGGTCTCGGGCGTGGACGAGGACGCGGTGTCGGCGGCACTACCCGCCGGCACCTCCTCGCATGATGTCGTCGTCGCCTTGGCGCGCGCCAAGGCGGTCGACGTCGCCGCGTCGATCCCAGAACTCAGCGCCGACTGTGTTGTCGTCGGCTGCGATTCGATGCTGCTCGTCGACGGGCAGCTACAGGGCAAACCACACACCCCCGAGGTGGCGCGCGAGCGCTGGGCCACGATGGCAGGCCGCAGCGCGGACCTGATCACCGGGCACTGCGTGCTGCGGTTACGCGACGGCGAGATCGTCGCCGAGTCGGCCGAATGCAGCAGTACCACGGTGCATTTCGCGAAGCCGACCCCAGACGAACTCGATACCTATATCGCGTCGGGCGAGCCGCTGAAGGTCGCGGGCGCGTTCACGTTGGACGGTCTCGGCGGCTGGTTCGTCGACCGGATCGAGGGCGACCCGTCCAGCGTCATCGGAATCGGATTACCGCTGCTGCGCCGGCTGCTCGAAGACGTCGGTGTCGGTGTCACGCAGCTGTGGCGGGATCCGCGGGACTGACGGCGCGATCACGTGCTGATCCCCCGGCTCCTTGGCCGGGGTCCGATCGGGCGCGGCCATCGTCAGGTCGAGCCGGGCCGTACACAGCTCGGGCTCGATGAAGGGATGCAGCTGCACGTCAACCCCACGGGCGCCGTTGCGCTCGAGCACCTCCCGCATGAGACCCATGTGCACACCGCACACCACCTCGGCGTGTGAGCGGGCCAGTTCACGCAGCGGGCAGGCGGTCAGGTTGATCTGTACGTGCTCCGTCGTCTCGCCCGCGGGCTCCTTCTCCGGTGCGAACCCGAGCTCCGACATCAGCGACATGGTGATGTCCCTGGCATCGGCGAGCGTTTCCACCGGCTGCGTGCCGATATCCATCCGCGCACCCCACGCGCGGCCCGCGGCCACGGCGGCCGCGGATCGGGTCACCGGATCGGGACCGAGATGGTCGGCCAGTACCTGCGCGAGTTCCTGGTATCCCACCGAGCGCTGCACCGCGCGATAGCCGATGCGCGGGCGCCCGCGGCCACGTGGCGGCTGCTGGAACTGGCGAACCAGCGATTCGCGGGTGAGGACATCGAGGTGGAATCGAACGGTGGTGACGTGCTGTCCGGTGATGCGGGCCAGTTCCTGGGCATCGAGGGGCTCGGTGGCGCCACGTAGGATCGCGAGCAGTCGCCGTCGCGGCCAAGAATCGGACATAGCCCACCCCTCCTCTCCAGAGACTTTATCGGACATCCGTGCGCTTTATTCGCCCATTGTGTCGATTCGTGATGTGCCACGACACACTTACCATCGGCTGCGACCACGCACTGCTCGCACCCACCCAACTCGCCTGAAGGACTACACCGTGCCCGTCGCCCCGGATCCGCACCCCGCCTTCGGTTCCTACGCGGTCCCCCATCGATTAGTAACCACAGAATGGCTGTCCGCAAACATCGGCGTGAGTGGTTTACGGATCATCGAGTCCAACGATGACATCCTGCTCTACGACATCGGCCATGTCCCGGGCGCGGTCAAAATCGACTGGCGCGGCGACCTGAGCGACCCGGTGACCCGCGATTACATCGACGGCAAGCGCTTCACCGAACTGATGCGCGCCAAGGGTATCCAGCGCGACGACACCATTGTGATCTACGGCGATCGCGGCAATGCCCAGGCCGCGCACACCGCCTGGATCTGCACGCTGTTCGGCCACGAGGACGTGCGCCTGCTCGACGGCGGCCGCGACGCCTGGATCTCCGAGGAACGCGACACCACCTTCGACCAGCCCTACCCCACTCCCAGCGACTACCCCGAGGTCGTGCGCGACGACTCGACCGCGCGCGCGTTCCGCGAGGAGGTGCTCGGCAGACTCGGCAAGCCCCTGGTCGACGTGCGCTCGGCGCCGGAGTACTCGGGCGAGCTCGAGGACAAGCCGCTCAACCAGGAGCACGCGGCCGATACCTCGGCCTCTACACGAGGGCCTGCGTGGTTACGTTCGGCTGCCTCCTCCGGCCCGCCGTCGTCGACGCTGCGCGGCGGACACGTGCCGACCGCGGTGAACATCCCGTGGACCGATGCCACCACGATCGACGGCCGCTTCCGCTCGCGCGCCGACCTCGACGAGGTCTACGGCGCGCTTCCCGCCGACGACCTGGTCGTCTACAGCGGGGTGGGCGAGCGATCCAGCCACTCCTGGTTCGTCCTGACATTCCTGCTGGGTCGCAGGTCAGTGCGTAATTACGACGGATCGTGGATCGAATGGGGCAACTCGGTGCGGGTGCCGATCGCCACGGGCACCGAGCCCGGTGCCGCGAATCAGATCATTTGAAACATGTTCACATCACTGGACGCCCCGTAATGTGACCTGCGACCTACTCGACAGTAGGGCTAGCCGAGTTCGAGCAGTGTTGGCACACTGCCTACACTCGCCCGAGACGAAAGTTGTCGATACCGGGCACGGGGCCTAACCGGCGACCCGTTCCCCGACGCGACCAGAGATTGCACACAGGAGGCTCAGTGCCAAGCCATGCCAGCGCACGGATCACAAAGGTACTCGTAGCTAACCGCGGCGAGATCGCGGTTCGCGTGATCCGGGCTGCCAAGGACGCGGGAATCACCAGCGTCGCGGTGTACGCCGAGCCCGATGCCGACGCTCCCTTCGTGAAGCTCGCCGACGAGGCGTTCGCCCTCGGCGGTCAGACCTCTGCCGAGTCGTACCTCGTGTTCGACAAGATCCTCGACGCCGCGGCCAAGTCCGGCGCCGACGCGATCCACCCCGGTTACGGTTTCCTCTCCGAGAACGCCGACTTCGCTCAGGCCGTTATCGACGCCGGGCTGATCTGGATCGGCCCCTCGCCGCAGTCCATCCGCGACCTGGGTGACAAGGTCACCGCGCGCCACATCGCCGAGAAGGCGAAGGCGCCGATGGCCGCGGGCACCAAGGACCCGGTCAAGAACGCCGACGAGGTCGTCGCGTTCGCCAAGGAATACGGCGTCCCGGTGGCCATCAAGGCCGCATTCGGTGGCGGTGGCCGCGGCATGAAGGTCGCCCACACCATCGAGGAGATCCCCGAGCTGTTCGAGTCGGCGACCCGTGAGGCCATCGCCGCCTTCGGTCGCGGCGAATGCTTCGTCGAGCAGTACCTCGACAAAGCCCGCCACGTCGAAGCCCAGGTCATCGCCGACCAGCACGGCAACGTGGTGGTCGCCGGTACCCGCGACTGCTCGCTGCAGCGCCGGTTCCAGAAGCTCGTCGAGGAGGCGCCCGCGCCGTTCCTGTCCGACAAGGTTCGCGCCGCCATCCACGAATCGGCCAAGCGCATCTGCCGCGAGGCGGGCTACTACGGCGCGGGCACCGTGGAGTACCTGGTGCAGGGCGAGACCGTGTCGTTCCTCGAGGTGAACACCCGCCTGCAGGTGGAGCACCCGGTCACCGAGGAGACCGCGGGCATCGACCTGGTGCGTCAGCAGTTCGCGATCGCCAACGGCGACGAGCTGAGCATCAAGGAAGACCCCACCCCGCGTGGGCACTCGTTCGAGTTCCGGATCAACGGTGAGGACGCCGGTCGCGGCTTCCTGCCCGCCCCCGGCCCGGTGAACGTCTACCGCGAGCCAACGGGCCCCGGCGTGCGCGTCGATTCCGGTGTGGTCCAGGGCAGCGTCATCGGCGGTCAGTTCGACTCGATGCTGGCCAAGCTGATCGTCACCGGCGAGAACCGTGAGCAGGCGCTGCAGCGTGCCCGCCGCGCGCTGGCCGAGTTCGAGGTCGAGGGCCTGGCGACGGTGATCCCGTTCCACCGCGCGGTCATCGAGGACCCGGCGTTCATCGGTGACGGCCAGGCGTTCGACGTCTACACCAAGTGGATCGAAAACGAGTGGAAGAACACCGTCGAGCCGTACACCGCCGGTGGCGCGGCCGACGATGACGACGAGGATCTGCCCCGGCAGAAGGTTGTCGTCGAGGTCGGTGGACGTCGTGTCGAGGTGTCGCTGCCCGGTCAGTTCACCCTCGGTGGCGGTGCGGCCGGTTCGGCCGGCAACGGTGTGATTCGCAAGAAGCCGAAGGCGCGCAAGCGTGGTGGTGCCGGTGCCGGTGCCGCGTCGGGCGACGCGGTGACCGCGCCGATGCAGGGCACTGTCGTGAAGGTCGCGGTCGAAGAGGGCCAGACCGTCGAGGTCGGCGACCTGATCGTGGTGCTCGAGGCCATGAAGATGGAGAACCCGGTCAACGCGCACAAGGCCGGTGTCGTCACCGGGCTGTCCGTCGCGGCGGGTGCGGCGATCACCCAGGGCACCGTCCTGGCGGAGATCAAGTAGTAGAGAACTCACCAACGGGCGCTGGTCTTCGCGGACCAGCGCCCGTTGTCGTTCGCCGGAGTGAACGGCGGACGAAAATCACCTGTCTCCGCAGGATGGGTCCCCGTATTCTGTCGTATCGTGGGTCGGGTGACCAGTACTGCGCACACCGATCTGGACCCGCTCTCGACGCCGGGTTCGGCAACGGTAGCCGAGGTGATCCAGGGCAGGCGGGAAGCCGGTCATCGCGCCGATGGTCATCGCCTCGCGCTGGTGATCGAGGGCGGTGGCAGCCGCGGTGTGTACTCCAGCGGCATGGTGCAGGCACTCGAGGAACTGGGTTTGGCGAAGGTGTTCGACGCCGTCTACGGCACGTCGGCCGGGGCGATCAATGGTGCGTGGCTGCTGTGCGGGCGCGCGGCGACCGGGATGCGATCGTGGACCGATCCGGCGATCATGCGCCGCGTGGTCGATCCGGTGCGCATCTTCCGTGGCCGCCCCGTCTTCGATCTGCACTATCTCGTACATCGCGTGTACGACGGCATCGAGCCGATGGACTTTCCGGCCATCCTGGCCAATCCGACCACCTTCCACCCGATCGCGACCGATATCCGCACCGGGCAGTCGGTGGACCTCCGGCCCTACATCACCGACAAACAGTCCCTCATGACAGCGCTGCGGGCCTCCGCGGGGCTACCGCTGCTGGCGGGACCGCCGGTCGCCCTGGCGGGCGGCGACTACTTCGACGGCGGCCTCACCGAAACCGTGCCGATCCGCACCGCGGTGGCCGCGGGCGCCACCCACGCCTTGGTCCTGCGAACCCGCCGCACCGATGAACTCCGCCCGCCCGCTCCCCTGCTGCATCGGGTGGTCGGCGGCGGCTATATGCGTGCCATCGCACCCGGCGCGTTCCGGGCGTGGAGCAAGCGGCCCGGTCAGCAGGCGATAGAGGACAGCTACCTCGACGGCCTCGGCGAGCAGGTCCTCCAGGTTCACCCGCCCGCCGGTTCCCCCGCCATCGACAGCGCGGCCCGCGACACCGACCTGCTCACCCGCGCCCTCGACATCGGCCGCACCGCCGTCCATTCCCTCCTCGGCGGCGGCACCCTCCGCACGGCCTGAATCCGGTGAGCCCGTGATCGCCGGGGTCTGTCGGCGGCGGCCACACCGGTCGGCATTAGGCTGCGGGCGTGGAACCGATCGAGATCAACGCAGGGTCCTGGTATCTGCGCGCCCTTCGCGCCGACGAGCGCATCGACGATCGACCCGCGCTGGCCGACGGCGGCATCACCGATCCCGGCTACGTGGCCACCCGGTCGGCACAGTGGGCCGATGAATCCCACTTCTCCTGGGCGGTCTGCGTTCCGACGACGGCCGAGCTGGTCGCCGAGATCGGCGTGACACCGGGCCCCGGCGACACCGCGACCGTCACCGGGTGGGCCCGTCCCGGCGAGGACGAGGCATTGGCCGCCGGCCTCGCCTCGGTCCACCGCTTCGTCGCGGGCGCACTCGGATTACGTGTCGCGCAGGCCTGATCGCCGCTCCCGCATGACACCCGTGTCCGCCTCGGCGACGACCAGCGCGAACTTCGCGCACGGAACAGGAGCACCGCAGTCGACACACCGACTCGAGGCTATGCGCGGCTTGCTGTGCGCTACACCGCTTCTCGCGCGAGCACCGCGTCGAGCGCGTCGACTGCCTGACGCAATTCATCCTCGGTGACAGTCAACGGCGGACGGAACCGGATCCCGCGCTCCCCCGTGCCGAGCAGCAGCACATGCTCACGTTCGCGCAGCTCTGTCACCACCCGATCGCGCAACTCCGGCGTCGCCAGGGTGATCGCGCACATCAGCCCACGCCCACGTGCCTCGGAGGCCAGGTCCGGGTGCGCGGCGGCGAGCTTGCCGAGCCGGTCGAGCAGGAACGCACCGAGCGGACCCGCGCCCTCGATGAGCCGATCGCGTTCCAGCACTTCGAGAATGCGTCGAGTTCTGACCATGTCGGTGAGGTTGCCGCCCCAGGTGGAGTTGAGCCGGGAGCTCACCCGGAAGACATTGTCTCCGACCTCGTCGACCCGCCCGCCTGCCATGATCCCGCAGACCTGAGTCTTCTTCCCGAAGGCCACTACATCGGGCCGCACGTCCAATTGCTGGAAGGCCCAGGTGGTTCCGGTCATGCCGACGCCGGTCTGCACCTCGTCGAGGATGAATAGCGCGTCGTTCGCGTGGCACAGCCGCTGCATGGCGGCGAGGAATTCCGGTCGCAGGTGGCGGTCTCCGCCTTCGCCCTGGATCGGCTCGGCGATGAAGCAGGCGATGTCGTGCGGGTTGTCGGCGAAGGCCTGTTCGGCCTGGGCCAGAGCCCGCGCTTCGAGCGCGGCGATGTCGGGCCCGGCGAAGGTGTGCGGTGTGTCGATTCGCGGCCAATCGAATTTCGGGAATCGCGCGGTCTTGACCGGGTCGGTATTGGTGAGCGACATCGTATAGCCGCTCCGGCCGTGGAAGGCACCGGTGAGGTGCAGCACCTTGGTGCCGAGTTCCGGTGCGCGGCCGTGCAATTCGTTGTGCCTGCTCTTCCAGTCGAAAGCGACTTTCAGCGCATTCTCGACCGCGAGCGCACCACCGTCGACGAAGAACAGATGCGGCAGGTGCGGATCGCCGAGCACACGGGCGAAGGTTTCGACGAAGCGTGCCATCTCGATGGTGTAGATATCGGAGTTGCTCGGCTTGTTCAGTGCCGCAGTGGCCAGTTCGGCGCGGAAACTCTCGTCTCCTGCCAGGGCGGGATGGTTCATCCCGAGCGCGTTGGAGGCGAAGAAGCCGAACATGTCGAGATAGCCGGTGCCGTCGCGTTCGTCGACGAGCGTGCGGCCGTGCGACTCGTGTAGGTCGAGCACAAGCTCGAAACCGTCCGCGAGGATGTGCGAGGACAGGATTTCGTGGACCCGGTCGGCGGGGATGACCGCCGCGCCAGGGCGCTCCAGTTCGATGGTCATAAAACCGACGATACGCAAATATTTACGGAAGTTCTACGGAATCACGAATCAAATTACGAAGGATCACTACCTGTCATAGAATGTCTGCAGGATGATCGTGCTGCGGGTGTGCACGTTGGCCGTGGCCCTGATCTCCTGCAGCAGATGTTCCAGATGCCGAGGCGATGCCACCCGCACCAGCAAGACGTAGCTCTCCTCGCCCGCCACCGAGTGGCACCCCTCGATGCCGGGGATGTGCTGCAACAAGGCGGGCGCGTCATCGGGCTGGGACGGATCGAGAGGAGTGATCGCGACGAACGCCGACAACAAGTGCCCGAGCGCTTCGGGGTCGACCTGCGCGGCGTACCCGCGGATCACGCCGCGCGCTTCGAGCCTGCGCACCCGCGATTGCACCGCGGAGACCGAAAGGCTGGCCTTCTCCGCCAGATTCGACAATGTGGCGCGACCGTCTGCCATCAGTTCTTTGATCAATAGTCGATCGATGTCGTCGAGCTGGGGTCGAGCCGGTGTATCCGCCATCAGCGAAGGCTAACTCAGCGTGGGGCTCGCGCGGGGAAAACTTCTTTCCGTTCCCCACCGAATTCTCCCGAACTTTTCCGTGAGTCGTACCAAACAGCAGAAGGTGAGCAGAGTACCGATGACGCAGACCGTGAACTTCTCCGAGCAGCTCGCACTGCGAGCCAGGGCGCTCCTGCACGGCCTCGGCGCCGCTGTGCCGGAACCCGGCCCGCTGCTCGCGCGCACGCCGATCTCCGGCGGAGTCCTGTTGCCGCTGACCACCGACACCGCCGCGGACGTCGATGCCGCGATCGGCCGCGCCGCCACCGCGTTCGAGGCCTGGCGCACGGTCCCCGCGCCCGTGCGAGCAGCGCTGGTGCGCAGACTGGCGCAGTTGCTGGTGGCCCATCAGGACGAGCTGGCCGAGCTGGTGACCCTCGAAGCGGGCAAGATCGGCCCCGAGGCGCTGGGCGAAGTGCAGGAGATGATCGACGTCTGCGAGTTCGCGATCGGGCTCTCGCGCCAACTCTACGGCGCCACCATGCCTTCCGAACGCCCCGGCCATCGGCTCATGGAAACGTGGCATCCACTCGGCGTCGTCGGGGTGATCTCGGCGTTCAATTTCCCGGTCGCGGTGTGGGCTTGGAACACCGCGATCGCGCTGGTGTGCGGCGACACGGTGGTGTGGAAGTCGTCGGAGACCACGCCGTTGACGGCATTGGCGTGTCACACCCTGCTGCGTCGTGCCGCGGTCGATGTGGGCGCGGATCCCGAAGTGCACCAATTGATTCGAGGTGACGCCGCCGTCGGCTCGGCCTTGGTCGACGATCGCCGGGTCGCCCTGGTGAGCGCGACCGGTTCGGTGCGGATGGGCGCCACCGTCGCACCGAGGGTGGCCGCGCGATTCGGGCGGTGCCTGCTAGAGCTCGGTGGCAACAATGCCGCGATCGTGGCGTCGAGTGCCGATCTGGAGCTCGCGGTGCGCGGCATCGTCTTCTCGGCGGCGGGGACAGCGGGCCAGCGGTGTACGAGTCTGCGGCGATTGATCGCGCATCGTTCGATCGCCGACCAGCTGGTCGACCGGCTGGCCGCGGCGTACAGCCAACTACCCGTTGGCAATCCGCTCGACGACGGCGTGCTGGTCGGGCCGCTGATCAACGAGCGCGCGTTCGCCGCGATGCAGAAGGCGCTGGTCGGGTCGGTGGCCGAAGGCGGCGACATCATCTGCGGCGGTGAGCGAGTCGACACGCTCGGACCCGACGCCTACTACGTGCGGCCCGCCCTGGTTCGCATGCCCGCACAGACCGAACTCGTGCGCGAGGAGACCTTCGCGCCGATCCTGTACGTGCTGACCTACGACGACATCGACGAGGCCATCGCACTCAACAACGATGTCACCCAAGGACTTTCCTCGTCGATCTTCACCCTCGACCAGCGCGAGGCCGAACAGTTCCTGGCCGGCTCCGACTGCGGCATCGCCAATGTCAATATCGGGACATCGGGCGCGGAGATCGGCGGCGCGTTCGGCGGGGAGAAGCACACCGGCGGCGGCCGGGAGTCGGGCTCGGACTCATGGAAGGCCTACATGCGCCGGGCCACCAACACCGTCAACTACTCCACCGAGCTCCCGCTCGCGCAGGGCATCCATTTCGGCTGATCAGCCATGCGATTTCGCCTTCCGACCCACCCCGTGTAAAGTGGTATTTGCAACGCGGGATGGAGCAGCTCGGTAGCTCGCTGGGCTCATAACCCAGAGGTCGCAGGTTCAAATCCTGTTCCCGCTACTACGAAGAAGGCCCCGGAGTTTTCACTCCGGGGCCTTCTTCGTTATCCGTTGCCGAGCCGCAGGGTCCAGTTCCCCCGATAGTGCAGCCGGGTGACACTCGCGGGCGGAACATCCATGCGCCAGAACGACTTCGCCGGTGCGTCGAGCACCACGAGCAGCGCCGCCCGCACCACGGCCGGATGCGTCACCGCCACGGTGTCGCGCCCCGACGACGCGATCTCGGCCAACCAGAACCGCACCCGGTCGACCAGATCGGTGACGGATTCGCCACCGTGCCCACGGAATTCGGGGTCGGTCAGCCAGGCGAACAGCTGATCCTGAGCGAGTTTGCCCATCTCACTGCCCCGCCACGACCCGGCATCGAGATCCCGTAATCGCACGTCCTGTTCCCCGACGAGGCCCAATTCCTCCGCCGTCTCCCGAGCCCGCCTCTCGGGCCCTGTCCGCACCAGCGCCTCATCGAGCGGCACACAGGCGCGCACCGCGGCCCGCCCCGACTCGTCCAGGGGTTCATCGACAGGAAAACGCGCCTTACGTACCGCCTCGGTAAGGCCATGGCCGACAAGGTCGACTCTCAGCACCGTTTGCACGAGAGTCGAGGGTAGCGACGAGTGCGATCCACGCCACAACCCGGGCTACGCGCCGCCCCGGTCATCGACATCTTCACGCAGGTCGGGGCGCATGAGGTCGGCGAAGTTGTCGGTGGGTCGGTGCACACTTGGTGCTATGGATCGGTTCTCCCCCGCGACGGCACAGTGGTTCGACGGCGCGTTCCCCGGCGCGACGTCGGCCCAGCTCGGCGCGTGGGACGCGATCGCCGCCGGGGAGAACACGCTGGTGGTCGCGCCGACGGGGTCGGGCAAGACCTTGTCGGCGTTTCTGTGGGCTATCGATCAGCTGGCTCAGCGGGAGCCACCCGAGCCGGGGGCGCCCCGGGGCACCTCGGTGCTCTATGTCTCGCCGTTGAAGGCACTCGCGGTGGATGTGGAGCGCAATCTACGGGCGCCGCTGGTAGGAGTGACGCAGACGGCGAAACGGTTGGGACTCGACCCGCCGGATATCTCGGTGGGGGTGCGCTCCGGTGATACTCCGCCTGCCCAGCGTCGGGCGATGCTGCGCACGCCGCCGGACATTCTCATCACCACTCCCGAGTCGCTGTTCTTGCTGTTGACCTCGGCGGCTCGCGAGACGCTTGCCCAGGTCAATACGGTGATCGTCGACGAAGTGCACGCCATCGCCGGGTCCAAGCGTGGTGCGCACCTGGCGCTGTCGCTGGCCCGGCTGGACCAGTTCACCGACAAGCCCGCGCAGCGGATCGGGTTGTCGGCGACGGTGCGCCCGCCCGAGGAGGTCGGGCGGTTCCTGGTCGGGAACGCGCCGATCACCATTGTGCGCCCGCCCGCACCGAAGACCTTCGACCTGTCCGTGCGGGTGCCGGTGGCCGATATGACCGATCCCGGCGGCGACTCCGATCAGCCGGGGTCGATCTGGCCGCATGTCGACGAGGCCATCGTCGACCTCGTTCTCGAGCACCGTTCCTCGATCGTGTTCGCCAACTCGCGGCGGCTCTCCGAGCGGCTGACAGCGCGACTCAACGAGACCTACGCCGCCCGGCTCGGTGAGCCGGTGGAGACAGAGCACAAGCCACCCGCCCAGCTCGGACCATCCACCGAGGTGATCCACGGGGCCGACCACCTGTTGGCGCGCGCGCATCACGGGTCGGTCAGCAAGGAACAGCGCGCCATCATCGAAGACGATCTCAAGACCGGTCGCCTGCGCTGCGTGGTGGCCACCAGCAGTCTCGAACTCGGCATCGATATGGGCGCGGTGGACCTGGTGGTGCAGGTCGAGGCGCCGCCATCGGTGGCCAGCGGCTTGCAGCGAGTCGGCCGCGCCGGGCACCAGGTCGGTGAGATCTCGCGGGGCGTGCTGTTTCCCAAGCACCGAACCGACGTGATCCACTGCACCGTCGCCGCCCAGCGCATGCTCGCGGGTGAGATCGAGCAGCTCCAGATCCCCGCGCACCCCCTCGACATCCTCGCCCAGCAGACGGTGGCGGCCTGCGCGCTCGAACCGATCGACGTCGACGGCTGGTTCGACATCGTCCGCTCCACCGGCAGCTACGCGAACCTGCCACGCTCGGCCTACGAATCGGTGCTCGACCTGTTGGCCGGGCGCTATCCGTCCGACGAGTTCGCCGAACTGCGTCCACGCGTGGTGTGGGACCGCGACGCGGGCACCATCACCGGCCGTCCCGGCGCGCAGCGGCTGGCGGTGACCTCCGGTGGCGCGATTCCCGACCGTGGCATGTTCGCGGTGTTCATGGTGGGCGAGAAGGCTTCTCGGGTAGGTGAACTCGATGAGGAGATGGTCTACGAATCGCGCGTGGGTGATGTGTTCGCGCTCGGTGCGACCAGCTGGCGGATCGAGGAGATCACCTTCGATCGGGTGCTGGTGTCACCCGCGTTCGGACTGCCGGGACGGTTGCCGTTCTGGCATGGTGACGGGTTGGGGCGTCCCGCCGAATTGGGTGCTGCGCTGGGCGAATTCGTGCGTACAGCAGGTCGGGTCCCTACCGATGAGCTGAGCCGGATCGTGGCGAAAATGGGCGCCGGGCCGACCACAGTCGTCCCGCCATCGGCGGTTTCGGACCCGGTGTCCCTGGTCGAGGCCATGTCGGAGGTTTCCGGCCTCCCGGTAGCCGGGGTGGAATCGAGCGCGAAGAAGATCGGCCGCGCGAAAGCGTCCAGCAACCGAACCCGGCCCGCCGATGCGCCGGCCGGAAAAGCTGCGACGGCGAAGCCGTCGCCGGTCGAGCAGAGCAAGCCCGCGGCGCGGCTCGAACAGTTGGTGCGGACAGCCGGGCTCGATCAGAACGCGACGGCCAATCTCGTCAGTCTGCTCGAGGAACAGCGCAGTGCCACAGGTCAATTGCCCACCGACCGCACGCTGGTCGTGGAACGATTCCGTGACGAACTCGGCGACTGGCGGCTGGTGCTGCACTCCCCCTACGGCACCCCGGTACACGCACCATGGGCGCTGGCGGTGGGCGCGCGCCTCCAGGAACAGTTCGGCATCGACGCCGCCCCTACCGCCTCCGACGACGGCATCGTCGTGCGCCTGCCCGACACCACCGATCAGCCGCCCGGCGCCGAACTGTTCGCCTTCGAGCCTGACGAGATCGACGACATCGTCACCGAACAGGTCGGCGGCTCCGCGCTTTTCGCGTCCCGCTTCCGCGAATGCGCCGCCAGGGCGCTCCTGCTGCCGCGCCGCGATCCCGGCAAGCGCGCACCGCTGTGGCAGCAGCGGCAGCGCTCGGCCCAATTGCTCGACGTGGCACGCAAATTCCCGCAATTCCCGATCCTGCTGGAAACCGTCCGCGAATGCCTGCGCGACGTATACGACCTGCCCGCCCTGCGCGACCTGCTCACCCAGGTCGCCCGCCGCGAGATCCGCCTGATCGAAGTCGAAACGGCGAGCCCGTCACCCTTCGCGGGCGCCCTGCTGTTCTCCTACATCGGCCAATTCCTCTACGACGGCGACAGCCCACTGGCCGAACGCCGGGCCGCCGCACTGGCCCTGGACTCCAGCCTGCTCGCCGAACTCCTCGGCCGCGTCGAACTCCGCGAACTCCTCGACCCCGCCGTTATCACCCTGACCGAACAAGAACTCCAACGCCTCACCCCCGAACGCCGAGCCCGCGATCCCGAAGGTTTGGCCGACCTCCTGCGCCTCCTCGGCCCCCTCACTCCCGCCGAAGCCGCGGCCCGCTGCGTCCCCCGCCCCGGCACCGCATCCGCCGCTCGCCACGCCGAGGCGATGGAAAGTCGAGCCCCGGACGACTTTCGCACACACGAACAAGCCTCGAAGTCCGGCGAACTCGCCCCGAGACCCGGCGCAGGAGCCGTCGGAGCCGGGCCGGCTGATATCCCCCGGGATAACGCCGCACCCCCCGACAGCGTTGCCTTGCACCCAGACAATGGAACCCGCTCGGACGACGGTCCTTCCGACGGCGGAGCACAGGCCGATCGTGGCAGCCACGACCTGCTCATCGATTCCGATGCACCGGCTTGGTTTGCGGAGCTGCGGGATTCGCGGCGGGCGCTGGCAGTTTCGTTCGCGGGACGTACCTGGTGGGTGGCGGTGGAGGACGCCGCTCGTCTGCGCGATGCGCTCGGGGTGCCGCTGCCGATCGGCGTGCCTGCCGCGTTCATCGAACCGGTGCCCGATCCGCTCGGCGACCTCGTCGGCCGCTACGCGCGCACGCACGCACCGTTCACGACGGCCGCGGTCGCCGCCCGCTTCGGCTTGGGTACCGCCGTCGCCGCGACGTCACTGCACCGCCTGCTCGCCGAAAAGCGGGTCGTGGAAGGCGAATTCACGCCGGGTACCGCCGGTGGCGAGTGGTGTGATGCCCAGGTCTTGCGCCGATTGCGCCGCCGTTCGCTGGCTGCCGCCCGGCACGAGGTCGAGCCGGTCTCCACCGCGGCCTTCGGACGCTTCCTGCCCGCCTGGCAACACGTCGGTTCCGGCGAGCTGCGCGGCGTCGACGGTGTCGCCACGGTGGTGGAACAGCTTGCGGGCGTGCCGATTCCGGCCTCGGCATGGGAGTCGCTGATCCTGCCGACGCGAGTCCGCGACTACTCCCCCGCCATGCTGGACGAGCTGATGGCGACCGGCGAGGTGGTGTGGTCGGGCCACGGCGCCATCACCGCCCGCGACGGCTGGATCGCCCTGCACCTGGCCGACCAAGCACCGTTCACCCTGCCTCCCGCCGACGAGATCGACCCCACCGATACCCAGCTCGGCCTGCTGGTCGCACTCGGCGCGAACCTGGAGCCATGGCCCCCACCCGACACCGCCCCTGGTTCAGCGGTCGACTCGGACACACCCGCCATTCGTCCGAAGGCCGCCCGGAGACGAAGGATCTCCGCGGATCCGGCGACGCCGCAAGCAAGCGGACTCTCGCGAACCGGCGAACGCGAAGTTGTCGACCTCGACGCACCCGATCCCGCCACGGCGGCGACCAGCCCTGGCAACTCGGCGCCCGTGCCGGCAAGCAGTGATGCCAGAGAGTCGGCTCGACGGCCCCCGCCCACCGGCCTGCGGCCTGATCCAAAGGAACAGGCGCCAAGCGAGTCCGGCAACCCGTTAGCGGGACAAGCTCCTGACCTCCCGCGATTGCCATCCACACTGAGCGGCGGTGGCGCCTTCTTCTTCCGGCAGCTCGCCGACGCTGCGGGTCTGCTCGACGACAAAGCCGCCGGCGACGCACTGTGGCAGCTGGTCTGGGCCGGATACGTCTCCGGTGACACTTTCGCCCCGGTGCGGGCCCTGCTGTCCGGCACCGCCCGCGCCACCACCGCACACCGCACCCCGCGCCGCGCTCCCCGAGGCCGCGCGTACCTGCCACGACCGTCGATGCCGACCCGGTCCGGTCCGCCGACGCTGGCCGGCCGCTGGTCGATCCTGCCGGAACGCGTGCAGGACAACACTGTTCGCGCCCACGCCACCGCGGATCAGCTCGTCGAACGCTATGGCGTGCTGACTCGCGGTTCGGTGCAGAACGAAGGGATATCCGGCGGTTTCCAGCTGATGTACCGGGTGCTCACCGAGTTCGAGGATCGCGGCCGGTGCAGGCGCGGCTATTTCGTCGACACCCTCGGCGGCGCCCAGTTCTCCACCACCGACACCGTCGACCGCCTGCGGTCGTTCGACACCGACCGTGACAACACCAGAGCGGGCGTCGCACTCGCCCTCGCGGCGTGCGACCCAGCCAACCCCTACGGCGCCGCCCTGCCGTGGCCGAAGGGCGACGCCGAAGGCGGTCATCGGCCGGGCCGCAAAGCGGGCGCCGTGGTAGTTCTGGTCGGCGGCGAGCTGGTGCTCTACTCCGAGCGCGGCGGCAAGACGCTGCTCAGCTTCACCGAAGACATCGGCCTGCGCCGTGCGGCAGCGCTCGCACTGGCCGGACTGGTGCGCGACCGCAGGGTCGACAGCTTGGTGATCGACAAGATCAATGGGGAAACCGTGCACGGCAACCTTTTCGTCGACGTCCTGATCGAAGCCGGTTTCTCGATGACCCCGAGCGGTCTGCGGCTGCGCAGGCAGGTGTAGCCGAATGCCCGAGGGCGACACCGTCTTCCGCACCGCGGCACGTCTGCGCACGGCGCTGGTGGGTAAAACCCTGACCCGCAGCGACTTCCGGGTGCCCCGGTACGCGACGGTGAATCTGGTCGGCGATCTCGTCGAAGAGGTCGCCAGCTACGGCAAGCACCTGTTCGTCCGCACCGACCGCTGGAGCATCCACACCCACCTGAAAATGGAGGGCGAGTGGCGGGTGTTCCACTGCGGCCAGCGCTGGACCAAACCACGGGTCACCGCGCGGCTCGTACTCGGCAACGACGAGGTCGAGGCCGTCGGATTCTCGCTCGGCAAGGTTCAAGTCCTGCCGCGCGCGGACGAGCACACCGTCATCGACCACCTCGGCCCGGACCTCCTCGGCCCGAACTGGGATCCAGCCGAGGCCCTGCGCCGACTCACCGAATACCCCCGCCGCGCCATCGGTCTCGCCCTACTCGACCAGCGCAATCTGGCAGGCATCGGCAATATCTACCGCAGCGAGATCTGCTTCCTCCGCCGAGTCCACCCCACTGCCCCCGTCGGCGAGATTCCCGATCTCCCGGCGCTCGTAGACGAAGCCCACCGCGTCCTCGGCAAGGCCGCGCACCAGCCACCATGGCGCCCCATGGTCTACAGCCGAACCCGGCGCCCCTGCCCCCGCTGCGGCACCGCCATCGCCTCCCAGCTCCTCGGCGAGGACGACCCCGCCGATCGCATCAGCCAGCGCGAACGCGGAATCTACTTCTGTCCACGCTGTCAGCCACTTCCCTGAAAAACACCTCACCGCGCATCGCCTTGTTCGATACGATCTCGGGATTGTTTTCATCGCTAACGGCCAGGGGCGTCTCCCCAGTTAGAGAGCAGGTTTCGTGATGGCATGTCGGATCAGTGAGCTCGTGCTCGGTTGCCGCGACCCCGAGGCGCTTGCCCAATTCTGGTGTGCGGTCCTGGACTTCGTCGTCCTCGACCGGGAGGACGACGGCACCGTGGAGATCGGCCCGCGCGAGGGGTTCGGTGGACCGCAGGCGACGATCATCCTCAGCAGCAGGGAAGAGCCCGAACACGGGAAGTCCCGGCTGCACCTCGACGTCAATCCCACCGATCGTGATCAGGACGCCGAGCTCGAACGCCTGCTGAAGCTCGGTGCGCGCCCGGCCGATATCGGCCAGACGGGGCAGGAGTCGTGGCATGTCCTGTCCGACCCGGAAGGCAATGAGTTCTGCCTGCTCAAAGCCCGCATCGACCCGGTCTGAGGCTCAGCGGTCCTGCGGCACGGGTTCCAGTAGCTGCGGGCGTGGCTCGGGAGCTGCGGCCCGCAGTGCGTCGGCCGACTTGTCGTCGGGCTGGGTCTGCGATTCGATTTCGGCCCGCACGCGCGCCTGGTATGTGGACACCTCACGGTCGATATCGTCTGCGTCCCAACCGAGTACCGGTGCGATGAGGTGGGCGACCTGCTCGGCACTGTTCGCGCCGCGATCGGGGTACTCGATCGAGATGCGGGTGCGACGGGCCAGGATATCGTCGAGGTGCAGCGCGCCCTCGGCGGCGGCCGCGTAGACCGCTTCGACCTGCAGGTAGGCAGGGGCGTCGGTAATCGGTTGCAGCAGTTCGGGTTTGCCCGCTGCCATGGCGAGCACCTCGTCGACGAGAGAGCCGTAGCGGTCGAGCAGGTGCGTCATCCGGTACGGGTGGATGCCGTAGTGCTCGGCGAGCTGCACGGTCTGGTTGACCAGCGCGAAGTACCCATCGGCGCCGAGCAGCGCGACCTTCTCGGTGATCGAGGGCGAGACGCGCGCCGGAATATCTTGTGCCGCTTCGTCCATCGCGTCGGCCGCCATCACCCGGTAGGTGGTGTACTTGCCGCCCGCGATGCTCACCAGTCCGGGCGCGACGCGGGCCACGGCGTGTTCGCGCGAGAGCTTGGACGTCTCGTCGTTCTCCCCCGCCAGCAGTGGACGCAGGCCCGCGTAGACCCCGTCGATGTCGGCGTGGGTGAGCGGGGTGACCAGTACCTCGTTGACCCGGCCGAGCAGGTAGTCGATATCGGCCTTGGTCGCCGCGGGGTGGGCGAGATCGAGATTCCAGTCGGTGTCGGTGGTGCCGACGATCCAGTGCGCGCCCCACGGGATGACGAACAGCACCGAAGTGGTGGTGCGCAGGATGATCGCGGCATCGCTGACGATGCGGTCGCGCGGTACCACGATATGCACGCCCTTGGACGCGCGTACATGGAATCGGCCGCGCTGCCGCGACAGACCCTGCACCTCGTCGGTCCAGACGCCCGTCGCGTTGATCACCACATTCGCGCGCGCCTCACCGGTGCGCCCGTCCTCGGTGTCACGCAATTTCACCCCGACGACCCGGTCTGCCTCACGCAGAAACCCGACGACCTGCGTGGAGGTGCGGATGACCGCGCCGTAGTGGGCTGCGGTGCGGGCGACCGTCATGGTGTGGCGGGCATCGTCGACGACGGTGTCGTAGTAGGTGACACCGCCGATCATCGAATCCCGGCGCAGGCCCGGTGCGAGGCGCAGCGCGCCGTGCCGGGTCAGATGATGCTGTCCAGGAACGGATTTCGCGCCGCCCATGCTGTCGTACAGAGTCAGACCCGCGGCGACATACGGTCGCTCCCACACGCGGTGGGTCAGCGGGTAGAGGAAGCGCAGCGGCTTCACCAGGTGCGGTGCCAGTGTCGACAGCGCCAGCTCGCGTTCCTTCAGCGCTTCCCTGACCAGCCCGAATTCGAGCTGCTCGAGGTAGCGCAGGCCACCGTGGAACATCTTCGACGAGCGGCTCGAGGTGCCCGAGGCGAGATCGCGGGCCTCGACCAGCGCGACAGACAGACCGCGCGTCGCAGCATCGAGCGCGATACCGGCGCCGACCACCCCGCCACCGACGACCAGGACGTCGAACTGATCCTTCCCCAGACGTTCCCAGGCAGAACGCCGATGTTCGGGCCCCAGATCGCCGGGCACGAGCCGGTCCCGCTTTCCGCCCGCGACCAACTCACCCGGGTGTAGGTACGGAAACTCCGGTGTCTGCGACATGCTCGGCTCCTCGCCACCGACCGATTCCGGCCGGTCCCAGTCGACAGTGGGGTAAACGCCGCGTTCGGCGGCGCCGCTGCGTACAGGCTAAACGTACTGCGCGCTCGTCGCTCGGGACGTGCGCGGCGAGGCGTGGGAGCGAAATTCGGTGCGGATGCCGAACCGGACGGTCGATCGGCTGGTTCCGGCGCCAACTCCTTCGCGCGGTCAGCTGGGCGACCTTCGCCAGGCGCCTGTCGATGCCACCAGCAATCCGCGGCACCGTCATCGCCGGGGACAAAGCTTGCGGCAGCGGGCCGAGCTTTCGGTAACCTGCATCAATGCGTCGCTATGTGGCCGCCATCGATCAGGGCACGACTTCGAGTCGGTGCATCATCTTCGATCGGCAGGGCCGGATCGTCGGGACCGCGCAGCGGGAGCATCGGCAGATCTTTCCGAAGCCCGGCTGGGTGGAGCACGATCCGGCGGAGGTGTGGCGCAATACCGAGTCGGTACTCGGTGCGGCCCTGGGCAACAGTCGGTGTTCGGCCGGGGATCTGGCCGCCGTCGGCATCACCAATCAGCGCGAGACCACCGTGGTGTGGGATCGGGCGACCGGCGAGCCCGTGTACAACGCGATCGTCTGGCAGGACACCCGCACCGGCCAACTGTGCACCGAACTCGCGGGTGATCAAGGGCCGCAACGCTATGCGGACCGCACCGGGCTGCCGCTGTCGACCTATTTCGCCGGTCCGAAACTGCGCTGGATCCTCGACAATGTCGACGGTGTCCGGGCACGCGCCGAAGCCGGTGACCTGTGTTTCGGCACCATGGACAGCTGGGTGCTGTGGAAGCTGACCGGTGAACACCTCACCGACGTCACCAACGCCTCACGCACCATGCTGATGGATCTTCGTACTCTGCAATGGGATTCGCGGATCTGTGCCGATTTCGACATCCCGATGTCGTTGCTACCGCAGATCCGCAGTTCGTCAGAGGTCTACGCCGACATCACCTCCGGGCCGTTCGAAGGTATCCCGGTCGCCGGAATTCTCGGCGACCAGCAGGCGGCCACCTTCGGCCAAGCCTGCCTGACCCCCGGTGAAGCCAAGAACACCTATGGCACAGGCAATTTCATGCTCCTCAACACCGGCACCACCCCGGTGTTCAGCAAGCACGGCCTACTCACCACCGCCTGCTACCAACTCGGTGACGCCCCAGCGGTTTACGCGCTGGAAGGTTCCATCGCCGTCACCGGCTCGCTGGTCCAGTGGCTGCGCGACAACCTCGGCATCATCTCCTCCGCCGAGGAAGTAGAACCCCTGGCCCTCAGCGTCGAAGACAACGGCGGCGCCCACTTCGTCCCCGCGTTCTCCGGCCTGTTCGCCCCCCGCTGGCGCCCCGATGCCCGCGGTGTCATCGCTGGCCTCACCCGCTTCGTCACCAAGGCCCACTTGGCAAGAGCCGCACTCGAATCCACCGCCTTCCAAACTCGCGAGGTCGTGGACGCCATGCGCGCCGACGCGGCCGCCCAGCACCTCGACCTCGAACTCACCACCCTCAAAGTCGACGGCGGCATGACCGGCAACAACCTGCTCATGCAATTCCAAGCCGACATCCTCGACGTCCCCGTCGTCCGCCCGGTAGTCCGCGAGACCACCGCCCTCGGCGCCGCTTACGCGGCCGGTTTGGCAGTCGGCTTCTGGTCCGGCCTCGACGACCTCCGAGCCAACTGGTCCGCCGACCAGACCTGGACCCCCTCGATGCCCGAAGAGGAACGCACCCGCCGCTACGCGGACTGGAACAAAGCCGTCGAACGTACCTACAACTGGGTATGAACCGCCCGCGCAAGCTGCCTCGGCCCTTACTCCGTCACCGCCGAGTGCCGCCGATCTCTAGGCAGGTGCGGCCTTCGACAGGCGGTTGACCGCTTCGGTCAGGGTGGGTTCGTCGGAGGTGGTGAAGCAGAGTCGGAGGGTGTTAGGGGTGGTGTTGGTGACGGCGAAGGCGGCGCCGGGGACGTAAGCGACGCCCGCGTCCAGGGCTGCGGGGAGGAGGGTGGAGGTATCGGTGTTGTCGGTGAATTCGGCCCAGATGAACATGCCGCCGGCGGGGTCTGTGCAACGGATGCGGTCGCCGAAGGTGGTGCGGACGGCGGAGACCAGGGCGCGGGCTCTGGTGCCGTAGGTGGTGCGGATCGAATCCACATGGGCCGCAATCCAGTTGGTGCCGGCCAGCAGGTCGGTGGCGATCTGCTGGGTCAGGGCGGAACCACAGAGGTCAGCGCCTTGTTTGAGGAGTTCTACTGCGCGGCAGACTCTTTCGGGGGCGATCATCCAGCCGACGCGGAGGGCGGGGGACAGGATTTTGGAGACGCTGGACAGACGGATCACCTGGGGGGAATACGAGGCGACCGGGGCGGGTGCGGGCTGGTCGAACCAGAGTTCGCCGTAGGGGTCGTCTTCGATGATCCAGAAGCCATGGGCCTCAGCAAGTTTCGCGAGGCGTTGCCGGCGCTCGGGGGTGAGGGTGACGCCGCCGGGGTTGTGGAAGGTGGAGACGGTGTGGACGACGGCGGGACGTTCGCCTGCGGCCAGAAGGTCTTCGAGGATGTCGAGACGCATGCCCTCGCCGTCGAGCGGGACGGCCACGATTCGGGCACCGGCAGCTCGGAAGACCTGTAGCGCACCGACATACGCGGGGTCTTCGACGATCACGAGGGCACCGGGATCGAGAAGGACCTCAGCCAGGAGCGAGAGCGCCTGCTGTGAGCCATGGGTGATGAAGACTTCGGCGACGGGCACCGTGCGGCCGATCTTGGCGGATTCGCGGGCCGCGATCACCTCACGCAGGGCAGGCCAGCCGGACGACTCGGTGTACTGCAGCACGGCGGGGTCACGCAGGGCCGCCTCGGCAGCGAGGGCGATCCGCTCGCGCGGCATCAGGGCGGCGTCGGGGAGCCCACCAGCGAGGCTGATGATGTCGTCGCGGGCGGTGAGTTTGAGCAGGTCCCTGATCGCCGAGCTCTGCAGGCCGGCGAGCTTGCCCGCCAATGCTGGAATGGTCAGCGACATAGGAACCTCCGGGGGACGCCAAGAGAAGCAATCATCCTACGATTGCATATCGCCTACCAGAATATGAAATTGTTGTCTCACAGAATGAGACACTACCGAGCGGTGATGGACTTGACCTGCCACTTTCCGTCGGTGTTGGTGGTGATGATCTCCTGCTTGTAGACCACGGCCGAACCGTCGGGGTGCATTTCGCGCAGTTCCACGTCGTAGCGGCCCACGGTGGTTTCGCGCATCTTCACGCAGTGGGTGGTGCCAGCGGGAATCTGACCGTCGATCGCCTGCTGGATCGTCTCGGCAGGTGAGATGTTCTCGGCGTCGGGCGCCACGAATTCGCGCACCTTCGCCCCGGATCGATCGGTGTAGAAGGCGTACTGGAAGCCGAGGATGGCCCTGGCACCGGTGGTGGTGTCGCCAGGTCCGTTGCCGACGGTGACGGATTGTTCGGCGACGGACTGACACTCGGAGCCGGACGCGACCGAGGGAACCGGCGCCGCCGTGACACCGGGATCGGCGCCGCCGCCGCGCTTGACCAGACCGATCGTCAGAACAAGCGCCACCACGAGCAACACAGCCGCGGCCACACCGCCGATGATCCAGCGCAGGCGCTTGTTATCGGGTTCCTTCTCCTCCGGCGCCGGGGTGGCGGGCATCTTCGGCGCGAGACGGCGAGCGATCGGATCGTCGGCCCACGACAGGCCTGGCTCGGTTGGAGGCTTCGGGATCGCGCCGTCATCGTCCGGGTTGTCCCACCACGCTTTGTCGCCTGCGGGCCGCTGCTTATCGGGGACCAAGGGGGTACGCGAGCCCTCGGGCGGACGCACCGGCTCCGAGGAAGGCCCGCTATCGCGCGAGGGTGGCTGCGGCGCAGGATCTTTGGGGCCGGGACGACCGCGACGGATCACCTCGGTGAGCTCACGACCGGACGTCACCGGCACGGAATCACCGAACACCGAGTCGCCGAAGACCGAACTCTCACCGCGCGGCTGCTCGCCACCGAAACGCACCGTCGGGTCGGCCGCGGGCGGCCCACCCGGGGTGGGACCACCGAACGGCGCGGACTCCCGCGACCCTGGACCGGCAGGGGTATCCCCACCGGCAGTAGTGGGACCACCGAACGGCGGCGCGTTGCGCGGACCCGGTCCGGCAGGCGGTGGCGTCGCCAGTGCGTCACCGAAAACAGAAGTCGGCGCGGAACGGCGACTATCGGGTAGCCGAGGGGGCGCTTGACCGGCGGGCGGTCCGGGTGGCACCGAACCGGCGATAGGGGGCGGACCCGGCGGCGGAGCAACAGGCGGCTGACCCGCGACAGGACCACCGAACGGACCTGGCGCGGGCGCACCTGCCGGCGGACCGAACGGGCCGGGCGTAGGCGCACCGGCGGGCGGACCGGCCGGTCGCCAACCTCGCTCCGGAACCCCGGACGGCGCGGGCGGCGGCGCGGCGGGAACGGGCCCACCGAAACCAGCGTCATCGACCGGCGGCCCGAAATCGCTTACGGGAGGACCGAATTCCGCAGCAGGTCGTTGATCGCCGCGTTCGTTGTCGTCGCCCTCGGTGCCCAAGTCAATCCTTTCCCCAGGACACACGTGTGGGGCGGTCGAAGGCGACCGCCCCACACGACGTACTGCGTGTCAGTACTGGATCGAGCCACCCCACTGGGTGTTCACACCCGCGACGTTCAACGTCTGAAGCAACTCACCCGGCACGGGCAGTGTAGCCTTCGCGGCCGCATCGAGCGCGGCGACGCCGCCCGGCTGCGCCTTGATCCAGTTCTCCACCGCGGCCTTGGCCAGGTTCGCCTGCGTGGTGTCGAGCACGGTCACCGTGGTGTTGTCGGCACGGCCGTCGCCACCGTTGAAGGTGGTGACCTTGACCGAGTTCGCGCCGACGTACTCGACCGAGACACCGGCGTCACCGAAACCGCCACCCGGCGTCCGGTAGCCGACGGTGCCGACGTAGCCCGAGGCGTTGTTGTAGTGGTGGGTGTTGGCCAGGATCCCGGCACCGTCGACGGTGACGCCGATTTCCTGGCGCGGGCCTTCCATCTCGACGACAGGCGCGGCGGGCGCGTTGGCCAGGCGCGGTGCCTGCCAGGCCGGTTCCTTCGGCTCCTGGATGAGGGTGTCCGGAGACTCGACCTCGGCCTGGGTGCCGGTCCCGGTGCCCTGATCGGACGGCACGGTGGGCTGCGTCTGCTGCTGGCCCGGCGTGGTGCCCGGCTGGCTCGGCGTGGCGCCCGTCTCCGGCTTGGTGGTACCCGGCTGATCCGGCGTCGCGCCCGCACGCTCCGGCTGGACCGCGGGCTGTGCCTGTCCCGGCACCGGCAGCGGCGCGACACGCGGGCTGGTGACGCCCGGCTGACTCGGCGTCGGCTTGGCGGGGGTGCCCTGCTCCGGCTGACCCGGCGCGGGGCTGGTGACACCCGGCTGGGCCGGCGTCGGCTTGGTCTCGCCCGGCTTCGTCTGACCCGGCTTGACGCTCTCCGGGGTTTCCGTTTCCGGGGTCTCCGGAGCTTCTACTTCGCCCGAAGGCTGGCCCGGCTGCGCAGGAGCCGGAGTCGCTGGCGTAGTCGGCTGGTCACTGGGGACCGCGCCGGCCGGTGCCGCGAGGAGGGTTGCCACGGCTGCCGCGGCGGCCAACGGCAACGACGTGCTTGCCATCGCTCGCTGCGCCCGACTCGGCTTACGATGCTTCACTTTTCGTAATCCCTTTCCCGGAGGGAATCCCCCACTGCTCCACCACGCGATCACATCTGATCACGCCTCGGCGGTGAGTCAACCACATGAGCGCGGGACAGGCAACGCAGCACCGGGTTTCGAGTTCACCGGGCGCCGCCTGCGCAAACACCTGGTGTCACGGTTGCCGAGAATCGACGAGCAGCGTTGGCGAACAACACAATTCGAAACCCGAAACCCATTGTGATTCGTTTCACATTCTGGTGTTACGAGTTCAGTCGAGGTCGTCGTGGCGCATCAGCAAACGTCCGGCTTCAGTGAGCGAACCGGTGAGCGAGGGGTACACCGAGAACGTCTGGGCTAGGTCGGTGACGGTCAGATTGTTCTGCACCGCCAGCGCGATCGGCAGGATCAGCTCCGAGGCGATCGGCGCGACCACCACACCGCCGATCACCACACCGGTCGCCGGGCGGCAGAAGATCTTGACGAAGCCGCGTCGCAGCCCCGACATCTTCGCGCGCGGATTGGTGTTGAGCGGCAACATCACTGTCCGCGCGGGGACCTCACCATTGTCGATGGCGGTCTGGCTGACGCCGACGGTCGCGATCTCCGGGCGGGTGAACACCGCCGAGGCCACCGTCTTCAACCGGATCGGGCTCACACCCTCGCCGAGCGCGTGGTACATCGCGATCCGCCCCTGCATCGCGGCCACCGAAGCCAGCGGCAGCAGACCCGTGCAGTCGCCCGCGGCATAGATACCGGGCACCGAGGTGCGCGAAACCCGGTCGACGCGAAGGTATCCGCCGCGGTCGAGTTCGATACCGACCCGGTCGAGGCCGAGGTTCTGGGTGTTCGGGGTGGAGCCGACGGTCATCAGCGCGTGCGAGCCGGTGACGGTGCGGCCGTCGGACAGCTTCACCACGATGCCGTCGGCGGTGCGCTCCACGGCATCGGCGCGGGCGTGCTTGACCAGCTCGACGCCGCGTTCGGCCAGGGCTTCCTCGAGCACGAGGGCCGCGTCGGCGTCCTCGCCGGGCAGCACGCGATCACGGCTCGACACGAGCTTCACCGGCACACCCATCTCGGTGTACGCGGACACGAATTCGGCGCCGGTGACACCGGATCCGACGACAACCAGCGTCTCGGGCAGTTCCGGCAGGTCGTAGAGCTGACGCCAGTTCAGGATCCGCTCACCGTCGGGTTCGGCACCCGGGAGCACCCGCGGGCTCGCACCGGTCGCGATCAACACGACCTCGGCTTCGAACTCCTCGGTGCTGCCGTCGGCCTGCGTCGCGCGCACGCGGTGCGCCAAACCCGGTGCGGGCCCGACCAATTCGCCGTAGCCCGGAAGTAGTTGCACGCCCGCGGCCTGCAACTTGGTGCGGATATCGGAGGACTGCGCCAGCGCGAGAGCTTTCACGCGAGCGTTCACCTCGGGCAGATGCACCTTGGCCTGATCGGCGTCGAGGGTGATACCGAGATCGCGTGCGCGGCGCAGATCGGTGCGCAGGCCGGTCGAGGCGATGAACGTTTTCGACGGCACGCAATCCCACAGCACACAGGCGCCACCGATGCCGTCGGCGTCGATCAGGGTCACCGTGGCCCCGTGCTGGGCAGCTACCAGCGCCGCCTCGTATCCGGCCGGTCCACCGCCGATGATCGCAATCCGTGCCACCAGTCACGCTCCTTGTGCTCGCCTGATCGGACCTGCCCCTTGTGAGGGCTCGTCCGTGCTGTCGAGGCCATCATTTCAGGTGCGATGTGACATGGCCGGGTCGGATCGGTGAACAACGGTGCGCGTGTTCTGTGCCACGTTCCCGGTGTGACCGGCGGGCTGGGACACGCCGGCGAAGCGTAGCCACGCAGGGCCCTCGGGAACGGGGGCGGGTGTTACAGCGCCGCCGGCGAGTGTGACCGTCAGCCGATCTGGGTGGGAGACAGGAATTCCGCCGTGTTTATTGGCTACAGTTTCATGGTGCCGATCTATGCCGCCTACGGGTCCAACATGGACTCGACGCAGATGCTGGAACGCTGCCCGCATTCGCCCATGTCCGGGACCGGGTGGCTGGAGGGTTGGCGCCTGACCTTCGCCGGTGACGACATCGGCTGGGAAGGGCCGCTGGCCACCGTCGTCGAGGACCCCGGCCAGCGGGTATTCGTCGTGCTCTACGACGTCTCCCCCGAGGACGAGGACAGCCTCGACCGCTGGGAAGGCTCCGACTTCGGTATCCACAAGAAGATCCGAATCCGAGTCACCGGCACCCAAGGCGAATCCCGCCTAGCCTGGCTCTACGTCCTCGACGCCTATGAGGGCGGCCTCCCCTCGGCCCGCTACATCGGCGTCATCGCCGACGCAGCCGAAAAAGCAGGCGCCCCCGAGGACTACGTCCACGCCTTGCGCACCCGCAACAGCAAAAACGTAGGCCCCGGCGCGTGACTGTCCCGCCTCCCCGCGTACTCAGGCCAGACTTCACCGACCGCTGACTCTGTGTCGGCGGCCGTCGGTCGTGGGCTGGCTGAGTTAGCCCGTACCCGGCGAGCTACCCATGTCCTTCTGTGCTGCTCCTTCTGTGCTGCCGTGCACCCCAAGTCCGCCACCACCCGCACCCCCAACCACACCGTGCACATCAAGACCGCCACCACCCGCACCCCCCAACCACACCGTGCACATCAAGACCGCCATGACCGCACTCCCAACCCCGCACCCGCGACCCATAGGGAGCGGCGGCCACGAAGTGGCCGGTCCGCGGCCGGGTCGCCGGTTAGCGCTC
>NZ_JBHZBG010000028.1:0-90920 GCF_042754695.1 Nocardia sp. NPDC059195 | reverse complement strand
GGTGTCGGTGAACGAACAGGTTGTTGCAGCGGATTTGTCCCTCGAGGCTGAGCTGCGTCACGGGTTGGGTTCCGCTGTCCGCAGCACCTGCAGTAACCCGTGCACAGCTGCTTCTTGCCCGGCCGACAGCGGGTCTGTCGAGGTGATCCCGCGCCGCCCTGCGCAGCCGGTTCTCGGCCTCCTCGATGAGGACGAACGGCCGTGCCAGTGTGCCGAATTGGCGTGTCAGGTCGGCAGCGGTGAGAATCCCGGTCACGCGTACCCGATCCGGATCCCGCACGAAGATGAACCCGTTGTCGTAGATCGCCTCGATCTGATCCAGCAGCGGCGCATCATGATCCACTACGACCGCGGGCACCGTGGCATCGGCCAGCGTCGGATGATCCGTCGCGATATGCGCCCGCCCGATCGATTCCCAGGTCACCGCCCCGTGATACGTCCCGTCATGCTCATCGATCACGGCCAGCTGTGAATACTGATGCCGCACCATCGTCGTCTTGGCGGTCGTGAGATCCACACTCGACGACACCCATACCAGCACCGCAGGCAGGCTTCCCAACCGCCGTGTCATCGGCTCGGGCTCGACGACATTCTCGACCGATGCCCGTTCCGCACTTCGCGCGCCGACCGCCGGCTCACTCTCGAGCGGCACGATCGCGATCACCTCACTGAGCGGCCCCTCGGTGAACGGCGGCCGCGTGGTGAGCCCGTTCTCCGCGAGATCAGCCTTGATCATCGCGACCGCGGCAGCAGTCCGCCGCTCGAACCCCCAGTGCTCGAGCAGACTCCGCACAGTCAACTCCCGCGGATTCCCCGCATCCCGCGCCCCGGCCTCGGCGAGCAGCTCATCGGACCCGGTCGCCGCCACATCGCCCACATATCCGGGATCGCTCCCGTGCTCAGCGAGATGTGCGATCCGCACCGCTGCATTGTGCCGTCGCAGCCCACACACTGTCAGAAGCGAACCGAGACTGGCCCGCAGATCAGACCGAACAGCCTCCCACGGCACGTCGGCACGCACCCACTCCACCCTGCGCACCTGCCGAAATGCCTCAGGCTCCTGTGGCCGGTACTCGTACTCCCCGACCACCCGCCCGATCGCCACCACCCCTGCTGTCTCCTTCAACGGCATCACCACCAGATCGCCCTCCACGATCTCGGTACCGAACTTCCACAGCTGCCCCGCCCAATTCCCCACCACGGTCGCCGACGCATCCGGATAAGACCCCCGGATCCTCGCCTTCAGCTCCTCCCAGGTCCGATACAACCTGAGATCCCCCACCTCGTCCCACCCGACAATCGCCAAACCCTCCGCTAGAGCCCGCGCCTCCCGCTGCCCATGACTCCCCGCCCGAACAAGCCAAGCATGTTGCGTCCGCTCACCATCAACCACGTTCTGATCCTCCCCATCAGCCGATATTGTGGAACACACTGCCTACCAACGTAGTTCAGCAGCCGTGCTGACCGTGAAAACCTGGCGCTTGCCTGCCGTATTGCCAATGTCGCGCTGGTCACGCGACCGGTTGCTGGATGTCGGACCATAACCTGCTCTCTGTGGCCACCAGCAGCGGTTTCGTTGCCGAGGGTCGTGTGGCCCCGCAGTGCGCTGCAGCGGACGTGATCCGCAGCACGTGAGGATGTCCTACCAGGCCCTCGAGCGGGGAAAAGGAAATCGGCGCCATGTCGATCGATTCGCATACTGGCCGGTCGGCTGACAGGATCAGCGCGCAGTGCGGGCGAGGTGGCTGAATTCGCCGATTCGATCGGTGCGCACTCGTTCGGTGTTGAGATGTGGTTGGAAAGGATCGCCGGGGTTGATGACGGATGCGCGGGCTGAGGTGGAGCGGTTCCTTCTCGGAGATCGGTTCGCCTGTCTGGCGGGTCGCTCCGCATGGCGCCAGGGCGGGATCAGCCAGCGTCACTATGACGTGATGGGTAGCGAAGAGTCGGCTCTGTTGATGGCGGCGGATCTGGCGGAGTTCGTGGGTGGGGCCGACTGGGGCTCTCGAAGGTTCACCAGTTTCATCGCGACGTTCGAGCAGCCGCGTGGGGTGGATGAGCTGCGGTTCGAGGAGTTGTTGTGGGAGCACCTGCAGTTGCTGCACGAGGCGGACGCCGATCGGTTCGC
The DNA here is from genome assembly GCF_042754695.1 of Nocardia sp. NPDC059195. Classification (NCBI taxonomy): domain Bacteria; kingdom Bacillati; phylum Actinomycetota; class Actinomycetes; order Mycobacteriales; family Nocardiaceae; genus Nocardia; species Nocardia sp. NPDC059195. The sequence continues at coordinate 88,792 of NZ_JBHZBG010000028.1, read as the reverse complement.
GTGGGCGGACGGGTGTTCGTCGGATCCGCGGTCCAGTGAGTTCAAGTACAGCGTGGCGGGGCATCCGTTCTTCGTGATCGGACTGCACGAGACGCATCGGCGGTTCGGGCGGCGGCCACCGTTTCCGATGCTGGCGTTCAACTCGCATGAGCAGTTCGCGCGGATCAAGGCCGACGGGATGTGGGATCGGTTGGCGGACAAGATCCGTAAGCAGGACATCTCGCTGCAGGGGGATATCAACCCGAATCTGATGGAGTACGAGACGTTGTCGGAAGCGCGGCGGTACTCCGGGCGACCCAAGCCGGTGGAATGGCAGTGTCCGTTCAGTGCTCGCCCGGCGGCGGAACGGGAATTGGCGGGGACGTAGCACGCTTGATCGGGGAGTGAGCGCTGGGTGAACCGCTGTGAGGCCGTTGTCGCCTGCTCAAAGCAATAGAATTCGGCGGTGCCCGCTACCTTGCTGTTCTGTTCTGACCCCCTGAATCCGCGGCGGGTCGACGACCACTTCGCCGCGCAGGCCGAAGCCGTGCGGACCGCTGATGGGACGGTCGCCTTGCTGGACCACGATGTGCTCATCGCCGGGGATGCGGCAGCGGCGGTGCGGCGGGTGCCGCGTTCCGCAAGGACGATGTGGTATCGCGGGTGGATGATTCCGGTGGATCGCTATCGTGAACTGGCCCAGGCACTTTCGGAGCGCGACTGTGCGCTGGCGGTCTCGCCCGAGTGCTACGCCAAGGCCCACGAACTGCCGGGGTGGTATGAGTTCTTCGCCGAGTTGACACCGCGGTCCCGGTGGGCGGAGACGAAACCGGGGGAAGTGCCCGGTGCGTCGGTGCTGGCGGGACTGGCCGGATCGCTCGGTCCGGGCGCGGGAATCGTCAAGGACTACGTGAAATCTCGTAAGTATGAGTGGGACACAGCCTGTTTCGTGCCCGATCTGTGTGATGTCGCCGCGCTGCGGCGCGTCGTCGAGCGGTTCCTCGAGTTGCAAGGGGAGTACCTGGCGGGTGGGGTCGTGCTGCGCGAGTTCGAGGACTTCACCGTCGAAGGGGGCGGTCGGGCGGCGGAGGCCAGGGTGTGGTGGCTCGACGGTGAACCCGTCCTGGTCGGACCACATCCCGATGATCCGGCGGTGTGCCCGGAACCCGACCTGTCGGCGGTGGCGCCTGCGGTGTCGGCCCTCGGCTGCCGGTTCGTGACCACCGACATCGCGCGCCGTGCGGATGGCAGCTGGCGGGTGATCGAAGTCGGCGATGGGCAGGTCAGCGACCTGCCGTCGGGTGTGGATGCCATGGCTCTGATCGGGCCGCTGGTCGCGGTGAGTAGTCCCGGCGGTCAGTGAGACGGCTCGATCGCAGGGTTCCCGGACGCTGAGGCCGAATGGTTCTCGGTGGGCCGCTGTCCGTGTTCGGGTGCATCAATCGGTGAGCAGGCCAACCCAGAGATAGTCGCGGGCTCGGCTCGCGGCTACCAGGTGCTGGCGGGCTTGGAGTTCGGCCTGGTCGCGGGCGCCGGGGGTGAGGTCGGTGAGGTCGGCCGGGGGTTGTTTGGTGAGGAGGAAGACAGCGGTGAAGTCCATGCCTTTGGCGCGGTGGATGGTGCCGACTTTGATGTCAGCGGTTTGGGTGCCGTCGTAGTGTTCCAGGGGAATGGCGGGGAAGCCTGCTCGGCGGAGGATGGTCAGGTAGCGGCTGATGTAGCTGCGGTAGGGGACGATCACCGCGATGTCGGGGCCGGTCAGGTTCGCTGCCTGGATCGCCGCGGGCAGTGCTGACTCCGCTTGGCGGCGGGTGATGAACTCCTCGACGACTTTGCCGTCGGGGAGCGTAGCGTCGCTGTCGCGCAGCACGACGCCGGTGCCGCCGTCCAGGTCGTCGACGGTGTCGGAGGCTTCGATGCGCCGGGCGTAGTCGAGGATCGCGGCTCTGTTGCGATAGTTGGTGCGCAGGACGCGGCCGCGGCCACCGACCAGTGGAATGCCCGCCTCGGAGAGTGTGCAGCCGCCTGCGTAGACCTGCTGCTGGCCATCGCCGACCAGCAGGAGTAGGGAATCCGGTGTGGCGCCCGCGATTTCGTAGACAAGTTGAAGTTGGCAGAGGGTGAAGTCCTGGACCTCGTCGACGACCACCAGGTCGAAGCGCTCGCCCTCGGTGAGTGGTCGCGCACGGAGTTCTTCGATGGCGAGCGAGATGAGGTCGTTGAAGTCGTGGGCGCCGCGGGCTTCAAGGCCTTGCTGGTAAGGCGTATACCAGTGTTTCCAGACGAATTCGCGGCGTTTGCCGTGCAGACTGATTCCCTCCCTGCCTCGGCGCCGCACCTGCTTGTACGCTTCGACGCTCGGCAGGCCGCGGCCCTTGATGACACGATCGATCTCGTCGTGCCAATAACCGAAATCGGTGTCCTTGACTTTGTCCAAGGTTCCGCGAACGTCGCGCCAGGCATCGGCGAGCGCGGCGTCGACAGCTTTGTCGTCGAGGTTGAACGGCACGCTCCGCTCGCCGAGAAATTTGACGGTCCAGGCATGCAAACCCGTGAAGACCGCGCGATCCACCGCCCTCGGTGCCAAATGGGCGAAGCCGCGTTCATGGAACGTGGGAAGAGTCTTGACGAAGGTGGTGAACAGCAGGCGGCCCTGGTGGCGTTTGGCCCAGTGGGCCATGCGGTGCAAGGCAACTACGGACTTGCCGGTGCCGGCCGGCCCGCTGATGCGAGCGGGACCGGTGAAGTTGGTCTGCACCAGGGTGAGCTGGGCAGGGTCGAGGAAGGTCATCCAGTCGCTGAACGGGCGGGCGAGGGAGGCGGCGCGTTCGGCCTCATTGAGGTCGGTTTCGGTGAAAAGGCCCGCGAGATCGGTGGGCTCGTCGGTGGTGGGCAGGTCGAGGTGCAGGCGGGTGAATCTTTCGACGCTGGAAGCCGCGAGCTGAGCGGCGCGGGCCGACTTGAACCGTCGTTCGCGGCGGATCAGAGTGTCGAGCAGGCCTGGTTCGTCGACGACGTGGACGCGGCCATCGGATTCGGCACGAATTCGGCCGGGAAGTACGACGACGATCTCGACCATGTGCGGGACGAATCGGAAGTCGGCGGCGGCCAGACGCACGAGGGGTTCTTCGGCGTGCTTGCGCAGATCGCCGAGTTCGGAGCCGTCGGGCGTGGTGGCGGCGAACACGATCGCGAACACACCGGTGGGGCCGATCGCAAAGGCGGTGGGGTGGCCGGGCCGTCGAGGTCCCCGACGGGTCAGCAGATGCCAGCCCTCGGTGGCGAGAATGCCGGTGAGAACGCGACGTTCCGGCGAGCTCAGGTTGTCCTGTTCGGCGAGTGCCTGTTCGGCCGCTCGTAGGCGGCGTTCACGTCGGATGTTGGCCATGGTTTCCCCCTCGAACCCTGGTTGGCGCATTCGTTGCCGAAGCTAACCCGTTGTCTCCCAACATAGTTGACGTTGCCTCCGGTCGCAGGCAGATCGGGCGGCCGACCCCGGAGAAAGTGTGGCCCGAATGCTCGGGGCAACGGTTTTGCCGGATTTCCCGGTTGTCCGCGCTCCCATAGCGTTTCACCCGCACGGCTTTCGACCGAGGAGTGATGGATGGTTACTGGGGTGTTGGCTCAGCGGGAGCCCGAGGTCGTCGAGACCGAGCGGGAGGCCGTGGAGCGCTGGCATCCGGCGGTTCGCGTGCTGTTCCGATTCGGGTTCGTCGTTGTCGGTGTCGGGATGGCGGGGGTGTGGCTGCTGCACGCGTTGCTGCGTACCCTCGGTCTGTCGCAGGCGACGGTGACCGAGGTCGCCAAGTGGACGGCGCTGCATCCGCTCACCGACTGGGTCGGAGCCCTGATCTTTGACGTGCCCATCGATTTCGCGGTCACCGGCAGTGGAGATACGGCGGCGAAATGGGCGGCTGTTCTCACCCTGCTTCTCGTTGCCGTACCAGTCACTGCCGCGTGGTCGGTACTCGATCGCCGCCGCCCTGACTACGCGCGCCTGTATGAGTGGTTCCGGTTGCTGCTGCGCATTTCCCTGGCCAGCGCGCTGCTGTTGTACGGGATGATCAAGGTGCTGCCGACGCAGATGTCGTTCAACCTCGAGCGGTTGGTCGAACCGTTCGGGCACATGAGCCCGATGGCGGTGCTATGGGCGCAGTCGTCGCTGTCGGAGCCGTACGAGATGGCCTTGGGTGCGGCGGAAGTCGTTGCGGCGCTGCTGCTTATCCTGCCGGTGACCGCGGGGCTCGGGTCTGTGCTCGCCGTTATCGTGTCGCTGCAGGTACTCCTGATGAATCTCACCTTCGATGTGCCGGTGAAGCTATTCGCCCTCCAATTGTTCTTGTACGCAGTGGTATTGGCTGCACCCGACATCATCCGCATAATTCGGGCGATGCTCGGCCGCGCCGTCGTAGCTCGAACGTCGACGCCACTGCTTCCCACTCCGCGCGGCAACCGAATCTTGTTGGCAGCCCAGGTATTGGTGGGGGTGTGGCTGCTCTGCGCCACGACCGTCGAGGCATACGACGGCTGGCAGACCTACGGCAACGCACGCCCCAAATCCCCGCTCTACGGGATCTGGAACGTCACCGAGTTCTCGGTCGCCGGCGAGCAGGTGCCCGCCTTGGTCGACTTCAGCGAATCGCCGCCGGCCAGCGGAATGCCCAGCGCCACCGAACGATTCCGTCGCATCATCTTCGATATTCCCCAGGGCATGACCATGCAGCGGCTGGACGATTCACTTGTCTCCTTTCCCGCTCGGATCGACACCGACCAGCACACGATCACGCTGTCGAAAGACACGACACACCAGTGGAAGCTCGCGACATTCAGTTACGTTCAGCCACAATCGGATCGGCTGATTCTGGAGGGCACGCTCGGCGGCAAGCCGGTGCGAATGCAACTGGAGCAGGTCGACCTCGCGCAGTACCCGGCTGTCTCTCGTGGGTTCCATTGGGTGCAGGCCACGCCGTACTACCGGTAATCGGGAAGCATTGCGCACCAATGGAATATGGGCGGTGTTCGATCAAGGTCTTGCCACGCTCGAGCTGCCGGCTACGTGCGTCTTGTTGATCATCCACCGGCGACCGATGGAATGATCATCACCTCAGTACCTGCACCGACAGCGGTTTCCTGGCCGTCGAGCAGACGGCATTCGTCACCGTCGACATAAAAGTTCACGTAGCGGCGTAATGCCCCACGTTCGTCGCGGAGTCGGCGTTCCAACCCGGGCGATCGTTCGCGCAGCGCATCGAGAACTTGCTGCAAAGTCGCACCGTCGACATCGAGCTCCTTGGCGCCGTCGACATAGGTACGAAGCATGGAGGGCAGGCAGACGCGAGCCATCGCACTATCCGATGACCGCGGCGCGCACGCACAGCACGTCCGGCAGCTTGTCGGCCACGAGCTGCCAATGATTACCTTCGTCTGCGCTGCAATACACTTCGCCGTTGCGGGTGCCGAAGTAGATCCCTGTCGGGTCGGCGTTGTCGGCGCACATGGCATCGCGCATGACCGCAGCCCAGAACGGGACCGTGGGGAGTCCATCGTTCAGCTTCGACCACGTATCGCCACCATCCTCACTGCGATACACCGCGCAAGCGGCATCGGGCGGAAAGCGGAAGCGCTCCATATCCGCCACCAGCGGGAAGGTGTAGATCACTCCCGGCTTACGCGGATGCGCGACGATCGGGAAGCCGAAGTTGGACGGTGGCAACCCACCATCGATCGACTGCCAGCTCACCCCGGCATCGGTACTTCGGAACACGCCACCGTGGTTCTGCAGATACATAGTGCTGGGCGATTCGGCATCGAGGGCAACTTTGTGCACGCACTGCCCCCATTCCGGCAGCTCGCCGGGCATGAAGTCCGCGGTAACCCCCTTGTTCGTCGGCGTCCACGATTCCCCACCGTCGGCAGTCTGATAAACCCCGCCAGTGGACATGGCCACCGCCACCCGCTGCGTATCGACCGGATGCGGCAGCACAGTATGCAAAGCCAACCCACCACCACCCGGCTCCCACTGCGGCCGATGCGGATGCTCCCACAACCCCCTGACCAGCTCGAACGTCCGACCACGATCAGCCGACCGGAATAACGCCGAAGGTTCGACACCCGCATAAACCACATCCGGCTCGGCATCGGTGGCTGGCGCGATCTGCCAAACACCCAGCAATGCGGCCTCGGTGTCCTCCGGGAAGCTCAGCGGAGCATCGTCCGGCTCACTCCACGTCTCCCCGAGATCATCACTGACCACCAACGTGGGCCCGAAATGACTGTTCAACACCCCCGCGAGCACCCGCGGCGTCTCCCGCCGGGTATCAATCGCCAACGCCTTCACATCAGCCACCGGAAACTGCGGCGGCGACACTGTCCAACTGGCCCGCCCGTCCCGACTACGAGCCAAAAACAAGCCCTTACGTGTTCCGATCCCGAGCAGCACGTCCATCGCGAACCTCCGGTTGGTCACCGCAACGCCGACACGCGTGACACTACGCCGCGACACCGACAATCCAAGGGGATCGCGCAGGGTATGCCCAACTGGGCAGGTGGCCGCATGTCTGGGGCTGTCCAGCGGCCACAAGATGACGTCCGGCAGCTGTGATACGTTTCAGCTACCGTTCAGCATGCGGTGAAATCGAAGAACGTCGGCCGGTGTCGGCGGGGGGAGTTTCAGTGTCATTCGAAGTGAATCCGGATCAGCTACGCACGGCGGCCGGAACATTGTCACTGCTCACCGATGAAATCGACCGCGCTCCACACCTCGGCGCGGAACCGGTGGCGGGCAATGTCGCCGGTGGGCAGGTCGGTGCGGAACTGGGACACTCGGACGCACTCAGCAAACTTGCAAAAGATGTTCTGAGGGCCCGGTTCAGCGAATTCGCAACGCTCCTCGCATATTCGGCAGACACCTACGTCGGCACAGACCTCGATGCAGCACGCAGGCTCGCCGCCGTAGCCGACCTCAATTCCGGCAATCCGTACGAGGGACGTTGACCGTGCCGACTCCGAAGCAGGTGTTGGGCTGGGACGTGTCCGGGCTGTCGGCCGTTGGAGTGCACGCCACACAGATCGCCGACCAGATCATCAAGACCACCGGCATAGCGCATACCACCGTGCACGGTCTGGCTTGGCAGGGTGACGCGCGCCGCGCGGCCGAGAACAAAGCCGACCGCGAACAAACGCAGATGCGCGCGATCGCCACTGCTTACGACGACCTCGGGGGAGCGTGCGCGGGCGCCGCCAACGCCATGCAGTTTCCGCTGAGCGAGATCAAGATGATATTCCAGCACTATGTCGTCGCGCCCGTTGCGGTCGCCGACGACTGGACGGTGACCGGCGTCGAAGACTGGGATTCCGAGGCGGGCATCCAGCTGCAGCGCCTCTCCGGACTCGCAGACAGCCTGCTGACCGCCGATGCACTGTGGGGTGGCAAGATCGCGACCGCGAACGCGGAGTTGGCTGCGATGGCGCCCGCGGACGCGCTACAGAAGGCGAACTCCGAGATCCAGCAATACCGGTCGAAGGACGGTCGTTCGGACCCTGACCGGATGCGTACATCGGCCGCGGCGTTCCAACAGGCATTCGGCCGACTGCCGGCGACCGCGGTCGACTGGACCACTGCGGAGGCGCTCAATCCGAACAGCTACGATCCGAAATACAAGGGTGTCGACCCCGAGGTTCGGGTGGTGAAGATCGAACCGCGCCCCGGTCAGGGAGTTGTTCGCACCGCCCAATACATCCAGGAACGCGACGTCCTCGATCCGTCGATGGACAATCCGTTCTCCGGTCGAAATAAGGGTGACGACCGGACCTCCGACGCTGACTTCGACCCCGAACACGCGCGAGTGACCACATATGTCGACTACGAGAACGGCATCGTGGTGATGCGTCAGAACCCGTCGGTCGTGCAGGAAGCGGACGGCAGCTCGGGGCATGTCGAAACCGGGAAGCCGACCGGTGAGGTGATCCAAGCCGCCGACGGCTCGGTCCGGGTGAAATACGAAGCCGCCGATCCCATCGGCATGGGCGGTCCGATGCAGCAATTCGGCTGGTCGGTCAACGGCGACCTGGTATTCACCCCGTCCTCCGACGGCATCCACATCGACGGGACCCGGACGAACTACCCATGGATGGAGGCTTACCAGACCCGTCCCGACGGCTCCGATCGAACGATCGCGGTCGACCCGCCGACCGGAGTCGGGACCGGAACCAGCATGGGTCCGGCCGCCAACCTCCAGGGGCATCACGAACTCGGTACCGGCGGACGAGCACTCGATGATGACCGCTGGAAGGGCTGGAACTCGCAGTACGACGTGAAGGTCGATCGATCGGGCACACCATTCGGCACAACAGGTCATGCGCCGACCGTGACGGCGCCACCACGCAGAACGTACGAGGCCTAGCGATGGACACCACTGACTCGCATCGGCAATTCCAGGGATCCTCGGTGATCTCGCTCGCCCTCGTCATGACAGGCATTCTCTGCACCGCTGTTATCGGGGGTGCGGTCGGTGCGGGAGGGGGTAATTGGGGGGTGGCTTTGCCCCTCATGTGGGCTGTGTGGCTGCCGATCGCGATCATCTGCGGGACGAGGTCGTTGTGGGACAAGAGATTTGCCGCCGGCGGATCACGCCTGCACCGCCTTCGGGCGCTCATCGGTAGATGGTACGGGTGGACAGGCTTGGCGACGACGGCCGTGCTCGGTGCGGCGTGGATGCTGTTCGGTCGGTACGGCATTCATCCCAGGGGAGGCCTGTGGCTGATCCCGGAGATCGGTATTCCCGTGGTGCTTCTGCTGTTTCGGGGTATCCCACGCCGGATCGGGGCCGGGCTTGCGGTCACATTGTTGACCCCGACCTGGCCGTTTCTTCTCGTCGGTGCGATCGTGGTATTGGGTCCGCCTGCGCTGGTCTACGTTCTGACAGTGGGAATTTCACGTCTGTTCGGTCTGGGCGGCAGGCGATCTGACGGCTGAAGAACGGCAATCTGCTCAGGATCAGGCAGCTCATGGGGACGCTCATCCGAATACCAGGCGTACTCGATTTCAGTCCATTGTCGACTCCTAAGCTGACCATCTTGGCCACGATGCTGGATTCGAGGCCGGTCAACGGTCTCGGCTGAATCTTTTCCTACTCAACGGATCTCGTCGTGTGCAGCTTTCGGTCGGGCAGTCGGTAGCTCGTGGTCTCGCCCGAATCCGCCGCGGTGACCGATCCGCCGAGCGCGGTGGTGATGAAGCGCATCAACTGGTGTTCATCGACGCCGCTCGACGCAGCCCGGTTGACCGCGTTCAGCAGCAGATGGGCGATGCGGTCCGACTCGTTGTCCCATTCGTCCTTTTCGTAACCGAAGTCGACCGTGAATCCGTAGTTTTCGCGAAGTTCCGCAGCGAGAGCGGCGATCGCATCCAGCTTGGATGCGCCAGGACGCAGACAGTGCAGACCAGGCCCGGCGGGATACCACCGGCATCCCTCTGGTGGTACCTCATCATCAATCGCGGAGAGCCGCGCGTCGTCGTTGTTCCAGTCGAAGAACAGCGTGAAGGCGTTCATCGGCGCGCCCCTCTCATCGACCAGGACGAGGTCACGCGCGATCTCGTACCAGCGATCGGGATCGATCAGCCTGGCGATGTCGAAAGTCGCGAATCGGATGTCCTCGACCACCACCTCCAGACCGTTGCGGCTACGGACCAACCAACCTCCCTTGACGGGAGCAATCGTTGCAGTCTCGGGCATGGCGGCAATCGTCGCACGAGAAAATCTGGCCTACAAGCGTTGGGATTTTCCCAATTGCGCAGGTAGGATCGTTAACATGGACGAGGATCTGAGGGCGGTCGGGGAGCGGATTCGATCTCTCATGCCGGGGGAGCTGAGTCAGCGCAGTCTTGCTGAGCGTGCCGGGATGAAGCCCGACGCGCTGTCTCGGGCTTTGAACGGGCAGCGAGGCTTCTCGTCACAGGAGCTCGCGCGGATCGCCGATGAGATCGGAGCTGATCTGCACTGGCTCGCCACTGGTGCGGTGGATCCGAGGCGCGTCAGGATCGCGGCTCGGCATGCATGGGATAGCGACCGCGGTGTTCGAGTCAACCCCGGACGTGCGCACGATGAGGAGCTCCTCGGCCAAGTGGTTCACGCCTACAACGCGGCCTTTCCTGATGGCCCTCCGCCGAGTGCGCCGCTGTCCGATGATCCCGCCGACATGGGGGCCACGTTGGGCGGGAGCTTCGTGCGGAAGTTCGGTTCGGTAGTGGAGTCGCGTCTGGGCGTCGATGTGATTCGCCTACCGATGCTTTCCACGGATTACTCGCTGACCATCGGTTCACGCGCGATCATCCTGCTCGCCACGACCCCCAATTGGTTTCGGAGCAACTGGTCGTTGGCGCACGAGCTCGCACATCTGGCGCTCGGGCATCACAGCGGCGACCAGGCTCCCGGTGAGGCAGAAGAGCTTCCTGCCGACGAGTTCGCGGCGCACCTCTTACTGCCAGAGGAGCTTGTCAGGCAGCATGATTGGCAGGCGATGGGCGAGCAAGGGCTCGCGCGATTCCTGTGGGAGACAGGCGTGTCGACCATTGCGGCGAAGAATCGTTTGGCCAAGCTGAACATTCGATACTCCACAGAGGTGGCTGTCGCGTTGAAACAGTCGACGCCCGTTGCTGTTCGAGCTGACGCTGGCGATGAGCGGGGCACTTTCGAGCGCCGGAGAGCGATCATTCTCAGGCAGCAGGAATCCTCCACTCGCGCAATGTCGCCGATCCTCGTCGAGGCCCTGCAACGCCGCGTCGAAGACGGTGCTGTCTCGCCCGAGGACCTCGCATGGGTGCTGGACGTGTCCGTCGACGAGATCGACTTCCCGGAACCAGACGACAGTGCGGCGATGGCTCAGGCATACCGGCAAGCTTTCGAAAACCGGCCGTCCCATGCCGATCTGGAGGCTTGGCTCGCGGCGAATGGCAAGCCTGCCCGGTGAATCCAACCGAGATCTGCTGGACCACGATCACAAACCGCCGAGAGGCGATACAACTTCAGGAATTCACCTGTACGGCCTCGCGGCCGCGGAGCCCCGCCGGCCGAAAGCTGTCGCACCCGAAGCCCTGGGAACTCGCGGCGCAGAGCATCATTCGGCAGAGTCCGCAGTGCCTGAAGGCGGGGAACCTTCTCGTTGTTGGTCGCCGGGGCGGCGGCGAGATCGTCGCAGTGGCGCATCTGACGTTCGATGAGACGCTGCCATCGGTTTTCGCCGCCCACATTGCCGCGATCGGAGTCTGCCTATCGGTACGTGGGCAAGGTGGAAAAGTCGCTGACCGATCCCTCGCTGAGTCGTGCTCCGTGATCGCAGCGATGGCGCGCGAACGCGGCAAAGGCGCGGTGTTGGTGACCGCGAACATTCATATCCAGAACGGTCCGAGCCAACTGTTGTTCGAGCGTGCCGAGTTCGAGCCGGTCTCCATTCCCCGTGGCGACTACCAGCAGTGGATCCGCCAGCTATAGCTGGTGTGGTGCAACGTGATTCGAGCTAGATCCGGATGTAGGGTCGCGATCACTGTGCTCCGTCGGCTCTGCGGGATGATGAAGGAATAACTGCGCGAACCCATTCGAGAGCATGGGCGGGGTCTGAAACGGTCGCGATGCCGATCGCGTGAATGGTGCCGAGGGTTTGGCCGTTGGCGCGAATGTCGAGGGTTCGGTGGGTGTTCTGGTGGGGGCTCGGGTAGATGATGACGCCGGTTCGGGCGGGGTCGGTGGCGTATCCCGCTGTGTAAGTGAGCAATTGGTGCACATCTGGGGCGGCGATGCGATGGTTGCCGTATGTCTTGTACTTGGCGTCCGCGGGGAGGAAGGTGCCGTTCGGGAGCTGCAGGAGGACGTCGGGACGAAAGGTGGTGCGGCGATTGAGGTCGCCGTGAACGGTGATGGAATGCGGACCGGCCGAGCCGACGATTCGGGATCCGGCCGGTGCGGCATCGCCGACCAGTCGGACAATCACTGCCTCCCACAAGCGGGGCATATCCAGAAGCAAGCTGTCCCCGGTTGCACCGTTGTCGACCAGCAGATCGGCTACTCCACCGCCGTTCAGCACCAGGCCTGCCCAGAGATGCGCGGGTTGGTATCGCCGATTCAATCGGTTGTACCGGGCGCGGTTCAGGTGTTGAACGGACGCGAATATGGTGCTGCTCGTGGGGAATTCGACAGCGAGCACGGACAGCTGTCGCGAAAGTTGCGGGTCCCTCACCAGGGTGGATGCCCTGCGCAGGGCGTGGCCACATACCTCGTTTTCCCAGATGGCCACGCTGCGGTCGAATGTGTCGACGTGGAGCCGATCCAGCGTGCCGTAGCGGTGGGTGGCTTGGCTGACGGCGTCGAACCGGCCGCGAAGCACTGGGATGACCTGGTGGTTGCGGACGTAGTCGCGGCGTAAGCCGTCGCGCAGGAGGGTGCGGCATGCGCCGAGTAGCGCGGCGGCGACGATGTCAGCGAAACCATCGCGGTCGACGGACCATTCGCGGATGGTCGTCTCGTGGGGGACTGGTGTGGCTAGGGCGTAGCAGAGCCAGCGGATGAGGGATTCGCCGGAGAAGGCCAGTTTGGTGTTCACCACGAGGCGGATGCGGTCGAGGTTGAGCACCCCAACGGTCGCCTCCGCTTTCAGTAGCCAGCCAACTCGGGCCGGCGTCAGCGTGAAGCGTTTGGGCAAGGACGCTAGTCGTGCGCGGTCGCTACTTGTCAGTTGATCTTCGGGCAAGGCAACTGACTCGTACTCGCCCAGCCGAACGTCGAGGCGTTCACTCATCGAGATCGAGAGTGCCAGAGGTGAATTCGGCGGCAAGGAAAGTCGGGAGGTCGTTGTCGGTGATCCGTTTGGACTGTCCCGTGTTCGCGTCGACCAGGCTGCCCAGAACTCGGTGCAGGAGTTCGGCGCGACTCACGCAGTAGTCCTCGATCAGCGGGAGGACGTCGTGGTAGTAGGCGGCGGCGAGCTCTTCCTCGGTGGCCACCGGCAGCCCGTTGTGCAGCAGGTACGCGTGACCGATCTGGTGGTCAGCGTCGAGGTGGGTGACGATGCGTTCGTTGAGTGCGGAGAGGAAGTCCGGCAGATCGAGCGGGCCGATCGTGCCGGACAGGACCTCGGGGTCGGGGCCGACGGTGACGAAGGCGAATCGGCGGCGGATCGCAGCGTCGAGATGGCTGACGCTGCGGTCTGCGGTGTTCATGGTCCCGATGATGCGGACATTCGGTGGAACGGCGAAGCGGCGCTGACTGATCGGGAGGTCGACGCTGACCCCGCGCTTATCGGTCTCCAGCAAAGTGACGAGCTCACCGAAGATGCGTGGAAGGTCACCACGGTTGATTTCGTCGATGATCAGCAGGAATTCCTCGTTCTCGGCAGCTGCAGCGTCGGCGCAGAGTTTGTGGAACAGGCCGTCGGTGAGCTCGAGGTGCAGACCTGCGGCGGTCGGGTGGTGTGCCGGCTTGAATCCTTCGACGAAATCTTCGTAGCCGTACGAGGGGTGGAAGGTAACCATGCGGACTCGACCGGTGTCGAGGAGCTCGTTGATCGCCGCCGTTCGACCAGGACCATCGACATCAGCCGTACGACCACGTGCGGCCAGCGCGGTGCTGAGGGCGAGACGGGTCTTTCCGGTACCAGGAGGGCCGCTGAGAATTACCTGGTTCTTCCGCTGGAGCGCGGCGAGGATCGCCGAAATATCCTCCGGTACTTCATGATCTGCGGTCTGAGCGGCATTTCCCCTCTTCGAGGTGAGCTTGGTGAAAAGGTGATCGGGGACGCGGACCAAGGTGCGGCGCCAAGACTGCGGGTTCTCCAAATGCTGCGCGAAACTGGTGTCCCACTCCACAGGCACCACATGCTTGGATTCGGTTCGAGAATCGTCGAAGCGGTAGCCGCCAGTTACAGTGCCGATCGCCAAAACCTTGGACATGCCATGGTTGGCGACGATTCGGTCGCCCGGTTCGAGGTCACGGTAGGCGAGGAGATTCCTTGCATTGCTGGCATTTTGGGCCTTCGGCCACCGGGCAGCCAGCTCCTGCTTGAGTTCGGTATCGCTGGCGTACTGGCTCAGGTCACCGAGCTCGTCCCATCCGACGCAGATGTATCCATTGGCGAAACAATCCTGCCAGTGGACGGCGTTTTCACCCGGCGCGACTTTCCATACTGGGCGGCTCGGTTCGCGCGGGTCGAAATTGTCATACAGGAACTGCATCACCTCATGCGGAGCCCATTGCGACAGTTCGGGGTCACCTTTGACCAGCGCGAGGAGTTGGCGGTTGGCCCGCCAGGCGGGTGCGTAGCGTTCCGGTGTTCCGCCGAGGAGGCTGATGAAGCTGCGCAGATGACTGCCGGAGAAGATTGGCAAGAAGTGCTGCGGGAAGTAGACGGAGAGCGACTTCGTCACCAGCGATTGGCCCGAGCGCAGCGCATCGAGTTCGTCGAGTTCGTCGAACGCGCCGCGTTCGACGGCTTCGAATGCGTCGACGAACTGACCGCGCAACCTCGACCACGCCGGGCCGACTTCATCACCGAGCGCAGGAGCGATGTACCACTCACCCGAATTACCCAGGTACAGAATGTGTTTCGTCGCGCTGCCGCCGCCGATGCCACCCAGGTCGACGGTTCGGTACTCCATCAATCGGCAGAAGGCCTCCGGTTCGCAGTTCAACGCGTAGCGCTCCAGCGGGAGGGTGGGCCAGTCCTCCAATGGGAATGTGGCGAGGATCAGCTTGCGCTGCTGCTCAGCGTTGGCTACGCGGGTGGTTGCCCGGGTGCAGTCGTACGTGGATATCGCAGTCGAAAGATCCATGGTGTTCTGCCCCTACGGTCGGCCTCGGATGTTCAGTACTACCGGATTCGCTCATCAACCGCTCGGCAGTATCGCGCCGGCCGCTCTTGCGCTGACCGCGGCGTCGATTGCACTGGGCTTTCAGGATCTGCTGGCGCAGGCGTGCGGGATGCACGTCGATCATTGGAGCGATCGCGTGGGCCGTGCCGTAGGCGGACGGGCACTCGCAGCAGCCGATATCCGCTTGATGTGCTTGCGACAATGGATTCACCGTCCCATCGAGAGGAATCCAAGGTGAGCTCTGCCGGTGTTGTGCCGCTGCTCGGATGTGTCGCTGCCGCTGTGTCGGAGGCGATCGTCCGAGTCCGTCCTGAAATGGCGGATGTGGACCCGGTAGTGCGTCGTTCTGATCGTGCCGATTTCCAATCCAATGCGGCGCTGCCGTTGGCGAAGCGGGTCGGTGTCCCGCCGGCCCGGCTCGGCACCGAGTTCGCTGAGCAAGTCAGTCTGGCCGGTGGTGTGATCGCTGACGTGCAGGTGTCGGGCCCAGGTTTTCTGAACGTCACCCTGGCCGACGCGGCGGTATGGGAATCGGTCGCCGCGCGCCTGGCCGACGATCGGCTCGGCGTCTCCGCCAGTGAAGACGGGCAACGGGTCGTCATCGACTACTCGGCGCCGAACGTGGCGAAGGAAATGCACGTCGGCCACCTGCGGACCACCATCATCGGTGACAGCCTCGCGCGGGTCTTCGGGTTCCTCGGTGCCGATGTTGTGCGGGCGAACCACCTGGGTGACTGGGGTACGCAGTTCGGAATGCTCATCCAGTACATCGACGAGCACCCCGAATCACCGTGGCACACGGAGGAACTCGACACAGGGACCAGTTCGGTGTCGGCGCTGGACAGCCTGTACAAGGCGGCCAGGAAGCAATTCGACTCGGATCCCGGCTTCGCCGACCGGGCCAGGGCTCGTGTCGTAGCGCTACAGGCCGGCGACCCTGACACGGTGGCTCGGTGGCGGGAGATCGTCGCAGAGTCGGAGAAGGCCTTCGGTGCAATCTACGACCGTCTCGGAGTGCTTCTGACTCCTGATGACTATTTCGGCGAGTCGTTCTACAACGACAAGCTCGCAGGCACCGTCACCGAACTGCTCGACAAGGGAGTCGCGGTCGACAGTGACGGCGCGGTTGTCGTGTTGTCCGAGCAGGTCAAAGGCCCCGATGATCAGCCCGCAGTACTGATGGCCCGAAAACGCGACGGTGGCTACGGCTACGACAGCACCGACCTGGCCACCATCCGGTACCGCATCACCTCGCTGCACACCGACCGGCTGCTGTATGTCACCGACTCACGGCAGGCGCTGCATTTCCAGCTGGTGTTCGAAGCGGCACGGCGGGCAGGCTGGCTCACCGAGGCGATCGAGGTGGCTCACGTCGCTTACGGCACCATCCTCGGGCCGGACGGTAAACCGTTCAAAACCCGTGCGGGCGGGACGGTTCGGTTGATGGACCTGCTCGACGAAGCAGTCGCGCGTGCCCGTGCGGTTGTCGCCGAGAAGAACCCGGACCTGTCGTCGACGGAGCTCGATGCGATCGCCGAGCAGGCGGGGATCGGCGCGGTGAAGTACGCGGATCTGTCGACATCCAGGGTCAAGGACTACACGTTCGACCCGGACCGCATGACCACACTAAACGGCAACACCGGTGTCTACCTGCAGTATGCCCACGCTCGGGTCTGCTCGATCCTACGCAAAGCCGACGCCGCAACCCCGGCCGTCATCGACATCGCCGGACCGCTCGAACCAGCCGAGCGGGAACTCGCCTTGTGCCTCGACGGCGACGGGACTGTTCTCGTCGAGGTGGCCCACACGTTGGAGCCGCACCGGCTGGCGGGCTATCTCTATGATTTGGCCCGCGCCTACACCGGCTTCTACGACTCATGTCCGGTCATCAGCGCCGACGAACCGATTCGTTCAAATCGAATTGCGTTGTGCCAGTTGACTGCCCGTACGCTCGAACTCGGATTGGGGCAGTTGGGAATCGCGGCACCGCAGCGGATGTGACCTCTCGGTCGGGCGGGCTGGTCAGCGGCGGACATGGATGTCAGTAGCCGTTGCCCAACGCGTTCGTTGCTTGCGCTTGGGCTATCTGCTGGTCCTCGTACTTCTTCACCGAGATCTCGATGGTGTCGCGGATCAGCGTCAGAACTTCGATATGCTCTTTGAAGGCCGTGTCGAAATCACGTTCTCCGCCAATAGCTTTCATGCCGAGCATCTTTGCCAGCTCGTCGGCGGCGTTGAACCGGCCGAGACCAGACACCGATGAAACGTACTGCAGGTCGTTCTTCAGTTGGACGAAGAGGTCGATCTGCTTGTTGCTTGCATCGCGACAGCTTGTCGCGACCGAAGGATCGAGGTACAGGCGGCCTGCCTTGGCTTCTTCGTTCAGATACTGCCAGCGGGACTTCTCATCATCTGAAGCCATGACACCCCCTTATTCTTGAAAGTTCTATTTGGGAAAGAGCGGGACGATTGCTTCCGCCATCGGTTGCAGGCGTTCGCATGGCGGCACCGACTTTTCTTTGACGCCGCTGTTGAGCATGTCTAGTTGCGTGAATCCAGTGGACGTCGGGAAAACGATCGAGCAGTCTTCGTTAGCGTCGTAGTGACTTTGCCGGAACTGCACACCGCTGCGGCCCGCGATCACAACGTCCTTGAACTCGATATTGGTGGGCTTGGCCCGCACCTCGTCGACCGTGTGGATTGTTGAAAAGACGCCGATCCCGAAGCCGGAGGGGTAGTTCGCGTCATCCCATGCGCAGATCTTCCAGCCTGGCTCTTCTGCCCCGAGGATGCCGGATCGCTTCGACGCCACGTCGAGCCCCAAACTGGTCAACATCGAGTCCGGGATCTGACTGCACGGATCCCACAGTGCTGCGGCAGCCGCCGCGGGGTCGGTCGAACTCGGCTGTGCGTTCCCGCTCTCGGTGGTGGAACACCCCGCCACAGCCAGCGCCCCACACAAAACCGTGGTCATCACCACAGACCGTTGCCGCACGAGCATCCTCCGTCTTCCCGATCACCGAGCCGCACCGTTGCGACGAGCCCACACAACCCCACGGCCGCCCCGAGTACTCCCCGCGCCCGGCTACCCCGTCGTTCCGCACAGCCTACGACACGACCTCACCAATTCACCCTGGCGAGTCTCCATCTCGTGAGACCTCCAAGCCCCGGCCATGTTCCACCGTGTGACCCCATTACGCCAAGAAGGTGGCACTCCTTCACGCCCTTAGACGCACCGAAGCCCGTTCTGGTTCCATCGATTTCACCACCATCATCAACCCATCCCGATCCGCTACGCTCGGCCATTGGCACTGCGTGCCGCAGGTCGAATCAGTCGGGGTCGACCTGTTCGGTCAGGTTCGACACCGCAGGTCACGGGCAGGGAGTGCCCGTCGACCAGGGGTGGCATGACGTACGAGGGGTGGGGCATCAACATGACAAGCGCTGGCGGGGAACTGAGCATCTCCCCGGACAAGATCAAATCCCACGCCACGAACGTCACCTCGGCTGGTTCAGGGTTGACCGAAGCACTCGAAGCAGCCCAAGCCGTCTCAGCCCCCTCGGACGCTTTCGGCAAACTCTGTGCCTTCCTCGGTCCCTTGTTCGTCGACTCGGTCGAAACCGACGGCATCGACGCGATCCAGGCCGCGATAGATGCCTTCGGTAACACCAGCTCGAACCTGACCGCCGTCGCGGACGCGTTCACCACCCGCGACACCACCAACGCAGCAGCGCTCAAGACCCAAGAGTCCAGTCTGTAATGGCCGCCAACCCCCTGATCGCGGCCAAGGAAGACACCACCGACTGGTCCACCGGCATCAGCCTGGTCAGCTCCGTCACAGACCTCTCCGACGCGATCTCGGGCGGTTCCTGGATCGAAGTCGGCCTCGGTGTCGTCGGTCTCGGCGCCGAAGCAGTCTCCCTGGTAGTCGACCCGCTCGGCACCCTGGCTGGTTACGGCGTCGGCTGGCTGATCGAACACTGCCAACCCCTGCAAGATGCTCTGGACTGGATCGCGGGCGACCCCGCCCAGATCGAGGCGTACGCCAAAACCTGGGACAACGTCGCCACCCGCATCAGCGAGGTGGCGACCGCCCAAAACGCCGCCGTCACCGCCGATGTGTCGGACTGGACCGGCCAAACCGCCACCGCCTACAAATCTGCCGCGTCCAACACCACCAACCTGCTCACCGCGGCCAACACCGCCGCCACGGCGGCAGCCTCGGCAATCCGTATGGCAGGCGGCATCGTCGCCGCGGTCCGCGAAACCGTCCGCGACCTGGTCGCTCAAACCGTTGGCCGCCTCGCGGTCTGGGCTGCGGAACTGGTCTTCTCGGTCGGTCTGGCGACCCCGCTGGTCGCGGTCCAGGCCACCGCCTACATCGCCAAAACAGTGGCGACGATTTCGAAGTTGTTCTCGAAGCTGGCCAAGACGATGTCGAAGCTGAAGCCGTTGCTGAAGCAGTTGAAGTCAGCGTTCGGCGATATCGCGAAGGCATTCAAGAAGACCCCGTCGAAGTCGTCGAAGAACGCCGACAACACCACCACCAGCCCTGCGAGCACCAAGCCTGCTGATACCCCGACGACACCCTCGACCACCAAACAGCCGGACACCCCGACGAATCCAGCGAGCACGCCCGACACCCCCGCGAAAAGTACGAGCCCAGGAGACACCGCACCAGCGAGCACACCTGACCTCAACGCGAAGAAACCGGAGTCGCCGTCCACGACCAACGAAGGCGCACCGGAGAAGGCCCGTATCGGCGACCCCGCGACTACCCAGGACGCAAAAGGCACCTGCGGCGGCCGCGAACCGGTGGATTTCGCCACCGGCGAATATTTCGTACCGGTTGTCGATGTCACCCTGCCGGGGGTGCTGCCAGTTGTTTTGTGGCGTCGCCACCGCTCCAACTACCGATTCGGCCGATGGTTCGGCCCGTCCTGGTCCTCAGCATTGGACTTGCGGATAGTCGTCGACCACGCTGGTGTCACCTTCGTCGCCGAAGACGGCATACTGCTGTCGTACCCGCATGACGTTCCCGATCTGGCAGTGCTTCCGCTACATGGTGATTCACCGTGGCCGCTGACCCGCACCAGCACCGACACGTTCCGAGTCCACGACCCCGACCGCGAAATCACCTGGCACTTCGCGGCCCCTGATGCTGAATCCGCTGCCCTCGGTGACTTTCCGATCACCGCGATCACCGACCGTCATGACAACTGGATCCGCTTCCATTACGACCTCGACCGTGCACCAACCAGGATCACCAGCTCGGGCGGCTACCAGCTCAGCTTCGCTACCGGCTCGGGGCGAGTGACGGCGATAACCGTGGATGACGCCCGTTCCGGTACCGGCGAATCGACCGCAATCCGTCAATTCGCCTACCAGTCAGGTGATCTCGTTGCAGTCACCAATGGTGTCGGCGCGACAACGCATTACACGTACGACAACTCCCATCGGATGTTGTCGTGGCGGGACTCGAACAACACCTGGTTCACCAACACTTACGACAACCAAGGTCGCGTTGTCGCGCAGGACGGGATCGACGGCATTTGGTCATCTCGATTCGCCTACGAAACCTTGCCGCATGGCCAAGGCGCTATTACGACAGTGACTGATTCGCTGGGCGTGGCGTCCACCTACCAATTCGATGCGCAAATGCGGCTCCACATCGAGACAGATGGCCTCGGTTACGCAACCCGCACCGATTATCTCGCAGGTCGAAAACCTGTTCGCAGTGTGGGGCCGGACCTAGCGACGACGACATACGTTTACGACATGAACGACGACCTCACGATGGTCCGTCGTCCAGACGGTCGAACCATTACCTTTGAATACCACAGCCTTCACCGTCCCAGCGTAATCACGGCCGCCGACGGTGGAGTCACTCGCTACACCTACGACGATGCCGGGAACGCAACATCAGTCACTGATGCTGACGGAATTTCCCGGCAGTATACCTACCACCCCAATGGTGGCATCCACACATTTTCCGATTCCCCGGATGCGACAACAGCTGTCGATGTCGACGCCGCGGGCCTTCCCGTTCGCGCCATCGACCCTGTAGGCGGGATACTCACAGTGGCTCGTGACCATTTCGGCCGTCCGACCACGACGACGAACCCGCTCGGTCAGGCCGTCCACCATGACTGGTCCGACGAGGGTAAGCCCGTGCGCCGCACCGGCGCCGATGATCTTGTCGAAACATGGAATTGGGACGGCGAGGGCAACCTTGTCGCACGCACCGACCGCTCTGGCAGGATCGATACATACGTATATGGCCCGTTTAGCCTTTGTGAGTCCTTTACTTCAACCGGCACCGACACCACTCGGTACACCTGGGATACAGAGCGGCGACTCACGTCCGTATCGAACCCGAACGGACAAACCTGGCACTATGTCTATGGGCCCACCGGGCAGATCTATTCCGAAACAGATTACAACGATGCGACAACGACATACGCCTATAATCCGTCGGGCGCTGTCGCCGTGGTCACGACTCCGACGGGGATTCGCCGTTATAACTCCTACGACCAACTCGGGCAGCTTGTTGGTACTCGTGCCGAATCCGGCGAATGGGTTTCATATAGCTATGACCTCGTGGGAAGGATAACTACGGCCGCAAACGGACTGAACTCTGAATCAGCCCGTACTGTCACTCATTCCCTCCTATCTAGACATTCGCCGGCCGGAAGACTCCTGAGCCAGCAGATCGACAGTCAAATACCGACGGAATACCGATATGACAACTATGGGCGCCGTGTCTCGCACACCTCGCCGATGGGTGTATCTACGGAGTTCGAGTACGGACGTTCGAACAAGGTCGTGGCACTTAGAACATGTGGGCGCCGAGTCGATTTCACCCATGATGCCGTTGGTCGCCAGAACAGCTGGCGGTCTGAGGGAGTGGGTCAGCACTCCACCTTCGGGCTGGCGGGTTTAACTGTCAGCCGTGAGCTCGTTCAGCTAGATCCTCGGACGAGTATTCCATCAGAACTAATTCACCGCGACGAATATTTGTGGCGGCCGGACGGTTACCTTTCGGCTCATTCTGTGATTGACCGGGCCGGCGTCGAACGTCGAGACTTCACGCTAGATCCGCTCGGTCGCGTAGCGCGTATCACTGCTGCTGGGGCAATCGCCGAAGAGTACCGCTACGATTCACTCTCGAACTTGATCTTCGAGTCCGGCGCGATGGCCGGTCGAAGAGGCATGGACTCTGATGAGACTGACGCGCCTCAATTCGAGTACAGCCGCAATCTGCTTGCGCGCGCGGGCCGAACCCGCTACCACTACGATGCGGCAGGCAGGCTGTTGCGGAAGGAGAAGACCCGAATCTCTCGCAAAGCTGCTGTGTGGCACTATGAATACAATGCTTTCGATCAGCTGATCAGCGTCCGAACTCCGGACGGCCAGCAGTGGCAGTACACGTATGACCCTTTCGGGCGTCGTCGTTCGAAAATGTTGGTCAATGGTCGCAGTAGAAGCGAATTCAATTGGGATGGTACCCATCTCACTGAACAAGCTTCGGTAAACGAGGATGGTAGCCGCACAACCACCGCGTGGTCGTACCATCCTGGCACGTACATCCCGCTTACTCAATCGGCCGACAATCATGAAATAGATCGCGAGTTCCACGCGATCGTCACCGGCCTTGACGGTAGCCCAACCCACCTCGTTGATCCTGACAGGGGGGAGGTTGTGGCCCATTCGGCTAGCACGCTGTGGGGTGCCACGACCTGGGTAGGAATCGATACGCCGCATCGTTTCCAAGGGCAGCAATTCGATTCCGAGAGCGGGCTTCACTACAATCACCACCGCTACTACGACCCCGAGACGGGCCGATACCTAACTCAGGATCCACTCGGTCTCAACCCAGCTCCGAACCCGAACACCTATCCGCATAATCCGATGTCATGGATAGATCCGCTGGGCCTGGCTTGCGGGGACTCCAATAGCGAAGAATTGCCCACTCGGCACGCAGCGCTCCGGCAGGCAATGCGAGATGCCGGAATTCCGACCAGTCAACAGCCTAGCGCTGTAGAGCGTGTAAGAATGGAGGATATGTGGGGGCATGCAGTCCTCGATGAAAACTATCAGGAAATCATGACCGAGGAGTACCATTTTACTGCCGGCAATGGAAACCGGATTGTTATTCAAGATCACAGTGCAGGGCACCGGTATGGGGAAGACGGCGTAGGTGACCAAGGTCCCCACTTCAACGTCCGGCCTATTGAAAATACTCGAACTGGTAAAGTGCCGGGAACCCTTGGGCACTATCCCTTCCAAACATAGGATGCACTAATGAGCTGGGTTGATGCGCTGCACGAGCCGCGTAGTATTCGAGGAGTGTTCGGGGCCTTCACTCCATCGCTGGATGGCGTTGTGCTCCACGAGATTCGCTTGCACCGCGACGGTCCAAGTGTCTATCTGCGGTTCGATTTTCGTGAGTTTCCGACTGATCCGCCTAGGAAGTGGGGAGTCGTCGGCTACAACACGGTACAAGTCGAACTGTGTCTGTATGCGGTTGAAAGCGTTGAGATATCCGAGCTGAGTACTGTGTCCGTGATCGACCTTAATATATCGACTATCGACCGTAATGGGAAGGTAGCCGTGCGCGCTTGGACATCGGGAAATTCCACGACACGCTTAAATGTTGTGGCGGGGAGCGTGAGTGTCGCGAAGGTATCGGCCTACAAAAACGATCCGCCCCCCGCCTGATTGAAGCACCTCGCTGTGACCCGTTGGGGCTCGGCATTTTGGAGATGGCTAGCGAGAGGGCAGGACGTCCAATGGGCAAAAGGAAAGGGGCCCGGGCCAGCCCTGACCGACCGCGCACCATCGCCTTACCCGTGGTCAGTCCGATCCCGCCCGGCGTAGCGATCTCCACCTCTGCGCAGTCGCCGCGGTCATTCGGTAGTGCCAGCTTCGGAGAGTGCAGTGGTCTTGTTGTCGCCCGTCGGCTTCTCACCGCGGAATGTAGCCCGGACGTCAATGAGTCGCCGTCCGTCCGGGAGGCTCCAGAAGGTCCAGCCGTTGGTCACGCTGCCTTTGACATGACGACCCGCTCCGGAGGGTGACCCGAATGATTGGCCCTCCACTTCCAGTGTGCCATTATCGCGAATGAGGGCTTCACGCGATCGCCAGTTTCCCTGTCGCGGCGTCAATATCGTTCCTGGCGTAAGGAGTCCGGCCGCAACGAGGTCCTTCACCTCGACCCAGTCTTGGCTCTTGTCTCGGGGGTCGACCACCTGCCCGGTATGCCCTTGGGGCACCGGCCACACGGCGAGAAGCACGTCGATGATGCGTTCGGTGCGAGCCTCGATGGCGTCCTCTGCCCACTGCCCGTCGCCGATACTGCTGAGAAGTCGACTGTTGAGCAGCAGGGTGTCGTGTTCTCGAATTGCGTCCCGCTTGAGATCCCAAGCGCCGTTGGACACCTTGGAGTTGAGCGAACCGGTGAGCAAGGTCAGGTTGCCGAGTCGGTGCACATGCGCTCCGCGTTCGATCTCGGCCTCGGGTCCGTCGACAGCCCAGTTGTCCTTCCACTTCTGCGGCAGGATGTGCTCGATCGGGTAGCCGCGTCGCGGCACCTGTGGCTGGTTGGTCACCCGTCTGAACCGGTTCTCGATCGCTTCCATGAAGACCCGCAGACGTGCGACCTTGAAGCGACGGTAGGCGGCTTCAGCAGCGAGCGACGCACGAATCTCGTTGTCTCCGGGCCAGTATGTGCTGGAGACGTTCAGTCTGGACAGGTGCTTGGCAACTCGGTCGACAAGTTCGGCATCGGGTGCATCGTTGTGGATGCGGATGATGTCGGCGACGACGCGGCCCAAATCGGATGTCGTCAGGCGGAGGAACATGCGGCGGACAACCCAACTTTCCACTGCCGCAACGACACCGTCGATGGTGTCGCCGGTAAGCGCACGTTCCGGGTCGTGCAGCCAAACCAGAATCGGTTTGAGCAGTTCGACCTCGAAGGCCTTCATGCGGTACACCGACATCTCGACGGTGGTGAGCTGTCGGTCCTTGTCGTCGGCGGCTAACGTCCAAGCCTCGTAGAGATCGGCCTGCCGTTTGATCGTCGGCAGCAGTACGCCCATTTTCTGTCCACTGTCATGTTCGACGTAGGCCTTGAAGCGCGTAAATGTCTGTTGCGGTCCGATCTCCTCACCGATCCGGGAAATGAGCCATTGGTTGAGGAACAGTGACCCGCGGCTAACCCGGTAGCGCCCAACGCTGACCTCAGTTTCCCAGAATTTTGTGTCGAAAGGCCAGTCTTCGGCATAGGCGCGGCGCGTGTCCGCACCCTCGGCAGCGAGGCGCTGGAAGACGAAATTCTTGATGAGATCGGCGGCGGTCAGTGGGGTTCCGCGCGCGTTGAGAGTTTCGAAGATCTCCTGCGAGTTCTCCACGGCGGTGAGGTTGATGGCCACCAGTTGGAGCCCGCTGGTCAGCACACCGACCAGTGCATTGGCCCGAGCCGAGTAGTCGTCTGCGTCGTATTCGCCGAGCCAGGCAGCGACAGCATCGGCAAAATAGGCGTGGGCACGAGTAATCCGCGCACTTGCGTGCTCGAGCTCGGCATGACTGACCGGCGGATCTGAGTCCATGACCTCATCGAAGGCGGCGTGGTCGCGGTTGGTGTGACGAATCTTCAGCCGTGACTCCCCTGCCGGCACGAAGGTGGCCTGGTTATGGGTCAGGCTCTCCAGCTGGCCCGCGAGCGTGTCTCGGCCAGCGGACTCCAGCACCGAACCAGTCGCATCCATAAGCAACTGCAGCGTCGTCAGGCGCTGCTGGCCGTCGATGATGTTGCTCACCTGCAGGCTGCCGAGCTGTCCGTCCAGTGCTTGGACAACTACAGCGCCGAGAAAGTGCGTTGCCGTGGAATACGGATCGCGTAGCCGCAGCTCAGTCAGGCGCCGGATGTCGTTCCACAGCGGCTCCCATTGCTCCACCTGGTCCCAGACATAGGGTCGCTGGAACAGCGGGACCACCAGCGTCTGTGGGAGGCTGAAGATCTGCATGGGCGTCCGTACGTTCGTCTCCACGTTCTCATCCTGCACCGCGGCACCGACACTCGCGGCGGAAGGTGGACCGATCGCATAGTCTGCGCGAGTGGAGAACGATGTGTCGAGGTATTCGCACGAACCGATTTCCGAGAGTCACCTGCGCCGCCTGGCCTCGATCGCCAAGGACGAATTGGCAGTGTTCTTCGAACGGAACTCTCATCTTGCCGCCTACCGGGACGCCTACCTGATGACTGCGCTGACTCAGGGTGGCGCGCTGCACTATGCCTCCGGCGGCAAGCACCGCATCAAGGACCTCGACCTGCACTCATTCTTCGTGCGGCTCGATCCAGCCAAGACTCAGCTACGTCGACAGCGTCGCGTAATCGACTTCGGGCCATCAGAGTTCGGTCGCCATCCTGATGATGTAAGACTTGGGTTTCGCGGGCGGCATATCGATGGAATTTTTCGACTGGTCGATGGAGTCGAACTCGGCGTCGAGCCGATACAAGCGGTGCAGCACTATCTGACCCGTAGCACCACTCCGACTGCGTTCCATCTGCGCCAAAAGGCCTTAGTAGCCGTAGATCCACCAGAGTTGTTCGGAAAGATCGTGTGGCACAACGAGAAGGTTCTCCTGAACGGCCGACCGTAGCCCCTTTGTCCGGTAGATCGATGTGGCGCTGTCCTGCGGCTGGCAATCGACCGCCGACACGACGGCTTGCTGACCATCGACGCCGAACGGGTCGATGAACATTTACTCCTACGGGTCCGGGGTCGGCGCTAACCCTGAGTGGCCTCCTGCACGGTGAGCAGACCACCTGGCCGTAGGTAGGTAGGGCGCGGCCTGCAGGCCGGACCGTCGGCGACCTTGATGGTGCGGCTGTCGATGTCTGGAGTGGTCGGTTCGCACTGTGGCCCGCTGGGAGGTCGCAGGTTCGATTCCTCGGCAGGACACGCAAAACAAGGGCAACCGGAAAACGCCTGGTCATCGCGGATTCCTATTCGATCTGACGATGCTGGTCGTCGGTCGGCATGGTTCCAGTTTCCCTCTTCGAAGTGCCCACACGGTAGGACGGGTCGAAGTGCGGAACGGGGACGGCCTGCGGGTTCACGATGCCCCCATAGGACACTGACGGTCGAAGCGGGGTTCGGCTATCCGACGTAGAATTTCCTGTCCGGCCGAGGGACGGATCGTCGGGACGGCACGCACACTACTTCTGCCCTCGGGGCGGTCTTTAATCGGGTTCAGTTGCGGGAGTTAGGTGTTTCACGGCCAGATGTCAGATCGACGGGCACGGCGGGGCTGCTCGATCGGGTGTTCGCGCAACGCGGGCCTATGGGCCTAACGTTCCACAACGCGAAAACTCTGACGGCGGTGGGCTGCAGATCCGGGTCTAACCGGTAGGCGCCCGCGCGGCGAGCGCGGGCCCATAGTGGCGGGGGCACCCTGAGGCAGGCCATTTGTCGTGCGACTGCGGATCGCCCAGCGGCAGAGGAGGGTGTTCCGCGCGGGAGTCATCTGATTCGCGAGCGACGATAATGTCTCAGCGGCTACGTCACGGGCGTCCGATGAGCTTTTGACATACAACCGGTTGGGTCGCGAATCTCTATAGGGCTATTGAGCTTTGATCATTGCCGAATGCCGGGGCAGTACTTGCGCTCCCCCGAATGTTGTCACCCCCGGTGCTAGCGTAATTGCAGCGACACAGCAAGGTCGGTCCTTCTACCTCCGTCACGCGACGAAGGGCGGCAACGCCAGCGGATACCTGCCGGTACGTCTCGAGTTCGGGCTGCGCTCGCTGCTGCCGCCTCGGACACATCGGACCTCGTCCGGGCGAACCGAGGGGGAGAGCAGGTCTCTACGTGGCCGATCTCCCTCGATGACATCACGAGCCGTCCAGGTCTATGCGGCCGGGCGGCAACTGGCTCACATTGATCGGAGAAGACCTCGATGAACCCCACTCCCATGGCCGCGGAGTCCGTGCTCCCACGGCCGGCCGAAGAGTTGCCCGTACCGGCACTTGCAGCCGCGACACACAAACTGGCAGACAGGCTAATCGACCAGTTCAAGATGAGCGACGAGGCCGCGCGTGCCTTTGCTATAGCTGTTGTCGATCCATCCGCTGCTCGGCGGTCGATCGATTATCCGGAACGGCTATCGGTTCCTGGTGGGGTGGTTCTGGCCATTCGAGCTGAGGTGTGGTCTCGATTCGTCATTCCGGACCCACGGAATCCCCGCATTGGGCCCGCGCGTCGCCATCCTATCTCTGGCCTTGTCGGACACAGCGAGAGCACTCGGCTGCGTCCGCTACCGGAGCCCAAAGTGGCGCAAGACGGACGTCCTGAACTGATCCAGCAGATTCACGGACAAGAGCATCTAGCCTGGGCGTCGCAACAGGCACGGGATTACGTCATCCAACACAACGACTGGCGGCCGTCTATTCGCCACCAAGGCGTGATGACCGAAGTGTGGCTCGCCGCGACGACATTCGAGGATGCCAGCGGAAACCCGAGCGTCACCGTGCCCGTGACTGCCGAAGGCTCTAGCCGCATGACATGTGTCCACGACCTGCTCGGAGTGAGGTCCGCTGACGTTCCCTACGAGCGCGACGAGCGCAGAATGCGCGCCGAAATTCGCAAACTGAACGATGAAATCATCGCGGCAGGATCGCCCGACCAGGTGGAATCAGAAGCGGCAATCCGAGCACGATGCGAGAAGGTGCCCGCACTGCTGTTGGTCGGCTTCGAATCCCACGGTGACATAGCGTCCGACTTCGGTGTTGCAGTCAAATCGCTGGTGGCCCTGCGGCACGTGGATCCTCCTGAACCCTGGGGCGAAGCAACTGAGAACGAGGCACTTGCCGATGCTGTACTGGACGAGCTGAAGCGGCGCAACCTCATCACGGCGGGAAAAGCCGACTGGCTTGCGGGTGCATTGACGCCAGTCGAGGCGGAGGTGGCAGGTTTCACTGCTGACTCATCAGTGCGGACAGCGGCGATCTTCCGGCTGTTCACCGACCGGAGTCCCCATATCCATGAGGCGGTTCGTGCCGCGGTCACTACTCAGAGCACACGAAAGAAGACGAGCTGGAAACTCGCCAGCGACCTGGCTACATCGCTGATACTGCGCTCCGTATCAGAGGACGACTCGCGCAAACGAGAGCGAATCCGGAAATACCTTAAAGTTTCATTCGATGCAGAATTGGACCAGGGGCCTTGGGAAGCGACATTCCGCAGCGGTGAAGAGCTCACAACGGCGGCCCTAGTCGAGGTCGAGCTCGGGAATCCCGGGCCGGCAACACGCGAACTCGGCGCCCGCGCTGCATACCCGCTCGTCGTTAACCAACAATTGCTTGATCGAGGTCCCCGTGACATCGAACCAGAGGATCGGCGGAATCCAGGGGCTGTGGTCAACCGGATGCGAGTCGCGACGGCGGGCGTTCACCAATTGGGGCAAGCCCTCACCGACCACAATCTGGGTCGCCAGATTCGGTTGGTCGATGATGCCGGGCAGATCCAACGCACTGCGGAGGGACGGGACATCATCGTCAAGAACGCTGGGTTGCGGCATCGCTTCCAGGCTCCAGGCGAAGGCCCCGGGCTCGTTACGGCCCCCCAGACTCCCGCTGAAATCCTCGGAAATGCCTTGACCGCGCTAGGCGGCGCGATTCGAGATGTCGAGATTGCCGTCAGGAAGGTCGAAGCGGTTCGCGCCCACGACGGTATGCCAGCGATCGACGCACTCGGCGCAACCAAGGTGGACTGCGACGCCTGGCAGAACATCCTGTTCGGAACCCTGCAGAAGCTTCCGATCTGGAGTAGCCGAAATGCTCAGCGGCACGGGCTCGCAGCCGGAGACGACGCAGATCTCGAAGACGAGGATCTCGAAGAAGACGACTACCTTGACGACCTCGTAGAAGTACAGGATATCGAGGCCGCAGGCTAGTCAATAGCGCAGGGCCGCACGGGGATTCGTGTTGGGCGGCCCTGTCACCCCCGCTGCTAAAGTCTACAACGCGACACAGACCACCTGTGATGCTCACCTCGCCCAAACCGTGCGAGGGCGATAACGCCAGCCCCAGGTTTGCTCCCTGCGAATACCTAACGGCTGGTACATCTCGGGGCTGACTCGGCCGTCTGCTGCCGCTTGCGCCACACCGGGCCATACCCGGAAGGCACCAAGCGGGTGCGCCGGGACCT
Source organism: Nocardia sp. NPDC059195 (assembly GCF_042754695.1). Lineage (NCBI taxonomy): Bacteria > Bacillati > Actinomycetota > Actinomycetes > Mycobacteriales > Nocardiaceae > Nocardia > Nocardia sp. NPDC059195. Next base: position 58,740 of record NZ_JBHZBG010000028.1, on the reverse strand, counting down.
GCTCCCGCTCACCCGAGTCCAATCGGAGGCCGAACTTTCGGCCAGAGCTGGAGTGCACGACACATGCTTCCCCCCGAATTCCCCGCATGCAGCGAATACGAGCTTCTCGCTCTGCTCCGCAACGATGATAGGGCTATCTCCCGGCAGCTCGCCGAGGCCGCATGCCGTGGAATGAATCCTGATGCCTTCCACCCCGATGCCGATGATTGCCCAGATTCAGCTGTTCTGGAGCGCTGCGATGGCTGCAGCGCTCGTCTGGCTTGTCTTGCAGTGGCCCTCCGTGCAGAGGATCCCGATACCCGCGAAGGCTGGTACGGCGGGCTCGGTCCGGTCGAACGTGAAGCCGTCGCAAAGCGACTGTCTGCCGATGCTCCAACCGAGTCACGAGTGTCAGACCGCGCAGCCCACGCGGCGCGCCTCAGGGCAGCTGGCTACACAGTGGCCGAGATCGCGAGCAGGCTCGGCTGCTCCGACCGCACCGTCCAGCGCGACCTCCGCACCGCCGATACGAATTCAGGACCGACCGCCGGCGAACTCCGAGTCTCCTCGACTCTCCCTGAATCAGCTGGCACCGCTGCATAAAATGACGGTTTGCCGAGTGTCAACGGACGAGCCCGCCACGATCGAGCAACACCACCACGATCAGCCTGAACCCTTGAGCTGTCGCTACTTTGGGCAGCGAACCGATCTGCGGCAACCACTGGGCAGGTGCTGCACTCGAAGCGAGTCTTGAGGATCGCGGAGCCGGGATGCTGCATTCGAGTTCGGCGTTCGGGCCGATATGGGGGGTGTCCCTATGGTTTTCGTCAACTTGCCGTGTCCGGCGACCAGGCGTGGTGTGCCTGCGTAGATAGTGTTGTGCCCCATGGAGTCTGAACGAGTTGAGGACATTGCCGGACTACCTCGTAAGCGGATGGGTGCGGGGGTGTTGTTCGTCGATGAGCGGGATCGGGTGTTGCTGGTTGAGCCGAGGTATAAGGACTACTGGGAATTGCCGGGCGGGGTCGTCGAAGCAGATGAGTCGCCTCTCGTAGCGGCCGTCCGGGAGATCTATGAGGAACTTGGCCTGAAAGTTCGGTTGGGCAGCAGTTATCCCTAGTGAGGTGATCGCGCGTGGCGTCCAGGGCGCCCGACGACGCACACGGGAACGACTATCTAGCAGAGGCGCGAAATCCACATGCAGTCTTCAGTGCCTTACTCTATAATTTGGTCATGACAAGCAGGTTGAATCTTGCTAACGAACTGTTCCCCGCTTACGCCCGGCTAGTATACTCCCTCGAAATGTCGCTTGAATCTGTTGGTTCATCTTTATTTCAAAACGACGAGCAAGTCGAATTGCAGAAAATGCGCTCTCATCTAACTGCTACCCAAAATGATGAACTCGACGGGCATATCCGTACCCTTAGGGATGTCTTGAATGACTTCATTGGACGTGGACAGGAAAAGCGCGTCACCTACCCTGTGATTATTAAGCCCGAGGACGCAGATGTTGGAGCACTCTTTACTCATTTTACGCTATCTGCTTATATGTCCTTACATAGAAATCGCCGAGATTTCGCGTGCGCGGCGGCCATTGTGTCAATAGACTCTGCATTCGAAATTTACTGCGGCGAGCTATACCGCCACTTCTACAGCACTCGCCCCGCTGCCATCCCCGGTCAGCCGTCGGTTGGGCTGGACCGTATTTTGAGTGCTAACGACAAAGATGAGATTGTTAAGGATGTTGTTGATATGCAAGTAGGAAAGGAGATGCAGAAGTCGGTAAGTGACTGGCTGGAGGCATTGGCACAGCACTGTGACGTAGTGCTGCCAACTAGAACGTGGGCCTGGGGCGATCCGTGGAAAACAATTTGCCGACTGTCTGCATTCAGGAATAGTATTGTCCATGCGGGGGGAGATATTGACAGGCAATTAGTAGATCGACTGTCCAAGATTGGTGAGAGTGCAATCTATTCAGAAAGAATCGGCGATCGCCTTAAAGTTCGCGAGGATGATATTCGCCATAGCGTATCGAAGTATCTCGAAGCAAGTTCGTTGCTATATCTCGGGTTTTGCAGAAAGCAGGCCAGTGCCTCGGGTCGGATGGAGTCGGAGGCTCAAGCATACCTCCAGATTTCAAACATACAATGGGATCTGATCTCTCGAGAAAAGTATTCACTAGCAGCAATTATCGGCTCGTGCAGGAGTCTTTTATCCGATGGAGAGGATTATCGGCCCATAGATCTTGCAACCTGGACATGTGCCGCATTTCTCGGCCAGTCAAGCATGCCTCCAGATATCGAGTCCGTTCCGTGGCGTAAAGACGTGCAATCCGTTCTGCATCGAACTGCAATTCTTGGGACGAAAGAAGATCTGCTCGCGCTGGTTAAGGATGTAGTCGACAAGAATGGTATTCCTCGCATGGCAATAGTTTTACTTCCTGAGTTCTCGCTTGTCAGAAAGATCCTTGCCGATGAACTTGAGTCGCTACTGGTCGAGTGAATGATTCGAGCTCGAAATACTCGAGCACTTGTATGGCTACCCGTGACCGCACTTCGCTACCGAAAAGGTCGGGTGATGATCCACTCGATCACCGTGGGGCTATACATTGCGGCCAGGGCCCCGGCTAGCCGTTCGATCAGCGCGAGGTTCGTCGCGCCGCCAGCCGCGGCGAGGGCATCCTCGTTGGGTGATTTCGGAGTGGGGACCAAATTGGTGGTGGCGGCGAAGCCACGGTTCATCGCCAGCAGTCCAGCCTCGGAGCTCGGCGGAGATCTCGCCGCATCCGGGATCGGCAGGCTGGGTAATCAGGCCGCGCGCGTACCCTCGCGTAATCGCGAACCACCACTGTGAACGGTTCACCGGTGGGGGCTGCGGAGCATAAACATTGCAGCTTGCCAATGAGATCGCCTGTGCTGCATGTGATCTGTTGCTCACGGTCGCTGACGTCGATGATCACCTCGGGTGCCGAGATCGCTCCAGTGAGCATCAGGGTGAGGTCTTGGGTCCAAACGGGGGGTGGGTGTTGGCTTCACTCTTTGAGCACTGAAACGATCGACAGGTCGACACCTCGCGACTTCAGGAGCCGATCCTGTCTGCCGAGGTTGACCTGGGTGAAGGTGAACAGACTGGACGCGTCGACGGGGTTTTTCTCCTTGGCCAGAACCACGACGACCTTTTTCGGTTTGCACTCGTAATCCGCCGGATCATGTCCGGCCTCGCGGATGCGTCGCCGCAGATCTGTTCGCGCCTTCTTGTCGTGGGTGAGAACCTCCGTCGAGACGAGGGCCTGTGCCAGCAGATGGCTGGCCGGCGCCGAAGAGCTGACGTGCTTTACATGGATGAACGTACCGCCCTTCAGCAGAACATCACACGCCTCGAACTTCCCCTTTTTCGTCTCGCCGTTGATCAACTTCCTGTCGAGAAGGAGTCCTCCGAGGCTCGTCGTCAGCGCCTCGTTGTACGCTGCTTCGTCCATGCTCGCCTCCCACCTCGGAGGGCTGGCGATGGGGGCTGATCGCCGGAATATTTCGCGGGTTCGCGCGGCCACTGTGTCGGCGTAGCTCTGGTCCATCAAGTACCAACGCCCGCTGTGCATGAAATACCTGCGGTCGTGACGTTCGACCTCGAAGGTCAGCCACTTCCTTACCGGCATCCGTGGGCTGACGAGGCCGTCGGGGTCCGTGCTCTCGTAAAGTAGAACCCCCACGTCGTTGAGCCGCTTCTTCCAAGCCTCGGGTCCGGCCTTCTTGATCGGCTCTAGCAGGTCCGCGAGGGTTGGCAGCCCGTCCGTTATCCCTCGGTATCCGGCTCCGGTCACTTTGAACGCCTGAGCAAGGCCGAACTCGTCCACCGCTTCATGGGGCCACGCGATACTCAGTCGCTTCGGTGCCTCGGCATCGAGCGCATCGACGAGCACGTCTTCCAACTCGTCGATGAGCGCCTTGTCCCTGATCAGCACGAGCCGTTCAAGATCCGCCAGCTCTTCGCTCGCGGGTGCCCGATCCAGAATCTCTACGATCCTGTCGAGGTTGGCGAGGAACTCGCTCGGCTGCTTCGACAGCGGTAGGCTGAGAGCGTCCGCGCCACGGATAGTAACCGGCTTACCATCGGGGCCTATCCCGTCGATGGTCCCCGACGCGACCACTCGGGTCGCGAGTTCTCCGATGTCCTCGAAGCCGAAGCTCCTCAACGACGCGCCGACTGGTATCGATGACCGGTCGGTCTTCGCAGACTCGTCCAGCGTCACCCTCGTTATCGAGTTCAACCGTGCTGGATCGGCGCACCTGATAGCAACTCGCTGGCCGAAGCCGGAGTCGACGTATCGCTGGTCGAGAAGATGGAAGCCCATCCCGAAGGTGATTGCCCAAGCGAAGTCCGCTGCGGCTTCATCGTTGTCGGAACCGGGAATCACCAAGGCGGCCGCAGCGACCCCTGTGGCTAGTTCGATGCTGGAACCTGAAAGGCCCGCAACAGTGTCCGCCCACTTGACGGGCTTGTCCGGGGTTCGGCCCCAGTAGAGGACGGACCGCCGCTCGCCAACCATGACCTGTTCCTCGGTGAAATCCGAGTACTTCTCCCGGATCACTTTCGCCAGAACGGGACAACCAACCAACCGGTATAGGGTCATCCGTGTCTCGGTACTCGGCTTGCGCGCCAATGCGCCTCCTCGGTGTCGGGTCAGGCAATGAACGTGGTGACGGATGCGCAGGAGTGCTCGGTGAGGTAGACCATTGGTCCAGGGCTGACCGTCGGTAGGCCCTGCGGAACCTCCGGGTTGCCGACGCAGTGCAGGTTCCGCACGCCGTACGCGCGTCACGTCGCGACGTCGCCCAGTCGAGGTCAATGCCAACCCCTCCGTGGTAGCCCGTTATACCAGCTGGCCGGACTTGGGGGACAGCTCTTTTCGACGCGTGCCGTATCGAGTCAGCCTGCCCACCGGCGGCTGAGTTCGGTGTGGGCGGTCACCGATTCACCGCCACCGCGGCTCCGAAGATCCCCGACCTACCCGACACCGTCTGGATCAACCCACCCGCCTCGAACCCCGTCACCGACGAGGAGTCCACCACCACAGCCGCTTAACACCACCCGGTCTCATACGGCTTGAAAAGTTCCGCAGCGCTGAAGATCGTTGACTGGGGTGAACCCCTTGGCTCCGCAGGAGTAGCAGGTCACGCGGCCTGCGTGTGTACGGCCTGGCACTACGACTCGCCGGCATTCTCGCCATGCCGAGCTTCTCGGCTTTGCGACGTTGGAACACGTGAGAGGGAACGAGAGTCTCCGATGTGATGATCTGCGAGCGCCTACTGGCTATGTTGGGTGCAGTTGGGGCCTCGGCCGGGGGCTTCTGCGTTCCGGCGACGTAGCGCTGCGGGACTATCCACCGATGCAATCCGTGGTGATGACAGTATTGCCCCGCAAGACGATAACGACGGCCGAGGAGTTGGAACGTTGATCACGGTGGATGGCCGTACCGACTACGAGAAGGTAGTAGAGCTACTCCAGAACGGCACCGAGGACCGCGAGCTCGATTACAAGTCCTACCTGGACCTGTCGAAAGGCAGCAAGCACTCGGTCGAACTGGCCAAAGACTGTGCAGCCATGGCGAATCTGCCACGCGGGGGCTACATCGTCGTCGGAGCCAAGGACAACGGTGACCTGGCCACTGATGCCGACCCGATCACACGGGAACAGTTCGACTCAGCGACGCTGACCCAGAAGGTGCGCGACTACATCGACGGTCCGATCCACATCACCAGCGCGGTCCACGAGGTGAGTGGCTGGCTCGTCGCGGTGATCCATATCCGCCCCGACGATACCGCCGGCCTGCCGGTGGTGATGGGCAAGCACGGCGGGCTTCCCCAACGGGATGGGCAGAACCGGAACCCGGTGTTCTACGAGGGACAGATCCTGACCCGCCAGGGCTCGATGAACACACCGATGTCGTATTCGCAGTGGGATGATGCGCTCGTTCGCTACCGCGAGCGCATAACCCGGGAGGCCTCCGCGTACACCAACGGCCTGCTGCACCAGATTCTCGACGCCGTCCGGGATCAGGGCTCCGACAGGCCCGTTACCGTCCCGCTGCAGCCGGAGATGGACCTCGCGACGCTGTCCACCGCGGTTGGGCAGAACTTCGAGGCCGGCGCCGCCGGAGTGACCTGCATCCGTCGATTCCTCACCGTCGTGCAGAAGTCGGCGAGGCCTACACCCAGCTCATCAGGCGAAAAGGCCCTGGACCAATTGTGTCTGATCGCTTTGAGTGCGGCCGATTTTCGGCACGACGAGGTCTACGAGCAGGCGATCGGCATCCTCGCTAGCCTTTATACGAACGTCGGCGGATTCGGCGGTCGTGATGCCTACCTGCCTCCCGACATTAAGAACCGCTACCTGCTCGCGGTGCTCGTACGAGTCTTCATCATCGGCAGCCACATGGTACGCGAATCCCACTGGGAGTGGATACCTTCGCTTGTCCGACGACCGATACTTCTGGAACCTTCCTACACGTACCTGACCTGGTTGCGCCACGGCCAGGTCCAAGCCAGCCGCAACGGCCTGATGCGCGCTGACGACCACGGCCGGCCAGGCACCGGAGGCAATATGCTCGCGTTGTGCCGCAGCCACATGCTCGACCGCCCTGAACTGCGAACGGACTGCCCTGACGCATCAATCGAGGTCGGGAGGACCGACGAGCTGTTGGACTCACTGTGCCAGTTCGACATGCTGTGGTGCCTGATCATCGCCACACAGCCGTCGGATCAGATCGGCTACGAATACTATGCCAGCTTCGCCGGATTCTTCGGCGACCGCGCTGAACCGATCTTGGACGAGCTTGTCCGGTCCGAACCAATGCGGCGCACGCTCTTCGCCGACACTGACGACCGCACCATTGCTGCGGCCATGAAGCAAGTCGTCGAACACGCAACGCGCGAATCGCAGGTCATGGGTGTCCACACCGAGATTCGACTCTCACCGCGAGTTGCCCAATTCATCGCCGAAGCAGACAACTGACGACGACACCACAGGTGGTACGTAAAAAATCAAGCGGCGTCCCTGGCCCGGCGTGTACAGGTGTTGGCGCGGATTGACCATATTCTGGTTCCCTCCGGTTCCCGTCCGCCGATACCGCCGAGAACGGCTGGCTACCCACCGCGAGACCTGCGAAGTTCTTGTCTCTGACCACTGCGGCTAAGCGGGTCTCATACTGGCACATGCCGATTGGCTGCTGCGCGAGGCGTGTGTGTCGCTACGCTCGAAGGTGGCCACACCGGCGACAGGTTGGTGGGTTGATCAATCCGTAACCTGATCCCGAACGGTGTGTCACCCTTCGGCCATGACGTCTCCGTCAGCCAGCGATGACCGCCGTGCCGTGCCGATGCAGGCCGACGTAGGTCAGGAATGGATCTACCGTCGGCACGAGTTCGCATCGTCGGAGCGTGTGCGGGTTATGGCCATTGACAAGCGTCCGCGCAGCGTTCGGGTCGAGGTCGAGTTCCTCGACGGCGAGAAGTCTGGGCAGCGGGAGAACACACCCTCAGGTCGGGCTCCATGGCCACTGACACAATGTGGCATTGACCCTGGTTAACAGGTGTGATGTGAACTTAGACAACGTTAGTCATATTCACCGTGCTCGGTGACGATGTTCTTGTGACGCTTCTCTGAGGTGCCCGCAGAGGTTCTCCACAGCTGCCAGGTAGTCGATCGAATGTTGGACACCAAGGAGGTTGGACGACCGCGCGGACGGCCTGCGCCTGCAAGACAGGACCGAATATGTTGCCGGTGGCGCCGGTGATTCAGCAGCCTGCCGAGTCGTCGTCGCCGTTCGCGTCGCCGCCTAAATCAATCCTCAAGCACGTCAACATATCCCGACGTCGTGCTGGACATCCACCTATGGTTCGTGACTGGATCCACGTGCGTACCGCACGGACCGTCGGGAGGGAATTTCTGTGTCGGGGACAGGTGCACCAGCACCGCTGGTGGATAGGGTCGATGAGTTGGCGGCGTTGTTGGCGGCCGTCGACCGTTCGGTCGAGCACCGGGAGGCACGCGTCATCGTTCTGCGTGGTGAGGCCGGGTCGGCAAGACCAGCCTGCTGACCAGATTCGCGCACGAGGCGGCCGAGCGGCACAGCGCCGCGGCGACAGTGGTAGCCCGGTGCCTTCCGAGTATGTTCGCCACCGGGTGCTGAGTGTGGTGTTCAACGGGGTTTCGCCAGGTTCTTCGGCACGGTGGACTTCCTCATACCCTCCACCCGAATCATCGCTGGTTAAGTCAATGCCCATCGCTTTCGCAGGTCAGAATCCGTTCCAGCGTTGCTGGAGATTGCCGTCACGGAGCGAGCTGATGCGGTGAGTGAATTCTGTTGCATGGCCCGGGCTTACGTCGATGAGTTGCATGAGCCAGGTGGTCATGGTGAGTTCGCGCGCGGCCCGCAGGACGGGGAATTGGGGTTGTTGTGTGACGTCGCGGCCGTAGACGCGGACGAATTCGGTGTAATCGGCGGCAGGTGTGCCCAAGCGGTCGACTGCGATGGCGAGGCTGGTGGTGTCCCATTGCCAGGGGCCGCGGGCGGCGACTTCGAAGTCACACAGCAGTGGACCGTTGGCGGTGGGGATGATGTTGCCGCGGTGTGCGTCGCCGTGGATCACGCCGAGGTCGGTGAATTCGAGTGCGTCGTAGCGTGTTCGGAGGTCGTGGTGCATATCGGCAAGGAATGCGACAGCGGCGGGGTCGGCGTTGCCGGCGTTGGCGAGCCTGCCCGGGACGGCGGCGAACGGGTCGAAGAGGTCGAGGGTGAACTCCGGTGCGGGCAGAGCGTGGAAATCGCGGAGCAGGCCGGCGAATTGGTCGATGGTGACTTCGCCGTCGGGTTCGACGAGGTTCCAGTAGGTGACGACGCGGCCATCGACGCGGACGGGTTGGGGGAGGTGTTCGGCGACGCGGACGGCGGGGTAGTCGTGGTAGGCGAGCCAGCGTCCGATCGCGAGTTCTTTCTCGACGCGGGCGAGGCGTTGGTCGCTGCGGGCGACGACGTTAGCGTGGGGCAGGGCGTAGATGGCGTTTTCGCCCATCCGGATCAGGCGCGCGTCCTGGATCGGGATTCCGGTCTCGCCAGCGGCGAGTTCCACTGTGCGGTAGGTGGATTCGGCAGAAAATGAGTCGCTGCTCGGGCCGGACATGCCGCCGACTCTAGCCGCTGACATCGGGTTGACGGGAGGATTGAGACCCAGTGCAGCACGACGCCGACCGATGATCTCGCGCCAAGCGTGGGCGACGGAGTCTCGGCCGCCGATCCACCGTGCCCCAGACGCTGGGGGATCGGGTTGCGTGACGGGGAGGAAGCTCACGATCTCGCGCAGGTAGCGGTACTCGCCGTTGTTCGTGCTGAGTTCGAGGTTGGTCAGTGCGTCGCGCAGTTGCTGTTGGTCGTCGCGGATGGCGTGGTGGAAGCAGACGACAAACCGCAGGTAGGCCAGGGCTGAGCCGAGACCTGCTTCGGTATAGGCGTGTTCGAGTTCGCGGGCGTGGGTGGTGAAGTCGCCGTCGGCGCCCACCGATTGCAGCAGGACCGCAGTGCGGACTTGTGCTTGGGCCCAGGTTTGGTGGACCTCGCGAAGCAGATCGTTAGCTCTGGCGATCTGGCCGGTGGCGCGGTCGACGTCGTCGAGGGCCGCGGCGAAAGCCAACCCAGCTTGGGCGAGGGCGGCGATGCCGGCTTGGTCGTTGTCGAGGGCGACCCGGCGGGCGGTGGCATAGGCCGAGCAGGCCAGATTGAGGTTGCCGTGCACCCACCACAAGTGCCCCAGCGCGCGGTAGTAGTTGGAGTCGTGATCGAGGCCCTCGAGCGTCGACAACGCTTGGGGAAAATCGCCGAGGTGGCGGGCGATGTGCGACAGCCCGCGCAGCGCTGGCCGCGCTAAAGGGCTGTTGCCGTCAGCGACGCGGCGCATGTTGGCAGCGGATTCCTCGTGCAGGGTGTGTCGGGGTCGTTGCTGACGAAGGGGCGCTCGACGAGGTTCAGGGCTGGTGCGTCGTAGCCGAGCCGGGAGGCTTCGGTCGCGAGATCGATGGAGAACGCGTCGAGCAGGCTGACTGTTCGGAGCACGATCCGTTCGTCGGCGGTGAGGTCGCGGATGACGCGGGCGACGAGTGCGGGAAAGTCGCGTGGCCAGGTATTGTTCGCGGTCGTCGTCGGAGAGGTAGCCGACGAGGTGTTGGCGGGGTTCGCCGACGGCGGTGGGCGCGAGTTGGGGCCAGCGGTGTCGGCCTGCCCAGTCGAGTTGTCCTTCGAGGGTTTCGTCGTCCCATTGGAGTCGGTTGCGGCCGGTGATGATGAACAGGGCGTTGGGCATCAGCCACACCATCCGCTGATACAGCTTCTCGATCTCGCGGTAGCCGCGCTCGGTGACGTCTTCGAAGGTATCGAGCAGAATCACCGGTGTCGCAGCATGTTTGGCGGGGATCTGTGCCAGGTCCCAGGCCAGCAGGTGCGGGAAGTAGGAGAAGGTGTCGATGTCTTGTGGCGCTTCGAGCAGATCCGGTAGCCGAGCGCACCGGGACAACGCCAGTGACTTGTCACGTCGCTCCCGCAGTGCTTGCGCGAGACTGGAGACGAACCCGACAATGGTGGCACCTGCCGCACTGGGCAGCTCGATAGCCTGGGAGAGATCTTCGACCGCAGTGCGCATGTCCTGCGGCAGTCCCATCGAATCCGACATCCGGCGAAGGAATCCGTGCCGCCGCAGGTAACCTTCCAGCGGCTCTCCCGGGTGGTTGACCTCCCAGTAACAGCGCAACGCGACATCGAAGGCTCGGAGTGGTTGGCCGAGTCGACCCATCGCCAGCCGCACCGCCAACAACGCGTCCTCGAACGACACCTCACCTTGGCGGGCCAGGTCGATCCGCACGGGTACCAGCGGTCCGACCTCTTGGGGCAGGCGAGACCAGGAGGCGACCGCCTGTCGTTCACCGGTGGCGGCCATTTGAGCTTCGAGCTTTTTCGAGAATGTTGTCTTCCCGATCCCGCCGACGCCGTAAAAGACCAGGACGTTGCTGCGAGGGCTGACGAAGTCATCGACCCGCACCGTGGGACGCGCGGCGACGTGGGCGCGGATGCTGTCCACGACCGCGGCCCACTCGTCGTGACGGTTCGCGAAGACGTCGACGGCGGCGACGTCATCGCCACCGGAGCTGAACAATGAACGCAAGTCCGTGGAGCCTGACACCCCGTACCCCCAAGCCGATCGTGTCCACCGATATGCGGTGACACAGACCGATCATACGGTGCGGTGCGAGAACGTCGATCGTAATCAGTAGGTAGGCAATATCTTTCGATGTAGTGGACGTCCAGGCGGCCGCCAACCTGTACACGCGCCCGGCCGAGCCGTATGCGTGGATCGGGCACCGTCGGGTCACCTGTCGTCGCTGCGATGTCCGTAGTCCGTAGTCCGTACCGCACAGGGTGTCGGCCTCACCGTTCATGGTCTCCCGGGCCGCGTCGCGGCTCCAGGCGTCCAGAGCTGGCGCGGCAGTCACGTCGTGTCGGCGGCCGCCGGTAGCCTGTGCCCACCACCTCACAGCAACGTAATCGCGCCGTGGCGCGGAGGAGAACAACTGCAACATGGCAACCACAACCAAAGAAGGACAGCGCGCCCAGCTGCATAAGACGATCTGGCGGATAGCGAACGATCTGCGCGGCAGCGTCGATGGGTGGGACTTCAAGTCCTACGTGCTGGGCATGCTCTTCTACCGGTACATCTCCGAGAACCTCACGGCCTACATCAACAAGGGTGAGCATGAGGCAGGTGACGAGTCGTTCGACTTCACTCGAATGTCCGACTCGGAGGCGGAGTTCGCTCGCGACGAGGTGGTCGCGGAGAAGGGCTTCTACATCCTGCCGTCCGACCTGTTTGCCAACGTTCGTAAGCGTGCAGCTGCCGACGAGAACCTCAACGAGACGCTTGAGCGGGTGTTCAAGAACATCGAGGGTTCGGCGCTTGGCACCGACAGCGAGGACGACATCAAGGGCCTGTTCGATGACATCGACGTCAACAGCAACAAGCTGGGAGCGACCGTCGTCAAGCGCAACCAGAAGGTGGTAAAGCTGCTCGACGCAATCGGTGATCTGCCGCTGGGGCGGTTCGAGGACAACTCTATCGACTTGTTCGGCGACGCCTACGAGTATCTGATGCAGATGTACGCCGCCAACGCCGGCAAGTCCGGTGGTGAGTACTACACGCCGCAGGAGGTCTCCGAGCTGCTTGCGCGCATCGCCGTCGTCGGCAAGAAGCAGGTCAATAAGGTCTACGACCCAGCTGTCGGCTCGGGGTCACTGCTGCTGAAGTTCGACAAGGTGCTCGGCAAGAACAACGTGCGCCAGGGCTTCTACGGTCAGGAGATTAACCTGACCACGTACAACCTCGCGCGGATCAACATGTTCCTGCATGACGTGAACTACGCCGATTTCAACCTCGCGCACGGTGACACTCTGATCGACCCGCAGCATTGGGATGACGAGCCGTTTGAGGCGATCGTGTCCAACCCTCCGTACTCGATCAAGTGGGAGGGGGACGCGAATCCGCTCTTGATCAACGACGAGAGGTTCGCGCCCGCTGGCGTGCTGGCGCCGAAGTCGAAGGCGGATCTCGCCTTCACGATGCACATGCTCAGCTGGCTCGCTGTCAATGGGACGGCGGCCATCGTCGAGTTCCCTGGTGTGCTGTACCGCGGGGGAGCGGAGAAGAAGATCCGCAAGTACCTCGTCGACAACAACTACGTCGACGCGGTCATCCAGCTGCCGCCCGACCTGTTCTTCGGCACCACGATCGCGACCTGCATCTTGGTCCTGAAGAAGTCGAAGAAGACCAACGACGTGCTGTTCATCGACGCCTCTGGCGAGTGCCACCGTGTCGGCAACAAGAACAAGATGTTCGAGGAGCACCAGGGCAGGATCCTCAAGGCGTTCACAACGCGCGAGCCGGAGGACCATTTCACGAAACTCGTCAGCAACGAAGACATCGCCGCCAACGACTACAACATTGCCGTGTCGTCGTACGTGGAGGCCGAGGACACGCGCGAGGAAGTCGATATCACAGAGTTGAACGCAGAGATCGCGCGCATCGTGACACGTCAGGCGGAGCTACGCACGTCGATCGACGACATCGTGGCAGATCTGGAAGCAGGAGGATATGAGGTTGTCTGACCTGCTTTCCAAGGCACCCGATGTTACGGCAGCTCAGGTTGAGGGCTTCCTTTCAGATCGTCCGCTCGGGTGGGGGAAGCACAAGAGGATTCGAGTTGGAAAAGTTATCCATAATTTTCGTTGCCATGTATGCGGTGATGTGAGGCCATTCGAGTCGGCTGATGAGCTCTCATGCCTGGGTGTGGGGGACAATCAGGTCAGCATCGACGCGACTCTGCGTTGCATGGTATGTCGTTCATCGGTAGAGACCTGGTTCCTGGTTGCTTCGACTGGGCTGCTCCACAATAGAGCCCCAGAGGTTCGAGTCGAGAGATACACCGAGAACCTGAGGGACCGAGCCGAACGTGTCGATGTCGCTGCTGGCCCGTTCGCAGACCTTGTCAAGCGTGCACATCTCGCATACGAGAATGGCCTTGGTGCTGGTTCGGTGATCTACTTGCGCAAGATCTTCGAGAAGGTCACGTGGGAAGTTGCAGAGATATTGGGATTGGAGACCGTTAAACGGAACGGGAATCCGCGGCCATTCGCGGTAATTCTCGAAGAGGTCAACAGTGTTCGCAGTATTATTCCCCAACGCTTTTCAAGTGATGGCTATCAGCTGTTTCGGGAGTTGAGCGGCATTATCCATGGTGATTCTAGTGAGGCTGAGGCACTTCAGAAATTTAAGCCATGCCTCCAGTTGGTTCTTGGAGTCGTCGACGAAGTCAACCGGGACAACGTATTTGCCCAAGCAATTGACGAACTCGGCTGGAACATTGAAAGCGTTGGTGCGCTTGCGGGTGAGGAGGTATGAGCATGAACCATATAAACGAGCTGATCCAGGAGCTGTGTCCAGTGGGTGTGCCGTTCGAGCCCCTTGCGGCAATCGGGCAGTGGTACGGCGGTGGTACGCCGTCGAAGAGTAAGCCGGAGTATTGGTTGGACGGCTCGATCCCGTGGGTGTCGCCAAAAGACATGGGACGACGAATCGTCGATTCGTCAGTTGACACCATTACGGAGGCCGCAATTAGGGAGTCGGCGACGAAGCTCGTACCGCCGACCTCAGTTGCAATGGTTGTGCGTTCCAGCATTCTTGACCATACGTTCCCGACTGCGCTCGTACCGGTGCCAGTTGCGCTCAATCAGGACATGAAGGCAGTTGTTCCGCGGAAGGATGTGCTTGCTGCATATCTGGCTCACACGCTGAGTGCTTGTGGGGCGGAGATTCTTCGGACGACAAGTAAGTCGGGTGGTTCGGTCACATCGATCAACAGCCCTCAGCTGCTGGGATTTCGTATTCCCGTCCCGCCTCTCAAGGTGCAGCAGGAGATCGTGCGAGTATTGGATAGGTTCACTCAGCTGGAGGCGGAGCTGGCCGCGGAGCTGGCCGCGGAGCTGGAGGCTCGACGCCGCCAGTACGCGTACTACAGGGATACACTCGTGCGCGATGGGGGATCCAAGCGTGCACGTCTCGCTGATCTCGGCACGCTCGTCCGAGGCCGCCGATTCACGAAGAGCGATGTTGTCGAGTCGGGGATCCCGAGCCTTCACTACGGCGAGATCTACACGGATTACGGTACGTGGGCGGACCGCGCCCTCCGCCAAGTCCGAGCCGAGCTTCGTGACCAGCTTCGATACGCGGAGCCCGGGAGTGTCGTGTTCGCCGGCGTCGGAGAGACTGTGGAGGACGTCGGGAAGGCTGTCGCCTGGCTCGGGAACGAGCCGATCGCGGCGCACGATGACACGTTCGTCTTCGCGTCCGATCTCAACCCCACGTACGTTGCATACGCGGTCCAGACTGCCGATTTTCACAGGCAGAAGGAGCGCCATGTGGCGCGAGCGAAGGTCAAGCGGCTGTCCGCAGCGGGGCTCGGTGCGATCGAGATCCCTGTTCCGTCGATTCAGGAGCAGGAACGGATCGTCATGGTCCTTGGCCGATTCCACGCCCTCGTTAACGACATCAGCATCGGCCTCCCTGCCGAGCTCAGCGCACGCCGCAAACAGTACGCACACTATCGCGACCGTCTTCTGACGTTCAAGGAGCTGTCAGAATGAGTGCGGCAAGCGTGCGCAAGTTTGACCCGATCGCGATCTCCTCTGAGAGCACGGTCGTCGCGGAGTATGTTCCGGAGCCGGCGAAGGCTTCGACGTATCAGTCGGAGGCGGCGCTTGAACGCGAGATGATTCGCCTCTTCGAGACGCAGGCGTACGAGTACCTCCCCATCGCCAGCGAGGCGCAGCTAGTCGCGAACTTGCGTGCCCAGCTTGAGGCGCTCAACCACATCACGTTCAGCGATACGGAGTGGGAGACGTTCTTCTCGACCAAAATCGCCAGCCAGAACGATGGCATCGTTGAGAAGACGGTTCGCATCCAGGAGGACCACGTCCAGATCCTGAAGCGGGACGACGGGTCGACGAAGAACGTCACGCTGATCGACAAGAAGAATGTCCATAACAACGGCCTGCAAATCATAAACCAGTACGAGGTCGGGCAAGGTGAGGGCGGCGCAACCTATGCGAACCGCTACGACGTGACGGTCCTGGTCAATGGCTTGCCGATGGTGCACATCGAGCTCAAGCGTCGCGGCGTCGATATCCGCGAGGCATTCAATCAGATCAACCGCTACCAGCGCGACAGCTTCTGGGCTGGCTCGGGCCTATTCGAGTACGTGCAGCTGTTCGTGATCAGCAATGGCACGTTGACGAAGTACTACTCGAATAGCACCCGCGCCAAGCGCATGGACGAGGCCAAGAAGGCAAGGGGCACGGCCAAGGGTAAGCAGTCGAGCAACTCCTTCGAGTTCACGTCCTGGTGGGCGGACGCCAACAACAAACCCATTGCCGAGCTCACGGCGTTCATCAAGACGTTCTTCGCCAAACACGCCCTGCTCAACATCCTCACAAAGTATTGCGTTCTGACCGCCGACCGCGATCTACTGGTGATGCGCCCGTACCAGATAGTGGCGACGGAGCGGATCCTGCAGAAGATCGATATATCCACCAATTGCAAGAGACTTGGCACCGTCGACGCCGGTGGGTACGTCTGGCATACCACGGGCTCCGGCAAGACGCTGACGTCGTTCAAGGCCGCGCAGTTGGCATCGAAGCTGCCCGACGTTGCCAAGGTGTTGTTCGTAGTCGATCGCAAGGACTTGGACTACCAGACGATGCGGGAGTACGACCGTTTCGAGAAGGGCGCGGCCAACTCGAACGCGTCGACGGCGATCCTGAAGAAGCAGCTGGAGGATCCGAACGCGCGGATCATCATTACGACGATCCAGAAGCTGTCGACGTTCATCAACGCAAACAAGGGCCACGAGGTGTTCTCGGGTCACGCGGTGATCATTTTTGACGAATGTCACCGCTCGCAGTTCGGTGACATGCACACGGACATCACGCGGGCATTCAGGCGCTATAACCTGTTCGGTTTTACTGGCACACCGATCTTCGCGGCTAACTCCGGCAGCGGTGGCAACCCACTATTGAAGACCACGGAACAGGCATTCGGCGACAAGCTGCACACGTACACGATCATGGATGCGATCACGGACAAGAACGTCCTGCCGTTCCGGATCGATTACATCAACACGGTCAAGGTCGGCAATCCTGACGACAAGCAGGTCTCGGCGATCGACCGTGAGAAGGCGCTGCTCGATCCGCGCCGGATCAGCGAGATTACTGCGTACGTCCTGGAGCATTTCGACCAGAAGACGAAGCGCCAGACCGGGTACGAGCACTTCGTTGTCACCAACGTGGCGGAGTCGACGCGCAACCGACGCCAGGCAGAGGTGCTTAAGGAGCGAAAGCGCGTCCGCGGCTTCAACGCCCTGTTCGCTACGGCCTCGATCCAGGCTGCTCAGCGCTATTACCAGCAGTTCAAATTGCAGCAGGAGTCGCTCACACCGGACCGGTGTCTGAAGGTCGGCATAATTTACTCGTACGGCGCCAACGAGGCTGCCGACGATGGCATCCTCGACGATGAGGCCTTCGACACCGACGGGCTGTCGGGCGACGCGCGCTTGTTCTTGGAAGGCGCAATCCAGGACTATAATGCGATGTTCGGCACCACCTATGACACCAGCGCGGACAAGTTCCAGAACTACTACAAGGACCTGTCGCAGCGGATCAAGAACCGCGAGATCGATCTGGTCATCGTAGTCAACATGTTCCTCACCGGCTTCGACGCGACGACGCTGAACACCCTGTTCGTCGACAAGAACCTGCGCATGCACGGCCTGATCCAGGCATACTCGCGCACCAACCGCATCCTCAACTCGGTGAAGCGCCACGGCAACGTGGTCGTCTTCCGCGATCTCGAGGAAGAGACGAACGCGGCGCTGGAGCTGTTTGGCAACAAGGATGCGCGAGGCATCGTCGTCGCGCCTTCGTATGGCGAGTACTACGGCGAGTACTCCGGGAAGGTTAGCGAGCTGCTGCAGTTGTTCCCGGTTGATATGTCGATCGAAGGTGAGCAGGCGCAGAAGGACTTCATCAACCTGTTCGGTGCCGTCCTCCGGTTGCATAACATCCTGACTGAATTCGATGACTTCGAGGGCCAGGACTTGCTGACGGAGCGCCAGCATCAGAACTACCGCAGCGTCTACCTCAACCTGTATGCGGAGTTCCGAACGGCTACCGAGGGGGAGAAGGAGCGCATCAACGAGGACGTCGTCTTCGAGATCGAGCTCGTCAAGCAGGTCGAGATCAACGTCGACTACATTCTGATGCTCGTCGAGAAGATGCGAGCCGAGCGGGGTGATGGCGAGAACAAGGAGATCCGCGCCCAGATCTCACGCGCCGTCGATGCCAGCCCGAGTCTGCGTAGCAAGCGCGACTTGGTCGAGGATTTCGTCGATTCTCTGTCCGTGGATAGCGCTGTGGATGAACAGTGGCAGACATATATTGTTGCCAGGCGGGACGCTGAGCTCGCAGCGATCATCGAGGAACAGAAGCTCAAGCCCGACAATACCCGTGCATTCATCGACGCAGCATTTCGAAATGGACAGGTCCGCACCACAGGCACGGAGATTACGAAGATCCTCCCGCCGGTCTCGCGCTTTAATCGTGAGTCCGGCCACGGTGACAAGAAGAAGCGCGTCGTTGAGACGCTGGTGTGGTTCTTCGAGCGGTACTTTGGGCTGGCTTCCAACGGAGGTGCGTAGGAAAGAAGAGCGACCGATCAACCCAATCTGTCGAGACCAGGACGTGGTCACCATCATCGACGGACCGAATCCGCGCGAGCAGTATCGTCGCCTGCGGGAGGAGCCGTGTTCTTCGGCGGGGGTGATCCAGGTATTCCGGGGGCCGCGCACCACCGGCGGCAAGCCACCCCACCGGGTCGCCGCGATCCAATGGCATGACCGCCACGACGGTCGATACCTCGAGACAGGCACCCGAGCTCGCACTGTCGTCGGCGCGAACTCCGCAACTTTGGCTCACCATATCGGTGTCGACATCGGTCGGGCATTGGAGTTGTACCGGAACTTTCCGAGGACATGGCCACATATCTGCCGTGACCGATCGGCCGCGGCAAGGTTTGGTGGCAGAGACTGGGTACACACAAGGGCGGTGAGTTCCTCGTGATCGACGTTATGGGTGTGGCCCCGGAATCGCCGGGAAAACGATTCCGGGGCCGCCCCCGACGGGCGTAGGGTGAGGTGGAGGCCTCACCGGGCACATCGGAGGGCATTCGGTTGGTCGGAACTGCGCGATGTTTCGCGCGGGTCAGGGCAGTAGGTAGAGGCGCTCGGTGGGCAGGCGCGGCAGCCCGGTGCAATGGCCGGTGCGGACGGCGACGCTGCCGGGGCGGCGGGCGGTGGCTTCGCAGACGAACACCAGCGCGGCGGTCAGGCACGCGGCGAAATGCACTCGCACACCGGCTAATTGGACTGTGAGACGAACGTCGGGTTCGCCGGGGCAGGGGGACTGTCGACTGTCGCTCATCGTCGTGGTTGTCCCGCGAGGTATTGCCGTGCGCACTCGAGCACGACGGATCCTGACGGTCGAAACGCGCTGATTGCCGGGGATATCCACGTGCGGATCATCAATGGGTCCGGCGCTGGGGACGGCAACGCGATGTCGCCATCCCGGATCACGACCACTCGTGCCGCCCACAACTGTGCCACTTCGGCGGGGTCACCGATCGGCACGATGTCGCCCCGGACGAGGAAGGTCCACATGGTGGCCCGAGGGTGTCCGATGATCGGCATCGGTGCGACACCGCGAATGTCGAGCGTGGTTTTCACCTGGTGGGCGAGCTCGGTGGGCATCATGACCGCGCCGACCAACCCTGCTCGCATCGTGATCCGTCCGGTCATCGGGTCGACCACGGTCGGCAGTGAACACACCCGCCGATAGAACTCGCACCGGGCGCGAGGGGTTTCGGAAAAGGACGAGCTGGGCTGGGTCAATCGGTTCTCCCCGAGCGAGCTGGTGGTTATCACGGACTGCTGGGCGTCGTCGGATTTGGGCGTGGTGGGAGCGGTGGTGACCCACCCGGCAGCAGTCATGGCCTCGAGTGTTTCGGCCAGCTCGTGGCGTGATCGGTCGGACCGGTATCCCTGATCGTCAGAACGGTTGCTGCCGTGGGTCATCGGGCCGCGCTCCACTGCCCACGCCGGTTCGCCCACGCGAGGTTCTTGCTCTGTAGCGAGTCGGTTGCCCGGCGTACCTCGTGCACTCGCCGGCCGGTGCTGCGTGCCAGGGTCTCGATGGTGAGCAGACCGCCCGGCGCCAGGACGTCGAGCACCAGTCGCTCGACGTCGGTCAGTTTGGCTGTACTCATAGTTCCCCTGGTCGGTCAGCGGCGATGTCCCCTGTTCTGACACAGAGCAACGCCGCGTTCGCGGTTGTGCGTGGAACCCCGAATTCGGGGTGTGACACGACCAAGCGTCCACTGATGAAAGCCGCAGGGGGAGGGCAATTTGCGGGGCATATCGGGCCACCATCCGTATTGCGGGCAGCCGACTACAATTGACACCGCCCAGCAGTCCGCGTGGAGGTGGCGTGTCACCCAATATCCAGCTGCAGCAACGTCGAGAAGGGACGCCATCGCGGGTTGTCCCGAATACAACGATGAGTCGCGGCGAACTCGCCGATGCAATAAATGAACGTGTCTGGCAGACGACCGGCGTACGACGTGACCTGGATGCCCACGCAATCGCCAGGTACGAACGCGGGATTGTGCGCTGGCCGAATGCTGACTACCGCCGCGCCATGAACCACATCCTTGGCGCCTCCGATGCCGAACTCGGCTTCGTTCGGGCTCGTCGCCGCCAGACCAGCGACAAGCAACCGGACCGCGCACTGGCGGTGAACCTGTTCAGTCCATTCGGTCCGTCGATCGAGTCGAGCGGGCTTGGACCCAACTCCGACTCCACCGGGCCCGTCCCCGGACATGTCGGCAGACACGAGATCGACGCCATCCGCGCCGCGACAAGAACCGCCGCCTCTACCGAAAACCTCCACGGTGGATGCTCTTCGGCGGTGGTTGCCGCAAACCACACGCTCACGCGCTTCGCGCCGATGGCACACAGTACGGTCAGCGCGGATCTGCGCCGCTCGTTGCTGGAGGCAATCGGCAACCTCAGCAGCGTTGTGGGCTACACCGCCTTCGACGCTGGCGTGTTCCTCGACGCCGACCGACACTTCCAGTTCGCGCTGTGGTGCGCGGACTCGGCAGGATCGTGGGATCTTCGCGCGAGCTCGCTGGCCGATATGGCGCGACGATCGGCGTTCGTCGGGGACGCCGACAGCGCACTCTCCCTCATCGAACTTGCCCAGGTCCGTTCCGATCGCCTGGCATTCACCGTGAGAGCGATGCTGAGCGCCATGCGGGCCCAATACCTGGCCGCTTTGGGTCGTACTGACGAGGTCGTTGCCGAAGTCGAGCGTGCGGACGGACTATTCGCAGTTCGTACACCGGACGCCGACCCGCCCTGGATGTGCTTCTACGACAAGGCCGAACACCTCGGAAGTACAGGAAAGGCACTCGCGTTGGCCGCCGCGGCACGAAACTCGATCGACGGTGCCGCGCCACGATTGCGGTACGCCATCGACATGCACGGCTCCGAGTACCCCCGATCGAGAGCGTTCTCCCAGATTCGACTGGCAGCGTTGACTATGCAGCTCGGCGACCCTCGTGAAGCGGCGGCGCTCGGGATGGAAGCGGTGAAACACAGCCGCGCGCTGAGATCGGCGCGTATCGCGTCCGAGCTTCGCGGGCTGGCAGCAGTCGCAAGCACACATCGCCGTATCACCGAGGTCGGTGAGCTCCGCGCACTGATCCTTGCGACGACCTCGAAAGAGCCATCATGAGCAGCCCGGAGCCCACGGACGCGAACTCGCGGGACATCCTCGAAAAGGCCGCGGCTATTAGCGGCATCGAACTCAGGAACCCACAGCTCATCCGGGCGGGGTCGAACACGATCTACCGCGTAGGCGACATCATTGGCCGGATCGGCAAGGACGGAACCACGGACGCAGCCGTACGGGAGTTGCGAATCTCGCAGTGGCTAAACGACTCTGGGATTCCAGCGGTTCGCGTGGCCGACGTCACCAAACCCATTGCTGTAGTGGATGGTCGTCCGATCACGTGGTGGCAACGGATCCCGGCCCACCATGCGGCGACACCTGCTGAACTAGCGAGCACGCTTCGCCAGCTTCACGCTCTCGCGCCTCCTACAACGTTTGTGCTCCCAGAACACGAACCATTCGCCGGGCTTCGTCGAGCCATCACATCAACGGGCCGCTTGGACGCAGAAGACCGGGTGTGGCTTCTCGGCCACCATGACAGATTGTGCAACCAGTATCTCGAGCTGGGACGTCCGCGTCGGAAAACAGTCATTCACGGCGATGCATGGCAAGGCAACGTGGTCGTTCCGTTCGGCGGAAGTCCGATAATCGTTGACCTGGACCGAGTCTCGCTGGGTAGGCCGGAGTGGGACCTCATACAAGTTGCTGCTGACCGCACCGATTTCGACCGTCTGTCGGAGTCCGACTACCTGGCGTTCGTCGACGCCTATGGCGATGACGTCAGCATGGACTTCGCGTTCCGCCTGCTTGCGGACATCCAGGAACTCCGATGGACCGTTTTCGCGCTGTCGCAGTCCACCGTCAGCGCGAGCGCAGCGGGGGAGGTGCGCCACCGGGTTGCGTGCCTACAGGGCGAAATCGTCCGACCATGGCGATGGAACGCACTCTGATACCCAAGGATTGGCGGCAGTGAAGCCCCAATCTGCGGTGAAGGCGATCTCAGAAATGGTCTCGGCGGAAAGGGCGACACTAGCTCGCCCAGTCGTTGGTTATGCGGACGCTGCGTCGTACGCGGCGATGACTTCGGAGGAGATCCTGCCCCGACTGGAAACGTTGTGGCCGTTTTCGCCCGCCCACAGCCGCGTGTTCGGTGAGGCGGGTCGTGTTGAGCAGGGTGTGTTAGAGCTGGGTCGGTGGGTCGCGGTAGCCGATGCAGAATCGCAGCTCAGGGGTGTCGAGGTGTGTACGAACCCTGGCACCGAGATGGATCCGGACGGAGTACAGGTTCCCGGTGTCGGGCTCGCGGAGCTGGAGGGGTTCGTCGGTCGGGTAGC
Organism: Nocardia sp. NPDC059195; assembly: GCF_042754695.1. Lineage (NCBI taxonomy): Bacteria > Bacillati > Actinomycetota > Actinomycetes > Mycobacteriales > Nocardiaceae > Nocardia > Nocardia sp. NPDC059195. The sequence continues at coordinate 35,994 of NZ_JBHZBG010000028.1, read as the reverse complement.
CGTAGGCAACCTCGAGCCTGGTGTTCCACAACTCGGTGAAAGTGTGTGAACCGCAGAGCTTCTGAAACAGCGCCTGTGCTTGTGGGTTTTGGTGGTGGATGCCGAACGCGGCGCGCAGGGACGCGACCATGTAGGCAGCGGCGGTATCCCATTGCACGACAAGGGGTTCAGCGGTGTGTGTGGTGGTGCCGGGGTGGAAGAACCACAAGGCGGCGTTGTCGTCGTAGCGATCGATACCGGGCAGTTCGGAGCGAGATCGTTGGTTGGCGTCGACCAACGACCACAAGGGGTCGATGTACGCGCCGACGAGTCCGCGCTCGTCGAGCCCGCTCAGTGTTGAGAGACGCTCGCGAGCGCTGTGATGGGTGCGCAGCTCCTCGACCGGGGTCAGCGAGACAGAGGGCCGGGCCAGGTCGCGGGTGTGGCGGGCTTGGGCCGTGTCCAGTCCGTAGGTGGTGATCATCTGCTCGAGCACCGGCAGGGTGCACGGCGCGGTGCCGTACTCGATCTTCCGCAACTGCTCGTAGCCGATGTTGAGCAGGCCGGCCGCCTCTGGCCGGGAGAGTTCGCGGGGACGTGGTCTGCGCGCTTCTGCCCGCAGTGACGGGACGGTGCCCGTATCTCTGTCCGGAAGAGCCAACTCACCGTGACGATCACCGCTCAGACCGGGTCGTCTTGCCGAGAACCCGCGTCTGCGTAGGTCCGGGCTGCCGGGCCCTGGCGAGCATGTCCCCTATCCGACTCCTTTTCCAACGCCGACAACCCCGATTGCGCGACCGCGATGACCAGGCTTTGCGCAATCCCGATGCAGTGAGGCTTTCAGGGTAAGGCCGTAGGCATCCGGCCCTGCTTCGCTGCGGAACACGCTGTACCGCAATGCATGTCCCGCACGAGCGTCCTTCACGACTTCCACAGTCTCGAGGACGCTGATAGGTCCCCGGACGATCAGCTGGCAGTCAGATTGTCCGCGAGTTCTGGTTGACCGCATCGAGTTGCATGCGCGGCGAGCAGGTTGCGGAGTTGTTCGGGGATTTCTGTGCGGATGTCGGACAAGCCTTGCCAGATGGCGGGATCTCGCGTGGTGATAGAGCCGACAAGGGTGTCCAGGTTGTCGGATTCGTTGATGAGGGTGAGGGAGCGGGATCGAGCGGAGAAGTCCTGGCGGAGAAGGATTTGTATCAGGGTTGTGGTGCAATCGGCAGTGGGGGCGGCTTGGAGGGCTTCTCGGAAGTTGTTGTCGGTGAGGGTGTTTATGGTGGTGGCGAGGGTGTCGTGGGTGTTGCTGGGGAGGTCGTTCAGCAGGGGGAGGGCTTCGGGCCAGAGGTTGTGGGTGGCGGTGGCTTCGATGGCGGCGGTGAGGTAGGCGGGGCGGTGCATTACCGGGAGGGAGGCCAGGCGTTTGCGGTCGGGGGTGGAGAGGGCGAGGGCTACCGGGAGGAGGGTGGGCCAGTGACTTTCGGTGTGGGCTTGTTCTATGAGGGTTGTTAGGGAGTCGTCGGGTTCGGTGGCTACTCGGGCGGCGACGGTGTGGAGTTGGGTGGGGGAGAGGTGGGTGGCTAGGGGGAGTAGGGAGAGCCAGAGGTTTTGGGTTAGGGCTAGGTCGGCGATTTTGGTGAGGAGGGTGGGGTTTTGCATGGCTGGGCGTTGGGCCAGGCGTTGTAGGGGTTCCGGGTCCATGCCTGCTGCTACGGGGAGGAGGGTGTCCCAGGCGTCGAGTTCTTCTACTGCGGTGAGGAGGCCGTCGATTACTTCGTCTTCTTGGGCGGCTACGACGTTGGCCAGGCGGGAGCGTTCGGTGGGGCCGAGGAGGGCGAGCAGGGTGATCGCTTTGGGCCATTCGCCTGCGTCGTGGGTTGCTCGGATGACACCGGGGACGCGGTCGGTGACGACGGTGAGGAGGCGGTCGGCTGCTGAGGTTTCCTCGAGGTAGTAGCCGACTTCGAGGATATCGAGGTCGGAGGCGTGGGGGAGGGCCGCGCGCAGGACGGAGTCGGGGACTGATCCTGCGAGGTTGCCCATCGTCAGATAGTCGCCGCGGGTGATCAATTCGCTGGCGACGGCCGCGGCCATCGGGCCGGGGACCTGGGCGATCAGTTCGACGGCTCGGCGTGGGTCGAGGGTGAGGGTGGCGTCGGCGAGGAAGGTGGGGGAGAGCGCGCTGGCGATCGCTACGGCGCGTGCGGGGTCGACCGAGCCGGCGATCGCGGCGGCCAGGACCGGGCCGAAGGCGGCTTCGGTGATCTTGGCTGCGATGGGGGCGGGGACGAGCTTGGCGGCGGCGCCGACGCGCTGCATGCGGCGGGCCTCGCGGCGGGCGGTGAGATCGGTGATCTGGTCGCGGAATTCGCGCAGGGCAGCAGGCGGGAGGGTGGCGAGGAACTCCAGGTCGGAGGGGGTGCGGTCGAGGACGCGGGCCAGTTTGGCCAGCTCGACGGTGGTGTGGTGGGCTGTGGTCATAGTCCGAGCACCTTCTTCACGGCGGGGCGGGCCAGGCGGGGGATCAGGCGCATGCCGGAGTCGAGGGCGCCGTCGAGGGCGGCCTTGCGGTGGTCGAGGGCGGCGCGGACGTAGTCGTCGAGGAGTGCCAGCTCGTCGGGGGTGAGGGTGGCGAAGTCGGGTGGCGGTGGGACGCCGAGTGTTGCGGTGAGTTCGCGCAGGGCATCCGACACGGACCGTCTCCTTCGATGCGATGTCCGGTAGTTCGTACTGCCGGTACGAACATCGATACTGCCGGTACGGTGTGTCTGATGTAAAGACCCCCGCACCGGGAATACGTGAATACTTCGAGCGTACTGCTGGTACGTGTATCGTTGCCGACCGTGACCCGCGCCAGTCGACGACCTCCGCCGGTGACTCGGGATGTCATCGTCGAGGCCGCGATCAGGGTGCTCGACCGGGATGGGCCGCATCCGAGCATGGATGCTTTCGCTGTCGAGGCTGGTATCACCAAGCCGCGTCTGTATCGGCAGTTCAGCGACAAAGGCGATCTCTACGCGGCCATCGGTGCTCGGTTCGCCGACTCGGCGTTCGCTGCGACGGGGACCGACCCGACCATGCTGTTGCAGCCACCCCGCGCCGCGATCGATCGCGCGCTCGCCGACTACACGGTCGGAATTCTGGCTCACCCCAACGTTTTCCGGTTTCTGACGCAGACGAGCGCGAACCGTGAGGGGGCGACCGGACAATACGACCTCGCCAGTGCGGTGGCGGGTCGTTTCGCGAGGAGGGCTCGCGCGGTGGCGGAGGCGATTCCGCTGGATGCCGACGGAATCGAGTATCTGGCGCGGGCGATCGTCGGGGTGATGATCGTGCTGACCGATCTGTGGCTCGACGACGTCGAGCCGGACGCCGGTCAATTCGTCAGCAGGGTGCACGTATTGGTGTGGGGGATGATCGATGCGTATCTGCGCGGGCGCGGGGTCGCGGCGGATCCTGAGGTGCCGATCTTCGTCACGCTGGCCGCGCTGAACCCGGACGCGGACGATGTCTGAGGCCGACACGCGGGTGTGGGATTGCGCGAACGTTCTCGGTGATAGATGCTGGTCCAACTGTTGGTGTGTATCTGGACGTGACTTTTCCGCGACCATTTCGTAATCTGACAGTGACCTGCTCTCGACAATGACTGGTGATTGACAACGTGACTGCTTCGCATCGCAAACCGTCGGCTCCCAAGAGCCGGCTGCCGCTGGCCGTATGCAGTCTCGCGGCGACCATCCCCGGCATGTTGATGATGGTGATGCGGCCGGGTGCGGAGGTCGAGACGGTGGCTTCGGTCGAACCGCTGTCGACTTCGGCCATCGAGCCCGACCCGATCGCCGCGGCGCCGAAGCACGATGAGCCGCAGCCGGGGCCGATTGTCAGGGCGGATGACGAGCTGGCGGCGTTGTCGGCGCTGAAGGTAAAGGTGTTGTGCGGGACGGAGTTCAACGGAACTCTGCCGCACGTGGCTCAGGTCGGAAACCTGCTGCAGAAGATGTTCGGGGTATCGGATATCGGTGGTGCGCACGGTCGCTATGACGGTGATCATGGCGCGGGGCAAGCGCTCGATGTGATGACGGGCAACCTCGCTCTGGGCAATACGATCGCCGATTTCGTGCTGGCCAACAAGGCGCGCTTCGGAGTCACGTATGTGATCTGGCAGCAGCAATACAACGACGGCAACGGCTGGTCCTACATGGAGGATCGCGGCAGCCCGACGCAGAACCACTACGACCACGTGCACATCTCGTTCGAGTCGTCGGGCGCGGCCAATATCGCCTGCTGATTCCAGCTCGCGGCCGGTGCTCCCGTGAGTGCATCGCCGAGCTGAATTAGAACGTGTTCTAGCTATACTGCCCCTTCGAAGGGACCGTCCTCATACGGTGTGAGGAGTTTCGGTTCTACGAAGGAGTGTGCGGATATGGGACGTTTGGCCGGCAAAGTTGCGGTGATCAGTGGTGGGGCTCGGGGGATGGGGGCGGCGCACGCTCGGCGGTTTGTCGCCGAGGGGGCGTCGGTGGTGATCGGGGATGTGCTCGATGACGAAGGCGCCGCGGTGGCAAAGGAACTCGGTGATGCGGTGGCGTACCGGCATCTCGATGTTCGCGAGCCGGAGCAGTGGACGGCGATCGTGGCGGCCGCGGTCGAGGAGTTCGGTGGCCTGCATGTGCTGGTGAACAACGCGGGGATCGTCAATGGGAATCTGCTGGCGGATTTCGCGTTGGACGAGTGGCAGCGGATCCTCGATATCAATCTGACCGGCACGTTTCTCGGTATGCGGGCGGCGATTCCGGCGATGAAGGATGCCGGCGGCGGGTCGATCGTGAATATCTCCTCGGTGGAGGGGATGCGGGGTAGCCCTGGTCTGCACGGGTACACGGCGACGAAGTTCGCGGTGCGTGGGCTCACCAAGTCGGCGGCGCTCGAGCTCGCGCCGCACGGGATTCGGGTGAACTCGGTGCATCCGGGGATGATTTCCACGCCGATGACGGAAGGGATTCCTGCGGACTTCTTGCAGATTCCGCTGGCTCGGGCGGCCGAACCGGATGAGGTGTCGACGCTGGTGGCGTACCTGGCCTCCGACGAGTCCTCGTACTCGACCGGCGCGGAGTTCGTGGTGGACGGTGGGCTCACCGTCGGTGTACCGCACAAAAGCTTCTGACCTGGCGCGCAGAGCGTGATGGGCGATCAGCTCACCCGAACGTGTTATCTCGGCGCGCGAAAGCGGGGAAGATGGAGGGATGGCCCCCAACAGTGCGAAATATCTGATCAGCAACGGCACCGACGACCGGGTGTCGCTTTTCGATGACGGGCGCGTGAAGGTTTGGTCGACCACCCATCTGTGGACCGAAGAAGGTCGCGAGCGGCACAACGCCCTCGGCGAGACCGTGCTGCTCGGAATCGGGCGCACGCTCGGGACCGCCGGGCCCGTGGACCGGCGTCAGCAGTGCGACGCTGAGTTCGAGCTCGACCCGGAAAAGGGTCACACGGTCGCCGCGACCGTTGGTGCGGATAACGGGACGTTCGTGCAGTTCTTCCATGACGGCCAGATCGCGGTCGGCAACGACGGGCGCGATGTGGCGACGGTGTTCAACGCGGGCCGGGAGACGATCTCGGCTCGTGGCACGACCGGTGTCGGCGGGTCGGTGATGGTCACCTTCGGTGGCAGCTACCGGCCGAGGACCAAGCGCGAGAGCGACTTTCAGGCGGAATTGAGCGAGGCCACCGCACCGCGGCCCAACCGGTTGTACAAGGACGAGTTCCTCGTGAAGTAGATCCGGCGAACCGGGGCGACCGAGCTGGTCGCCCCGGCTCCGGTTCGTCAGCCGTAGTAGCAGACGTAGTGCATGGTGTCGACGACCTCGATGTCGAACGAGCTGTCGCCGGGGATCTTGAACGACTCGCCCGCACGGTAGGTGATGGCTTCGGTCGTACCGGCCAACGTCACGTTGGCCTCACCCGCGACCAGCTCCATGATCTCCGGAGCGTTGGTGGTAAAGGTGAGCGACGACGGCTGGATCACGCCGACCGACACCGAGGCGCCATCGGGCATCTCGAGGCTGTAGCTGACGCACTTGCCGTCGAAGTAGACATTGGCCTTCTTGCTGACGGAGACGTTCTCGAACTTCGACATGGGTCCTTCCACGAATTAGTTAGGGGAGGCTCAGTCTAGCGATGAGGGCTTCTGGGCAAGCACGCGCTCGGCCTCGTCCGGGTCGCGTTGTGCCAGGATCGCCAGGATGCGGTCGGCCAGATCCGGCACGCTCTTCGTGGCGGCGTTGAACACGATGATCAAGTCGGCGTCGAAGTACTGATGAATCAGCATGTTTCGCATGCCCCGCACCAGCTTCCATGGAATCTCCGGCTGTGCGTCACGGGTTGCTGGAGCGAGCGACGACGCGGCTTCGCCGATGATCGCAAGCTGGCGGATCACGCCATCCTGGCGGAGATCGTCCTTCTGGAAATCCGCGAAGGTGAGGTTTTCGAGGTAGGAGGCGATTCGGTAGTAGGCGGTGACGATGTCGGCGAGGTACAGGTCTTCACGCCGCGACATGCAGGTCCTTCGCTTCCGCCAGTACGGCATCGCGAATGAACCAGTGCAGGTACTTCTTCGGAACAACATCGACCTTGCGGCCTAGGAGTTCCTCTAGTTCTTCCTGGAACCCGAAGAACTCCAGCCCGATCTGGGTGTCCGGCTTCAGGAGGTAGAGCAGGTCGACGTCGCTGTCCGGCCCATCCGACCCGCGGGCCACAGACCCGAAGACCGACAGTTCGGCAACGTCGTACTTCTCGCACAGCGCGCGTATTTGTGGCATCAGCGCGTCGAAATCGATCGCCATCTCGTCTCCTCGAAGGACACCTTGCCAGTGGTGCTCCCAGTTTAACTGGGAGCACCAGCGCTTTTCAGCTGCCGTAGCGGGCCAGGACCGAGCTGGCTTCCTGGGAGGCGGTGCCTTCCTGGGCGAGGTGGGACATGGCTTCGGGGATCTCGCGGCCGTGGTGGGTCATGGCCTGGGCGTAGAGGCGGCCTGCTCGGTAGGAGGAGCGGACCAGGGGGCCTGCCATGACGCCGGCGAAGCCGAGTTCTTCGGCGACCTTGGAGTGTTCGACGAATTCTTCCGGCTTCACCCAGCGGTCGACGGGGTGGTGGCGCGGAGAAGGCCGCAGGTACTGGGTGATGGTGAGGATGTCGCAGCCCGCTTCGTGGAGGTCGCGCATCGCCTCGGTGACCTCTTCGGGGGTTTCGCCCATGCCGAGGATGAGGTTGGACTTGGTGACCAGGCCCGCTGCGCGGGCGGCGGTGATCACGGCGAGGGAGCGTTCGTAGCGGAAGGCGGGGCGGATGCGCTTGAAGATGCGCGGGACCGTTTCCAGGTTGTGCGCGAGGACCTCGGGGCGCGACGAGAAGACCTCGGCCAGCTGGTCGGGGTCGGCGTTGAAGTCGGGGATGAGCAGTTCGACGCCGGTGGCGGGGTTGCTGGCCTTGATGGCGCGCACGGTCTCGGCGTAGAGCCAGGCGCCGCCGTCGTCGAGGTCGTCGCGGGCGACACCGGTGATCGTGGAGTAGCGCAGGCCCATCGACTGGACGCTCTCGGCGACGCGGCGGGGCTCGTCGCGGTCGAGGGCGGCGGGCTTGCCGGTGTCGATCTGGCAGAAGTCGCAGCGGCGGGTGCACTGTTCACCGCCGATGAGGAAGGTGGCCTCGCGGTCTTCCCAGCATTCGAAGATGTTGGGGCAGCCGGCTTCTTCGCAGACGGTGTGCAGGCCTTCGGATTTCACCAGGCTCTTGAGCTCGGTGTATTCGGGGCCCATGGTGGCGCGGGTGCGAATCCACTTGGGTTTGCGCTCGATCGGGGTCTCCGCGTTGCGCGCTTCGATGCGCAGCAGCTTGCGTCCGGCGGGGGCAGAGGCGTCTACGGAACTCACCGGACCGACTCTACGCTCGGGGCCTGCGCGTTCGCCGGTGCGGTGGTGCGATCAATGTCATGGGGCTGAACGGGAATTTCACCGTCCAGGGCGGCAACAATCGCGGCGGCGACGAGCGGCTCGAGTTCGGCGACGGTGATTTCGCGGCCGAGTTCGCGGGTCAGGGTGGTGACGCCGGCGTCCTTGATGCCGCAGGGCACGATCGCCTGGAAGCCGTCGGGGGCGGAATTGCAGTTCAGGGAGATGCCGTGCAGGGCGACGCCGCGCTGCACCCGCACCCCGATCGCGGCGATCTTGCGTTCGGCGAACAGCTCGGTGGCGGGCAGCCACACCCCGGAACGGCCTTCGATGCGGCCGCAGGTGATGCCGAACCCGGTGACGACCTGGATCAGTGCTTCCTCCAGGCGCCGGACGTAGTGGACGACGTCGACGGGCTCGGCGAGGCGGATGATCGGGTAGCCGACCAGCTGGCCGGGACCGTGCCAGGTGATCTTGCCACCGCGGTCGACCTGCACCACCGGACTGCCGTCGATCGGCAGATCCTCGGCCTCGGTGCGGCGGCCCGCGGTGTAGACCGACGGGTGCTCGAGCAGGAGCAGTCGATCGGTGCCTTCGCCTGCGGCGCGCTGATCGGCGATCTGCCGTTGCAGCTCCCAGGCGGCGTGGTATTCGATGAGTCCGAGATTCTCGACCACGATCGGGGTCGTATCGAATCGCGCGGACGCGGTGGGGCGCGTGTCGTTCACAGCTTTGACGTTACGCCCCGGGGTGCCGGCCGGTCAGCCCGGCCACTGGGCCGCCTGGACACCTCGTTCAAGGAGAGCGCAGCCGATCCGCGCGCCGCGAAGCTGCTCCAGCGATCGGGCCGGGTTCACGGTTCGATGGGGAAATTTCGCTGCATGAGGGTCAGGTCCATCCAGCGGCCGAATTTGTAGCCGACCTCGGGCAGTTCGCCGACGGTGGTGAAGCCGAAGCGTTCGTGCAGCACTATCGAGGCGCTGTTGCTGGATTCGATGGCCGCGATCATGGCGTGGACCCGGCCGGAATCTATTGCGCGAGTGATCAATTCGGTAAGCAAGGTGGTGGCCACACCACGGCGCTGGAACCGGCTGTCGACATAGACGGAGTTCTCCACGGAGAAGCGGTAGCCGGATTTGGGACGCCACTGGCCGTAGGAGGCGTAACCGGCGATCTCGCCGTCGATCTCGGCGACGAGGATCGGCATGGCGGCGGCGGTGCGGGTGGCGAACCAGGTGAGGCGGTCGTCCAAGTCGACTTCGTCGGTGTCCCAGATCGCGGTCGAGGAGGCGATGTTGGTGTTGTGGATGGCCAGCACGGCAGGGAGGTCGGCCTTGTCGGCGTCGCGGATCAGCATCGGTTCACCCTCGGCCGACTGCGGCGGCGAGCGCGGCGCCGATGGTCGGGTGCTGGTGGGTGTACCCGGCCTCCTCCAGCACCGAGGGGATGGCGCGTGGGCCGTGCAGGATCGAGTCGGCCACCTCGCCGACCAGGGCGTGCAGGGCGAAGCCGGGGACGATGAACGGGGTCGGCCGGTGTAGCGCGCGGCCGAGGGCGCGGTTGAATTCCGCGTTGGTGACGGGGGCGGGGCCCGTGGCGTTGATCGGGCCGGAGATCTCGGGGTGGGTGAGCGCGAAGACGATGGCGCCGACCTCGTCGTCGAGGGAGATCCACGGAAAGTACTGGCGGCCGCTACCGAGGCGTCCGCCGAGGCCGGCCCAGTACAGGGGGTGCAATTTGCTGAGCATGCCGCCGTTGCGGGCCAGCACCACGGCGCTGCGGATCAGCACGGTGCGCACGCCCGCTTCGGCTGCCGGTTCGGTCGCGGCTTCCCAGTCCCGGCACAGCGTGGCCAGGAAATCTGTTCCGGCGGGGGAGGTCTCGTCGATGATGGCGTCACCGGTGGCTACGCCGTAGTAATGCGCGCCGCTGGCATTGATCAGCGTGGGTACTCCGGCGGCGGCGACCGCGGTGGCCAGTACGTCGGTGGGGGTGATGCGGCTGTCCCGCAGCAACTGCTTGTAACTGCCCGTCCATCGACTGTCGCCGATGCCGGCGCCGCACAGGTTCACGGCCGCGTCGGCCCCGCGCAGCGCCCGCTCGTCGAGCTGGGCGCGCGCGGGATCCCACGCGAATTCGTCCGGTGCGGCGGGGGTGCGCCGCACCAGGCGGGAGACCTGGTGCCCGTCGCGGCGTAGTGCCGCGACGAGCGCCGTCCCGATCAGGCCGGACGAACCGGCGATGACCACCTTCATCGAATTCCTCGACTACAGGCCGAGATCGGCCTCGAACGCCGAATCTTCGAGGCGGTGCTTGATGGTGGAGACGAACCGGCCCGCGTCGGCACCGTCGATGAGACGGTGATCGTAGGTGAGCGGCAGGTACACCATCGAGCGCACGCCGATGGACTCGCCACCGGCCTCGTCGGTCACCACCACGGGGCGCTTCACGATCGCGCCGGTGCCGAGCATGCCCGCCTGCGGCGGGAGCAGGATCGGGGTGTCGAAGAGCGCGCCCTCGCTACCGATATTGGTGATGGTGAAGGTGCCACCGGACAGCTCGTCGGGCTTGAGTCCACCGGTGCGCGCGCGGTTGGCGATGTCGGCGATCGCGCGGGCCAGACCAGCGAGGGACAGGTCGCTGGCGTTGTGGATGACCGGCGAGAGCAGACCCTGCTCGGTGTCGACCGCGATACCCAGGTGCACCGACGCGTGGTAGGTGATCTCCTTGGTGTCCTCGTTGTAGGACGCGTTCACGTTCGGGTGCACACCGAGCGCCTCGACGACGGCCTTCGCGAAGAACGGCAGGTACGTCAGGTTGACGCCCTCCCGTGCCTTGAACGAGGCCTTCGCGAGCTGGCGCAGATGCGCGATCTTGGTGACGTCGGCCTCGTGGACCTGGGTCAGCTGCGCGGTGGCCTGCAGCGATTCGCGCGTCTTGGTCGCGGTGATCTGACGGATCCGGCTGGCCTTCTGCGTGGTGCCGACGAGGGCGGCCAGCTTCGGGGCGGCGGACTGCTTGGCCGCGGGCGCGGCAGCAGCGGCCGGAGCCGGTGCGGCGGCGGGCGCCTTCTTGGCCTCGGCGGCGGCGAGCACGTCCTGCTTGCGGATGCGGCCGCCGACACCGGAACCGGTGAGGCTCGACAGGTCGACGTTGTTCTCGTCGGCCAGCTTGCGGACCAGCGGAGTCACGTACGGGGTGCTGCCGTTGGCCGAAGCCGCGGCAGGAGCGGACGCGGCAGGCGCGGGCTTGGGAGCCGGTGCCGGAGCGGGCTTCGGCGCGGGTGCCGGAGCCGCGGCGGCAGGCGCGGGAGCCGGGGCGGGCGCAGGTGCCGGAGCGGGCTCGGGCGCAGGCGCGGGAGCCGGTGCCGGGGCGGCGGCCGCAGGCTGACCGCTACCGATCACGCCCAGCTGACCACCCACATCGACGACGTCGTCTTCCTGCGCCGTGATCTCGAGCAGCGTGCCCGCGACCGGCGAAGGGATCTCGGTGTCGACCTTGTCGGTGGACACCTCGAGTAGCGGCTCGTCGACAGCGACGGTGTCACCCACGGCCTTGAGCCAGCGGGTAACGGTGCCTTCGGTGACCGACTCGCCCAGTTCGGGCATCTTCACGGGCGTGCCCGAAGCAGCGGACGCGGCAGGCGCGGCAGCCGGGGCAGGTGCCTCGGCGGCAGGGGCCTGGGCGGCGGGCGCGGGCTCGGGGGCCGGCTCGGGGGCGGCAGGTGCGGCAGCAGGCGCGGGAGCGGTGGCGGGGGTTTCGCCGGCATCGCTGATCACACCGAGTTCACCGCCGACCTCGACGATGTCGTCTTCCTGGGCGACGATCTTGGAGAGCACGCCCGCGGTCGGCGAAGGGATCTCGGTGTCGACCTTGTCGGTGGAGACTTCGAGCAGCGGTTCGTCGACCTCGACCGTGTCCCCTTCCTGCTTCAGCCACCTGGTCACCGTGCCCTCGGTGACGCTCTCACCAAGGGCTGGCATCTGGACGGAGAAGGCCATGTCCTCTGACTCCTGTCGAGTGTGTACCCGGCGGACATCCGTCGCGGGTCGCGGCTTTCGTCCACCCCGCCGGTCTCGGCGGAGCACCCGGGAAACGTTGGTTCTTGTTCCGGCAACCATCCTTGCACTCGTCCGTCGCGGGTGTAGCGCAGGGCGGCGATCCGGGCGAAGCTGGCACCATGGAATGTACGGCGGTGAGCAGAATTCCGCCGGAATGTAGGAGGTCGAGCCTGATGGGTTTGCTGGATCGTTTCCGTGGTGGGCGCGGTGCGAGCAGGTCAGCCGGTCGCGAGAGCGCGTCGGAGGTGAGCGCCTTGGCGGACTGGGCGCGGACGCGTCGCGGGGTCGAGGCCTTCGTCGAACCCAAAACGACTGTGACTGATGTCACAGCAGTGCTGGTGGCTGCCGACGGTGAATGGACCCGTCGCATCGTCGGCGAGAAGGGCGCGCGCCGGTTGGCCGGTGCGTTGAAGATTCCGGTCTACGACGTCAACCGCACCGGCTATCCGCAACGCATGCGCGACTTCGATGCCCGCCGCCGCATCGAGCAGCGGCGGGCTCGCGAAGCCGAGCTGGGGGACTGACTACTCCGCGCCGATCTCCTCGATCACGGTGATGAGTGTGCGCACCGGGACGCCGGTGCCGCCCTTGCCGATATAGCCGAACGGGCCACCGGTGTTGTAGGCCGGACCTGCGACATCCAGGTGCGCCCACGGCAAGCCCTCCGGCACGAATTCCTTGAGGAACAGTGCGGCCGAGAGCATGCCGCCCCAGCGGTGCGGTGCGACATTCGCCAGGTCGGCGACCTTGGAGTTGATGTCGGCGCGCAGTTCCGCGGGAAGTGGCATCGCCCAGCCGTTCTCGCCGACCGAACGCGAGATCGCGGCGACGCGGTCGCGGAATTCCTCGGTGCCCATCACGCCGGGGGTGCGGGTGCCGAGCGCGACCATCTGCGCGCCGGTGAGGGTGGCTACGTCGATCAGGTAGTCGGGCTCGTCCTCGACCGCGCGCACGATGGCGTCGGCCAGGATGAGGCGACCCTCGGCGTCGGTGTTGATGACCTCGACGGTGGTGCCGCCGTACTGGGTGAGCACGTCGCCGGGGCGCTGCGCGGTAGCCGATGGCATGTTCTCGGCCATCGGGACGGTCGCGGTGACGGTGACCGGCAGGCCGAGGCGCCCGGCCAGCAGCACGGTCGCGATGACCGCCGCGGCGCCCGCCATGTCGGAGGTCATGTTCTCCATGTTGGCGGCCGGCTTGATCGAGATGCCGCCGGTGTCGAAGGTGATGCCCTTGCCGACGAGCGCGATCTTCTTCGGGCCGCCCGCGTAGGTGATCCGGATCAGTCGCGGCGGGCGCGAGGACCCCTGGCCGACGCCGATGATGCCGCCATAGCCCGCCGCGGCGAGGGCGTTCTCATCGAGCACCTCGACCTCGAGGCCCGCCGCTTCGGCGAGTACTCGGGCCCGGTCGGCGAACTCGGCGGGGTAGAGCGCGCTCGGCGGGGTGTTGACGAAATCGCGGGCGGTGGCGATGGCTTCGGCGACCAGCTGTGCGCGCAGCAGCTCGAGGGTGCCGAATTCCGGTTCGGGAACCAGCAATTCGACCCGGACCACCGGCCGCTCATCCGGCTTCGGCGCGCTCTTGGACTTGAAGGTGGGGAAGGTGTACGCGCCGAGGTAGAAACCTTCGGCCGCGGCACCGAGATCGATGCCGGACAGGGTGGTGGCGACGAGTTCGGTACCGCTGAGCGCGCGCCCGGCGACACCGGCGCTACGGCGCACCTGTTCGGCGTCGATCTTGTCGGCCGCGCCGAGTCCGACGGCGAGCACACTGGTGACCTCGGCCAGCGCCGCCGGCGCGGGCACCCGGGTCAGTTCCTCGGGTTTGCCCTTGGCGCCGACCGAGCCGAGAGCGTCCAGCAGTTCCGCGCGAACCTCGGCGGTGAGCACGTCGCCGAACAGGTCGGCGGGGACGATGGCCGGTCCGTTCTCCGAGGACGTCAACCCGATCACCAGCACGTCGGTGTCCGCGGCGATGGTTTCGGTGCGCGCCAATTCCGGTCCGAGTGAACGATCTGCAACAGCTTTGACATCCGCCTGGCCGCGAACGACCGGGCTTCCTCCCACGGCGTCGTGCGCCGCTCCGGTGGGTTCCTGTTTCACAGGGGCTCGCTTCCCGCTAGGCGGAAAGGCTGACAGCCCCTCCGCAGGCGTTTAACCACTCCGCATGTCCTGCGGCGTAGATATTGATCGCGGCGTTGAGGTCGCGGTCATGGACCGCGCCGCATGCCTTGCATTCCCACACTCGGTTCGACAGCGGTTTCGGGCCGTCGCAGACCCCGCATGTCGAGCAGAGTTGGCTCGACGGATAGTACCGGTCGACCTTTCCGAAGACCCGCCCGTACCGGGTTGCCTTCTGCTCCAGCATGCGGGTGAACATGCCCCAACCGGCATCGTGGACCGACTTTGCCAACCTGGTCCGCGCCATTCCTCGGATACACAGATCCTCGACGAACACCGCTTGGTTATCGCGGATGATCATCGTGGATTGTTTGTGCGCCCAATCCCGGCGGGAATCAGCCACGTTGGCGTGTGCCTTCGCAACGCGGACTCGTTGCTTGGCCCGGTTGCTGCTGCCCTTCTGCTTGCGCGACAGGCAGTGTTGCGCCTTGCGGAGCGTCCGTTCGGCTCTTCGAAGGAACCTCGGCGAGGTGATCGCCTTGCCATTCGACAACACCGCGAACGTAGCCAGTCCCAGGTCGATACCCACGGCGCTGTCGGTCGCCGGTAGTGGCGCTGAGTCGACTGCGACCACGAAACTCGCGAAGAACCTGCCTGACGAGTCGCGGATAATCGTGACACTCGATGCCTCCGAGGGCAGGTTGCGAGACCACCGCACCTCCAATTCCCCGACTTTCGCCACGTATAGGCGACGGTTGCTTCGTACCCGGAACCCGTTGCGAGTGAGTCGAATCGATTGGCGGCGGTCTTTGCGGGACCGAAATCGGGGCGCCCCCAGCTTGCGGCCTTTGCGTTTGCCGGACAGCGAATCGAACCAGTTGCGGTACGCCCGACGTGCGTCTTGACATGCCTGCACCAATACCACGGAGGCCACTTCGGCCAGCCACGCGCGTTGAGGGGTCTTCTTTGCTGTGGTGACTACCTGCTTCTGGACATCAGTATCGGAGATGCGGGCCCCTGCCGCGTGCGTGTCTTGCCGCAGCCGCAGAGAATCGTTGAAAACGACACGGGCACAGCCGAATGCCTGGGCCAGCGCGTCTTGCTGGGCCAAGGTCGGATATACGCGGTACTGGTAGCGCAGCTGCACACTCGAACAGTAGCATCAAGCTATAAATCAAATCGTGTCCGCGCTGCTATCGCTGTTGTCGGCGTAACGATTTCGATGTCGGGCCCCTGCGAGCAACGATAGGGACACCGCCTCGCGTGTTCTTGGTGACGGATGGCCCTGATCAACCTCCGGCACGGTGTCTATGGCCTCGTGCGCGTCGGTCCTCGAGCAGCAACCGGCCTGGTCTCAGGCCCACGAACAAGGTCGAGGGGTTCGGTGGCGGATACTGGGAATTACTGGACAATACTGGTAGCTGTGGATACGCTCCGACTCGTGACGGACTCGGCCGAGGAGCTGGAGGTGCGCATCTCCGGTTTGCGGGCCGAGGTGCGACGGGCCGCTGCCGGTGGGGATCGGGCGGGGGCTCGGCAATTGCGCGCGGAATTGCGCCGGGCCGAATTGGCTTGGGATGCGGCGGTTCTCGGGTCGATTCCGGATGAGGCCGCCGAGGCGCCCGGGGTGCCGGTACGTGAACATGTGCATCGCGCGTTGACCTTGCTTTCGGTGCCGTCCTCGCCGAAATTGGTGCTCGCCACACATGACGCGTTCTTTTCCGGCGAGCTGCTGCCCGCCCGGCTGACGAGTCTGCGGCGTGACGAGGAACGTTCCTTCCGGTCGGCGCCGTACGCGCGCCCGTACTACCTGTGCGCCGCGCTCACCACGGATCTGCTCGCGCCCGCCCGCGGGTTGATGGCGGTGAGTTCGTGGCCACTGGAAAGGCGGATGGTCGGTCCGTTGAGTCCGCGGGTGGGGCTGCTGGTTTCGGCTATTCGCTTGGCCGAACATCTTTCGGCGCAGCCTGCGGGGGAAACGGCGGGATTGCGCGTACTGTGGCGGCTCGCCGTGTCGATTCCTGGCATCTCCACCGCCCCGGATGCACTCGACCCGGCGAAGGTGATCGAGGCCGCGCGGCGTGAGCTGGCGGTGCACGAGGACGAGGACGCGCGGCAGCGCCGCGCGGCCGCGCGACGGGCGGCGGATCAGCTGGCGGATCCGGCCGCGCAACTATTCGGTGTTCGGCTCGGCGTAGCCGATCGGCGACGAATCGAGGTGGAATGAGCACTCTCGCAGCACAGTTGGACCAGTTGCGCGGTGAAGCCCCCGCGACCAGGCACAATGCCCGCACCATCGCCGCGCTGACGGCCAATCCAGGATGTGCCCGCCGCGCCCTGCTCGACGCGGCCGCGGTGGACAAAACCGTGATCGCCCAATCGCTCGGATTCCCACCACAATTCGGTCAGTCTCAGTTCGCCATTACCCGCGGTAACGCTTTCGAGGCGATGGTCAAGGCGAACGGTTGCGCGGAATTGCTCGCCTTGTTGCGCGACAAACTGGGCCTCACGATTCCCGAAGTCGCCTACCACGACCTGAATTCGGTGGGGGAGAACACCGGCAACGCGGTGCGCTATCAACGCACCAAGCAATTGTTGAAGAACACGATCGCGGCGGGCGACGGCACCCTGTTCGATCACCCCATGCTGCGGCTCGATATCGCCGGTGCCACCGCCTATCTCGAACCCGACGTGGTGGCCGTGCAATTGGACGGCAAGTTCCATGTGGTGGAGGTCAAGGCCTTCCCGGTCATCGACGGGCAGGCCGATCCGGCCCAGGTGGCGGCGGCCGCGCGACAGTCGGCGGTGTATGTGATCGCCTTGCGCGAGTTGATGGCCGAGATCGGCGAGTCACCGGAGATCGTGTCGCACAATGTGATTCTGGTCTGCGCGAAGGATTTCTCGAATCGGCCAACCGCCGAACTCGTGGATCTACGCAAGCAGCTCGCCGTGGTCTCGCGTCAATTGACCCGGCTCACCGCGATTCCCGATTTGCTCGACCTGTTGCCGCCCGAGGCCACGTTCGCGCCGGGGGAGAACCTCGAGAAGACGATCGCCGCCATTCCGGCTCGCTACGCGCCCGAGTGCATGTCCAGTTGTGAGCTCGCGTTCGCCTGCCGCGACGAGGCCCGCACCTGCGGTTCGGTGGACGCGCTCGGACGCGGGGTATGCGATGTGGTGGGTGGCATCGAGAACATCCACACGGTCCTCGGCCTGGCCGACGGGACACTGGAACCCGGCCCCGAGCACGCCGACATCACCGCGATGCTGCGAACCGCGCATCGGCTGCGGTGGGAGATCGCCGGATGAGCGTGCTGGCGGCCCTGGCCAAGGCCGAGGCCGTGCGGGCGGGCCGTGCGCAGGCGACCGCGGCGGTGCGCCACATCCGGCTCGCCGAGCGGCCGTTGGTCGCGGTCCCGTTGCGGCTGGCGGGGGAGGCGGCGGCGCCGGTGGCGATCATGATCGGCACCTCGCCCGGGGATCAGAACGTGTTGACGGTGCCGCAGCCGCGCGACCGGGTACTGCGATTGCGCTTCATCGAGCAACTGGCTGATGTTGTGCTGCCCTATCTTTCGGCGTTCCTCGTCGACACCGAGGAGCTCACCAGCAAGGCGGGCGAGACCTACACCCGGTGTCTGGACGCTCCGCAGATGTGGACGCCCAATCCCGGCGGCGTGAATTTCCTGAAGCTGCTGGGACGTTCGGTGCGGTTTCACCGCGTCGACGGGGACAACCCGGTGCCGGAGTCGATTCCGCTGCTCGGACGGTGGCTCACCTGGTTCGGTGACCGGGCCGAACATCCCGGTTCGGCGGTGCTACCCGCGATGACGTCGGCGCTGTCGGCGCACTGGGCCTCGGGTCAGTCCACCCTCGAAGACGGCAATCTCGCGGCGCTGCTCGGCTGGATCGATCCGCCACCCGGGTGCACCGGCGCGCAGGCCGCCGCCCTGGCCGAGGACCCACTGCTGTCGCCGCCCGCGGGTCCGGCCACCGACCCCGGATTCGACAACGAAGAACTCGCGCCGTTGATCGCCGCCTACAACGCCGCACCCGACGATTCGGCCAGATCCGTTGCGGCCGAACGGCTCGAGCGCTCCCTGCGTGGCCAGCTCGAACCCACCTGGCAGCTGATGTGGCGGTCGATCGAGCTGCTGAGCGCACTGCCGGAAGGTGCCAGCGTCGAGAACCGGTGGACCGATGATCGCGGTGCGTTCTCCCGCTTCGCCGCCGATGTCGCGGAGGGGATTCCGCAGGCCCGCCGCGATTCCGCCGTCCCCGCGGTGCGCAGGCTGCTGGAGCGTGAACGGGCTTCGGAAGCGTTGCAGGCGCAGTGTGCTTTCGATGATCCGCTGCGCATGCTCGAACATCGCGTGAGTGGCGCCGCTTTCCGTGGCACCGTCGTACACAGTGAGCCGGAGCGCCTCGACCGGTCGGGGTCGCGTCCGAAACTGCGCCCGCACATCCACCTTCGCACCACCGATCCGTTCATCGCGGTGGTCGGTGAAGAGCTGACGTGCGTCGAACGGCCGAAGCAGACCGGGCTGGTCGTCGAAATCGACGGCGACAGCATGGTTCTCGAACTGTCCGGTGGGATGGGACGCAAACTCATCGCCGAACCGGGCAGTGTCCCGGAGGAAGGCGACGACCTCGGTTTCGCCCGCTTCAAACCGACGCCGTTCAACGGGATGCTGAATCTGCCCGCGCGCGAGGAGACTCCGTGGACGCACGGTGGTCCGCCGCCGGAATGGACGCCGCCGACCGACGACGAGGGGGAAGAAATCCAGTGACCACACCGGACGAGGCCGTCGCGGGAATTCTCACCGACCTGCGCGACGAGAGCCATCGCGCGATCGTGGTCGACTCCCCGCCCGGCGCGGGCAAATCCACGCTGGTCGTGCGCGCGGCCCGCCAGCTCGCCGAGGACGGCGATCAGCGGATGATCGTCGCCCAGACCAACGAGCAGGTCGACGACCTCATCGACCGCCTGGCCGTCGCCGACCCCGCGCTGCGGATCGGGCGATTGTCCAGTGCCGCCTACGTCGTGAGCGACCGCGTCGACCGGCACGGCAATGTCCGGGTCGCCAAGCAGCCGGGCGACCTCGAGGATCGAACCATCGTCATCGGCACCGCGGCCAAATGGGCCACCATCACCGAGGGCAGCTGGTCGCACGCGATCATCGACGAGGCGTACCAGATGCGCTCGGACATGTTGTTGCGCATCGCGAATCGGTTCGATCGTGGGCTGTTCGTGGGTGATCCGGGGCAGCTCGACCCGTTCGCGACCGTCGAGACCGCGCGCTGGGCCGGTCTCACCTGGGATCCGACCATGAGTGCCGTCAGCGTGATGCTGGCCAACAACGACAACATCCCCACCCATCGGCTGCCGGTGTCGTGGCGACTGCCCGCCACCGCGGCGCCGGTGGTGTCGAAGGCGTTCTATCCCTTCACCGAATTCCAGTCGGGCACCGGTTTCGGTGACCGGCGCATGGACTTCACGACACGCGGCATGGGCGGTCCGATCGACGCCGTGCTGGAGGAGGCGGCCGAATCCGGCTGGGGCTGGTACGAATTGCCCGCCCGGCACACCCTGCGCACCGACCGTGAAGCGGTGGCCGCGATCGCCGCGATCGCGGCCAGGCTGATCGAACGCGGTGCCACCGCGCACTCCGAATCCGGCAGTCACCCGGTGACCATCGACCGGGTCGCGATCGGCACCGCGCACCGCGACCAGGCCGACGCCATCCGCACCGCCCTGCGCGGTACCTGCGCCGAACCCGTCACCGTAGATACCGCCAACCGTCTGCAGGGCCGCGAATACGACGTAACCCTTGTGCTGCACCCACTTTCGGGGCGCCGCGACGCGAGCGCCTTCCACCTGGAGGCAGGCCGGCTCTGCGTGCTGGCCTCCCGGCACCGCCACGCCTGCATCCTCGTCGGCCGCGCGGGCATCCCGGAACTCCTCGACGCGCACCCCTCCGCCGACCCGGTCCATCTCGGCGTCCCGGTGAAGTTCCCCGACGGCTGGGAGGCGAATCAGGCTGTGCTGAGCCACCTGTCGAGCCATCGCGTCCGCGCGGCGGCGCAATAACGACGCTGGTCGGCCGCGATTTCGCGTCGCTGCGAGTTTGCCTGATACAGCGCATGTTTCGACATTCGGCGACATCACACGCAGGGTCGGGTAGTCGGTTAGTCTCACGGCGAGACACGCGTGGTGGGTGGCCCATTACCGGCATCTGCACGCAGCGGGGCGCCGGGGCGTTCCGGGGAGTGGAAAGAATCAGAATTGAAGATCAGGCGTACCGGTGTTCGTGGCCGGGTCAGTGTGCGTATCCGGTTGCTGGCGATGGTGCTCATCTCGAGCATCATGCTGTTGGTGGTCGGTGGCGGCGGTGCGGTCTATCTGGTGAATTCGGCCAGGGATTCCACCGAATGGGCCGAATTGGCGAGCAGTACCACCGCGCCCGCGATTCTCATGGTGTCGGCGTTCCAGGAAGAGCGCAGATTGTCGCTGTTGCGCCTGGCCGGTGACCTGCCGTCGGCACCAGCGCTGGTCACCGCCAAGCAGCGCTCCGATGAGGCGCTCGCCGCGGTGATCGCGAAAGGTGACGCCGCCCGCGCGCTGAATCCCGACGGTTCCCGCGAGGATATCGAGGGCTATAACAAGCTCTTCGCTATGGTCCCGGTCGTGCGCGACGGCGTCGAAGCCACGCAGATTCCCGCCGAGGAGGTTTTCGCCTTCTACACCGGGGTGATCGGCACGATCATCGCCGCGTCGATGCTGGCCGCCCGGGTCGCGCCGGAGGCGAAAGTCGGTATCGAATTGGGTTATGCCGTGGACCAATTGCGGGCGGCCGAGGCACTTTCGCAAGCCGACACGCTCGGTTCCGTCGCGTTGACCGCCGGCGAGATGAGTAGTGCCGAGGTGATCGAATTCGGCCGCCGGGTCGGCGAATTCCGTGGTGAGGCCGCCTATTCCGCGACGGTGCTGAAAGGCCGCCGCCTGGCCCAGCTTTCGGAGATCACCGCGAGTCCGCAGTGGCAGCAGGTGATCGCGATGCAGGACGCGTTGCTCTTGCGCGGACCGGTATCCGAAAAAGACAGGGAGACAGAACTTCCGATCGATCTGGCGACCTGGCAGGACGCGTCGAGGTACGTCGGCCTCGCGTTGCAGAAACTGTGGGAAGACCAGAGCGGGGACGCCCACGTGATCGCCAGGCAGCAGGGTGAACGCGACACCGACAGCGCGCTGCTCGGCGGTGCGCTGATCGCGTTCGCCGCCGTGGCCGCGTTCCTCATCGCGTTGGTGATGGCGAATCGGTTCATCGCGCGAATGCACCGGCTGCGCCACGACACCCTCGAACTGGCCGATGAGCGGCTGCCCGAGGTGATGCGCCGAGTCGCGGCCGGCGCGAGCGTCGATACCACGACGGAGGCCTCGCAGCTGGACTTCGGTACCGACGAACTCGGTCAGGTCGCCGCGGCGTTCAACCGGGCCCACGTCGCGGCGATGTCGGCCGCCGTCGCCGAAGCGCAGACCAAGGCGGGGATCAGCACGGTCTTCCTCGACATCGCGCACCGCAGCCAGGTGGTGGTGCACCGCCAGCTCGCCCTGCTCGACCGCGCCGAGCGCGACGAGAGCAACGCCGATCAGCTCGATCTGCTGTTCCAGCTCGATCATCTCGCCACCCGCGCCCGGCGCAACGCCGAGAACCTCATCATCCTCGGCGGCGAACAGCCCGGCCGCCGGTGGCGCAACCCGGTCCCACTGCTCGAGCTGGTGCGTGGCGCGATCGCGGAAAGCTTGGACTACACCAGGATCGGGGCCAAGCAGCTGCCCGATGTGCGGATCTCCGGGCATGCCGTCGCCGACGTGATCCACTTGCTCGCCGAGCTGATGGACAACGCGACCGCCTTCTCCCCGCCCGAGACCCAGGTCGTGGTGTCGGGGGGAGTGGTCGGTCGCGGTGTCGCGGTGGAGATCACCGACCAGGGTCTCGGCATGGCGGAGACCGACCTGGCGCAACGCAACGCGATGCTGGCCGATCCGCCCGCTTTCAGCGTCGGCACGCTGGCCGGCACCTCACGGCTCGGGCTGTTCGTCGTCGCCACGCTGGCGGGCAGACACGGCATCTCGGTACGGATGGCGGAATCGGTGTACGGCGGGGTGCGGGTCGTGGTGCTGATCCCGACAGCGCTGGCCGAGGCGAGCGATCCCGAGTCGGCGATCTCCGGCCAGTTCCCCGCCATCTCGCCGCGGCCATGAGCGACGAGCGCGAGCACTGGTACGAGGACGAGGCGGGCCCGCTGGTCCGCCTCTACGCCGTCACCGGCGGGCGTGCCAAGGCCAGGCGCCTCGACCTCGACCTCACCACCCTGCTGGTCGACGCGCGCTCCGGCGCCCGCTCCCGTCTGCTCGCGCCGGAATATGACGCGATCGTCGAGTTGTGCCGCACCCCACTGTCGGTCGCGGAGGTTTCCGCACATCTTCACCTACCTCTGACCTCGACGAAGGTCCTCATCGGCGACCTGATCGACGAGGGTCGACTTCTCGCCCGCGCACCACGGAACGAACTGAGCACCGCCCCGGACGTGAACGTCCTGCGGGCGGTGCTCGCCGGGATCAAACGGTCCTAGGCCGGCCTGGAATTCGTCAGGCTTTCGCCACCGGCACCGGCTGTGTCGACAGTGTCGCGAGTTCGGCATCGAGATCGGTGGGATCGGCGGTCCGGCGCGGAATGGTCATGGCGATACCGGCCGCCACGAGCGCTACCGCGGCACCGATCAGCAAGCCGACATGGAAACCGCTCTCCGAGGGTACGGCATGCCCGGCGAAGTCGGTTGTCATATTGGCCAGCACCACACCGACAACAGCGGCCGACACCGACGTACCGAGCGAGCGCATCAGCGTGTTGATGCTGTTGGCGGAAGCGGTTTCCGACAGCGGCACCGCGCCCATGATCAGGGCGGGCATGGCGCCGTAGGCAAGGCCGACACCGATATTGGTGATGCAGACCATCGTCATCAGACCCCAGGTCGAACCCATCAGCACCGCCGAGGAGCCGTAGCCGATGGCGATGATCAGTGCCCCGACCGCGAGGGTGACCTTGGGTCCGCGCGCGGCCGACAGTTTCGCGCCCGCCGGTGACAACGCCATCATCATCAAGCCACCCGGCGCCATCCACAGGCCCATGCCCAGCATGGTTTGTCCCATGCCGTGGCCGGTGGCCGCGGGCAACTGCATCAGCTGCGGCACGATCAGCGCCTGGCCGTACATGGCGAAGCCGACCAGTACGGATGCGGCATTGGTCAGCAGCACCTGCGGTCGCGCCGTGGTGCGCAGATCAACGAGCGGGTCGGAGGTCCGCAGTTCCCACCATCCCCACGCGGCCAGGGTCACCGCCGAGGCGGCGAACAGCCCGAGCGTCGTGGCGCTGGTCCAGCCCCACCCGGAGCCCTTCGACACCGGCAGGAGCAGGAATACCAGTCCCGCGCCGAGTCCGACCGCACCGACGAAATCGAACCGTCCACCCGCGTCACCGCGCTTCGCCTCGGCCGGAACCAGCGTCGCGATGAGCACCATCACCAGCGCGCTCAGCGCCGCCGCGGCCCAGAACAGGACCCGCCAGCTCGCATATTGCGCGACCGCGGCCGACACCGGCAGCCCCAGCGCACCACCGACGCCGAGCGAGGCACTCATGAGCGCGATCGAGGAACCGAGCCGCTCCGCGGGCAGCACATCGCGCATCAGGCTGATGCCCAAGGGAATCAAGCCGACACCCATGCCCTGGATTCCGCGTCCGATCAGCATGGGCACCAGCGAGGAGGACATGGCCGCGATCGCGGCGCCCACGATCAGAAATCCACCGGAGACCAGCAGCATGCGGTGTTTTCCGTAGAGGTCACCGAGCTTGCCCGCGACCGGGGTGAATACCGCTCCCACGAGCAGCGTCACCGTGATGACCCAGGAGGCGTTGGCGGCGCTGGTGCCGAGTATTGCCGGCAGTTCACCGATGATCGGCACCACCGCCGTCTGCGTAATCGCGGCGACGGTGCCGCCGAACGCGAGGACGCCCACGACCACTCCGGGTCGGGCCGTCTTTTCCGAAATCCCCACGTACCGCTCCTATCGACAAACCAGCAAGTTATGTACAGAGCACAAGGTATGCATACTACAATCTATGTGTATCGTACACATCTCTTGGCGTGCGAACCCGATCGAGCAATCGTGATGTCGGTCGCAGTGCCGCTAGTGATCCGCGGGCATGGTCGCCAGCGGCCGTGGCCAGTACTCTCCTGACCGGCGTTCGATATCGGTGTTGAATCGTCGCAGGTAGCCGACGAATGCGGCGACATCCTCGGCCGCCCAGTCCTCGAGGATCGAATCCAGCGCGTCGACGATCAAGGCCCGTTCGGCATTCAACCGGCGCTCACCCTTGGCCGTGACCCGAAACTTCCGCGCCATCCCGCCCTCGGGATCCGGAATCCGCTCGATCACTCCGGTCCGCATCATGGCGGCGGTCTGCCGATTGAGGGTCGAGGCATCCAAGCCCAGCGCGTCACTGAGCTGCCCGATCGACATCAGGCCACCCATCCGCAGCCGGCTCAGCAAGATATAGGCACTGCGGTCCATGGCGTCGGCACCACGGCGCGACCTCAGGCTGTGGCGGCCGAGAAGCATGGTCTCGAACTCGACCAACTGCGTCGCCTTGTCCATCTCGGCCCTTTCCGCGAATTCTCACCTGCCCGGCCATGGGCGGATCTACCGCATGTGTACCAACCATATTACGTGTCCGCTACACATCGGGGGCACATCACACAGGTCGCCGTGCTCTACCTCAGCTGGGCCGCGAGCCGCTTCGCGTTCATGTAGCCGATGGCTTCGATGGTCACCATCGGGTTGACACCAGGGGCGGTGGGGAAGGTGGAGCCGTCGGCGACCACGATGTTGGCGACGTCCCAGGTGGCGCCGTCGGGGTTGGTCGCCGAGACATCGGCCGAGCCACCCATGCGGGCCGAGCCCATGATGTGCAGGGCGCCCATCGAGCAGCGGCCGGGGCCGTAACCCGCCTTCTTGGCGGCGGCGTCGAATTCGGCGAGCGAGCCGCGGATGCCGGGTTCGAAGGAGACGCCTGCCTGGTGACCGGAGTAGATCCGTTGGGCACCTGCGGCTTCCAGAATGGAGGCGGCACCGACGATACCGGTGTGCAAGTGCGCGGCGTCGTAGTCGGACAGCTGGTATTTCACCACCGGTTCGCCGGACTTGTCGATCGAGACGGTGCCGGGGTCGCGGTCACGGGTGATGATGCCGATGGAGTTCGTGCGAGCGAAATCGAGCATGCCGGCACGATGTTGCGCCGCGCCGCGCCAGCTCATGAAGCCGGTGGCCAGGCCGGGGTGGATCGGGCCGGTCTCGTAGATCACGCCGTAGCCGTTGCCGTCGAGATTCGCGTGGTGCCTGCTGATGCGCGCCTGCAACGCGCCTTCCCAGGGGCGGATCTCGTCTTCGAACACGCCGAAGACCGCCGCGGCCGGATGCAGGCGCAGATGCTGTCCGATGTTCTTGTTGCGCAGCCCGGATCGTCGCAGCAGCGCGGGCGTCTGGATCGCGCCCGCGGCGACCACGACCGCCTTGGCGCGCACCGTGATCTCGACTCCCGTGGCGGTAACCGCCGAAACCGATTCGGCCCGACCGGCTTTCACGGTGATCGCGCGGACATCGGCGTCCACCACCAGGCGCGCACCGTGCTCGGCCGCGTCGGCGAGCCAGGTCTTGGTCGCCGACTGCTTGGCGCCGAGGCGACAGCCGTAACCGCAACGTCCACACTCGATTCCGGCATCGCAGGCCTCGCTGACGTTGCGCGGCAACGTATCCACATCCCAGCCGAGCGCACGTGCGCCGCGTTCGAGAATGCCGTCGCGCGCCGAGAGCGGCGATTTGCGGTCGGTGACGCTGATCCGTTTCTGTACCGCGGCCAGCGCGTCACCGAACTCGTCGGCGGCGAACTGCGGGACACCGGTCTCGGCCCATTCGGCGCGGACTGTGTCGGGTGTCGGCAGCGAGGTGCTCCAGTTGACCACGGTGCCGCCGCCGAGGCAGGTGCCTGCGACGAGGGTGATCTGGCCTTCCGCCGACGCCGCCGGGCCGGGTGCGTACAGGCTGGTCAGGGCGTCGAGTTCGCCGTTGCCGAAATCCTGGTCGTCGTAATAGTTTCCGCGTTCGAGCACGATCACGTCGAGGCCCGCTTCGGCCAGTACCGCGGCCGCGGCGCCACCACCGGCGCCGGAGCCGACCACTACGACATCGCAGTCGAGTGCGGTGGATTCGGTGAACCGCAGTGGCGAAAGCGGCGGTTTCGGGGCGGCCTCGAGACGCCCGACCGGCGCCGGGTAGCCGATCTCCTGCCACAGCGGATTCGTCCCGGTGGGTCCGGGAGTCACGTTGTAGGCGAGCAGTGAGGCCTGCTTGAGCGCCTGGAAGATCGCCCGGGCGGGGGCGAGGCCGGAATCGGCGAGGCGCAGCAGGGCTGCCTCGCGCTGCTCCTGCGAGAGCGTGGAGAACCGGCGCAAGCCGCTGCCGGTGAGCAGGCCGAAGACACGAGAATCCCACAGTCCCAACAGCATTGCCAGCTGCTTCGTTTCGGCTTCGCGGGGATTGCGACCCAGGATGCGGAAGATCGTGTCGACCGCGCCGATCTCGGTCGCGGCGGGCAATCCGAGCCCGTCGCCAGGGACAAACGTATCGCAGATCATGCCCAGCGCGGCCCGCTGTTCGGCTGTCGGTTCCATGACGGAAACCACCCCTCTTCACTCTGGGGTGAGTTGTATCACGGGACATGCGACCGCGCTGGGGGTCAACGGGTTTCGGGCCGGACAATGCAGTCCGGCCCGACCGTCAGTCGGCGGTGAACTGGATCGTTTTGAGCGACGGAGTAGCCAGGTCGACATCGGCCTTGGTGATCGACCGCGCCGCCGAGTCGTTGCGGTATGCGGTGAGCTGGTAGCGCCCGGGTTGCAGACCGCGGAAACTCACCTGGCCGTTGGCGCCGGTGGACAGGTGCCGGTGAATAGTGTCGCCACACGCGTCGATGCCGGTGAGGACGATCTTTCCGCCCGCGATCGGCACGCGGTTCGTCGCGGTGATCAGCACCGCGTCGATCTGGCCCGCCGCCGCCGGGGTAGCCGCGCGGACTCCCCGGTCGTTCTGCCGCGCCTGTCGTACCCCTTCGCAGGGCGCTGCGTCCTGTGCGATCGTGTCGTCGGCGCCGGGGTGCGCCACCGCGCTGCCCACCGCCGCCCCCATCAGAGCTGTTGCCGCCAATCCGATCGCCAAACACTGGGAAATGACAAACCGTGGCATCGCGCCGTCTTCCTCCTGCTTCTCAACGGGCATGAAAGTGCACTCCGACATTGCTGAGGTAACGCTCGGGCGGCAACAATACTGACGGGAATTCCGGCGCTGAAACCGGTGTTCCATAGAGACGGTTGTGGCCGATCTGTGCGACCGTTGAGCACTCATGAAGGAGGATGTGTGAGCGACACTCGTAAGGCGATTCTGGCCGGTGGATGCTTCTGGGGCATGCAGGATCTGATCCGTCGGCAGCCCGGCGTGCTGGCCACCAGGGTCGGCTACAGCGGCGGGACCAACGACAATCCGACCTACCGCAATCACCCGGGCCACGCCGAGGCCGTCGAGATCGAATACGACCCCGCGCGGACCGACTATCGCGCGTTGCTCGAGTTCCTGTTCCAGATTCACGATCCGACCACCAAGGATCGCCAGGGCAACGATCTCGGTGACAGCTACCGTTCCGCGATCTTCTATCTCGACGACGATCAGCGCCGTATCGCGCTCGACACCATCGCCGATGTCGACGCCTCGGGCCTGTGGCCGGGCAAGGTGGTC
This sequence comes from Nocardia sp. NPDC059195, assembly GCF_042754695.1. Taxonomy (NCBI): domain Bacteria; kingdom Bacillati; phylum Actinomycetota; class Actinomycetes; order Mycobacteriales; family Nocardiaceae; genus Nocardia; species Nocardia sp. NPDC059195. The sequence continues at coordinate 7,984 of NZ_JBHZBG010000028.1, read as the reverse complement.
ACCGAGGTGACCCCGGCGAGCGCATTCTGGGACGCCGAGCCCGAGCACCAGGACTACCTGATTCGCTACCCCGACGGCTACACCTGCCATTTTCCTCGCCCCGGCTGGAAACTCCCGAAGCGCGAGAACACCGGCACGTAGCGTTTTCCATATGTCATGATCGGCTGTGTCGGCGTGACCGTGACGTCGGATCGGAGTACTCATATGAGCGGCCACCGGCCGTCTCGAACGATGAGGGGAAGCGATTCGGATGACATATGGACAGCAGCAACCCGGTTACCCCCCGGCGGGACCGACGCTCAGTGTCGGTGACGCCATCGGTTACGGGTGGACGAAATTCAAAGACAACGCGCTCGTGTGGATCGGGATGGTGGTTATCGCCTTCCTGATCCAGGCGGCGATCAACTTCCTGTTCGGGCTCGGAAACTCCGGCGACACCGATATGGACGGCGGTGTCAGTTTCGGGTTCGGGATCTGGCAGATCATCGGCACCATCGTCAGCACCATTGTCGGATATCTGATCTCGGCGGCGTTCGTGCGTGGCGCGCTGCACGAAACCGATGGGAACAAGCCGGGATTCGGGTCGTTCTTCCAGTTCACCAATGTCGGTGCGGTGATTGTAGCCGGCTTGCTGGTCGGTCTGGCGACCGGTATCGGCCTGGTGCTGTGCATTATTCCGGGCCTTGTTGTCGCGTTCTTCACCTGGTGGACAATGCAGTTCGTGATCGACCGCGACCAAGACGGAGTCACCGCGATCAAGTCGAGCTTCTCGGCGATCTCGAGTAACGCGGGGACGCTGCTGCTGCTGGCACTGGCGCTGTTCGGTATCAATATCGTCGGTGCGCTGCTGTGTGGCCTCGGCCTGCTCGTCACCATTCCGTTGACGATCATCGCCTCGACCTATGCGTACCGGGTTGTCACCGGTGGGCCGGTCGCCGGCGCGCCGACGGCTCCTGAGCCGGGATACCCGCAGCAGTACGGCGGGCCCGCAGGTGGATTCGGTGGGCAGCCGGGCTACGGCGGTCCGCAAGGCGGACAGGGTTACGGACCCGGCTACGGCGGGCCCGAAGGTGGACAGGGTTACGGCGGGCCGGGTTACGGCGGACCCGCCGGTGGGCCCGGCTACGGCGGTCCGGGCGCGGGTGGTCCGGGTTCCGGTGGACCCGGGTACCCCGACGGTCCTGATCTGGGCAAGCCCGGTGATCAGGGCTGGGGACCTGAAGGCAACCGCTGAGTAGTTGATCGGCGAGGGGCGTGCGATGTCGTTCATCGCACGCCCCTCGTGCTGTTCACTCGCAGCCGATGCCGTCCCCGTCGCGGTCGAGGCCGTAGTCATCGGGGCCGATCACCGTCACCCGGCCGGTGTAGACGGGCCCGTTGCCGCTGCCGCCTTCGCAGTCGACATCACTGACGATGGGCAGGCACGGGGTGTAGGAGTCGTGGCAGTTCGAGGGCTGCGCTCCTGCCACGGTCGGCGTGGCGATCGCGAACGCGAAGGCCGCGATGGCGGCGGACCCGAGGGTTACGACGTATTTCATTGTGCTCCATTCGATCTTCCAGCGGCGCACAGTGTTTCACGAGTGGGTGATTTGTCGGAAATTTGCTTGTCGGTACCTGTCAGTAGTATCGGGGGATCTCGAACAAGGGGGAGTGATGCGGGGGAAATGGCGGGCGTGGTCGTGGTGGGTGCGTGGTGCGGTGATCGCGCTCGTGCTGGTTGTCGTGGTGTCGCTACCGGTCGCGGGGGTGGTCGCGGCGCTGCTGGTGCACAACATCGGCGATCAATCCGAACAGGCGCGGACCAGAGGCAAGGACGCGGTCTGGCTGGGGCATGCCTGGGTGGACGGACGTAAGACCGATGCCGATATCGACGGACTCGTGAAGTTGCTGGCAGGTACCGGAGTGCGGGATCTGTATGTGCACACGGGGCCGTTGGAGCACGACGGGAGTCTGCGCGACGAATTGGCGCCGCGGGCGCAATGGTTCGTCGATGCCGTGCACGCGCGATTACCGGGTATTCGGGTGCAGTCATGGCTGGGCGACATCGTCCAGCCCGAATTCGATGGGCTGGACGTGGAATCGGCGGCCTCGCGCGAGCGGGTGGTTGCGTCGGCACGGCGGGTGCTCGCCTACGGATTCGACGGCGTGCACTATGACCTCGAGCCCATTCGGTCGGGGTCGCCGGGGTTTCTCGCGCTGCTCGACGCTACGCGGGCCGTGACTTCCGCGGCGCGCGTTCCGCTGTCGGTGTCGGCACCGGTCATCGATCCGCTGCCAGGCTTACATTCGGTGGGGTTGACGGTCGCCGACCACGGAAAATGGTGGAGCCAGGCCTATTTCGCGGAGGTGGCGCGTCGATCCGATCAGGTGGCGGTGATGTCGTATGACACGGCGATGCCCACGCGGGCTCTGTACAGCGGGTATGTGGCGCAGCAGACCGAACTGGCCGCCGAGGTGACACCCGATGGCGTCGACCTGCTGATGGGAGCTCCCGCGTTCTGGGCCGACGACCGAGGTCATCACGGAGCCGCCGAGACCGTCGCCGCGGCGGTGCGCGGAATTCGCCTCGGGCTGACCCGGACCGACGTGAGCCGGGCGAACTTCGGTGTGGCGATGTACGTGGATTTCGCTGCCACACCACAGGATTGGGCCGACTATCGAAGAGGTTGGTGTCGGATGACCGACTGAATTCGGATCGCGCCGAGCTACCGGATCGGGCAGGGCCGCAGCCGCCTCGGCGTCGGCGCGCCGAACTATTCTGTGGGGGATGAGCTGATGGCGGGCGCGTAGATCTCGGTCAGCCATGGGTGGTCCGGGTGGAGCTGGGTCAGCCAGGAGTGGAGGCGGGCGAGCCGGTGCTCCGGGAGCAATGCGATGACGCGGTGGAAGTCGCTGTCGTCCTTGGGGCGGTTGGCTTTCGCCTTGAACAGCAGCACAACCTCGGGAATCAGATACGGAATCCCGTTGGGGGTGGTGCGGATGAGTTCGGTGTAGGGGAGGGTGATGGTGGGATCGCGGCGGCAGATCCAGGTGTCGCCGTCGTGCGGCTCGCGGAACACGTCGAGATGGAACGCACCGGTGAAGGGGTCGCGGAGCCAGGTTTGGTGGAGGTCGAGGCGGGTTGCGGCCAGGGGGTAGGGCCAGAGCTGGCCGTCGCCGACGATGTCCCACTCGTATTCGGGGAAAGCGGCCGCGATATGAGGGAAAGCTGTTCGGGGGACGGTGATTTCGATGTCGTCATGGGCACGGGAGATGGCACCGGCGAACAGATCGAGTGCCCAGCCGCCCGCGACGGCCCACGGTGCGGGACAGGTCGCGAGGCGCGCGGCGACCACGCTCGGGGTCCACGGGTCCCAACGACGGGTGGCTTCGGTTGCGGTGATCGGACGTCCACCGTCCGGCGAGCTCATCTCTCCATCCTCGGCACCGGTCGCTCGGGGCGCAAGGTTGTTGTGGGCGATGGTGATCGAGACGAGACGGGTTTGTGAGGAAGTCAGCGGCGGCGGTCGGTGAGCCAGGCCAGAGGTCGGCGGTGGTGGGGGCGTGCGCGGTTTTCCCAGCGAGGGTTGTCCTCGTCGCGGCGGTAGACCGGGATCCGGCCCGCGATGGCGAAGCGGAAAGAGGTTGCGATACCGACTACTTCGCCGTCGGCGGCCACGGCGACGGGGGTTTTCGAGATGACGGTGAGTTCGTGCATCTGGCGTTCGCCGTACACGCGGCTGTGGCCGATGGCGGCGAGCATCAGGGCGATCACGGCGCGGGTGCGCGAGAAACGGACGTCGGCGCGGAGCCAGCGGACGTCTAGGAGGCCCTCGTCGAGGCGGGAGCGGAAGGCGGGGACGGCACCGTGCGGGTGATAGGGGCCGTTGCCGATGAACAGGAACCACAGGTCGTGCCAGCGGTCGTCGAGGCGGATGTGGATCGGTTCCGCGCGGTGCAGGGTGACGACGAGGGCGGCGGCGAAGGCGGGCCACTTGCCCCAGCGGTCTTCCCACTTCTCGCGCAGGCGCACCAGCTCCGGGTAGGCGCCGATGCTCGCGGTGTTGATCAAGTGGTGGGTGTGCGGGCCGTCGGAGGTGTCGAATTCGACTGCGGCGATGTCGACTTCGACAGCCTCGCCGGTGCCGGTGGCGTCGGCTACCTCGCGCAGGTCGTAGACGCCGAGGTCGCGGGCGAAGTGATTCAGGGTGCCCGTGGGGATGACGACCAGCGGCAGGTTGTTGCGGACCGCGACAGCCGCCGCGGCGGCGATGGTGCCGTCGCCACCCGCCGCGCCGACCGCGAGGACCGAGGCGCGGTTCCCCGCGTCGGCCGCGTGGTCATCGGTCGGGCGGTCCGAGGTGCGGTTCTCCGGACCAGCCGCGATACCGCGGTCATCGGTCGGGCGGTCGTCGTCGCTTTCCGCCCTGCCGACGGTGGCGTCGACGGCTTCTTGCAGTAGCTCGACGGCGTCGCGGCCGGGTTCGGTGCGCACCAGCGTCGCCGCGGGCAGGGCCTCGGCGATGTCGTCGGTGGGGTCGTAGCTGGAGTCACCCGAGCGCGGGTTCACCAGCAGCAACAGGCCTTTGCCCTCGGCGAGGATCGGGGCGTCGTGCACGACGTGCGCGTCGGCCTCATCGGATTCGCGGATCGGCCACCAGCGGCGGGTAGTGAGCGCCACAGCGGTGCCCACGCTGGCGCCGACCAGCACGTCGGACGGCCAGTGCGCGCCGGTGTGGATGCGGGAATAGGCGACGGCGGCGGCCACCGGCGCCACGGCGAGCGCGGTCCGCGGACTCTCCAGGGCGACGGCCGTCGCGAAGGCCGCGGCATTGGCGCTGTGGCCGGACGGGAAGGACGACGACACCGGCGCGGCGACCAGCCTGCGGCCGAGCGGCATCAGTTCGGCCGGTGGCCGCCGGCGCGGAATCAGCGTCTTGAGCACGAGGTTGACGACGAAGCTGCTGCCACCCAGCGCGATGACGCCGCGCAGCGCCGCCCGTCGTGGGCGACCAGGCTTCACCGCGAGCGCCGCCGCGACCGCCAGCCACAGCCCGCCGGTATTGGCCGAGCGGGTCAACCGCAGTATGCCGCGATCGGCCGCCGATTCCGGGATACGGGACACCGCTCGGCTCATCGTGTCGTCCATCCGGGCGACATGGCCGAACCTGGCGCGGGGCAACTCACTCACAGACAGAACCCTACCGCCGTTGGGCGTCACTATCTTTCGACCCGGACAGAGGCACCGGCGCACCCCCCCGATGGCGGGGTGGCGGTGCCACGTCGAGAGGCCGTATTACTGCACCGGGATCGAGGGTGGGTTGCAGTCCGCGGTGGCCGGTCCACCCGAGAGTGACTCGATGATGCAGCCGAGATTGATCTGTCCGCCCGAACCAGAGGTACCGAGGAGCATGTTGAGCGGATCGGCGCTGCCGGTGTCGGCGTGCGCGCCGGGACTGACCAGGAGCAGGGATGCGGTGGCGAGCAGCGCGGCGGCGCCGAATCTACGTATGTTCATGGACCCGATCCTCGCACCGGCGGCCGATGCGCGAAACCCGGTCGGATCCCCCAATTGCGGGGGCAGGATGAGGTGGCGGTGTCGCCCGATAAACTCTGCCCATGACCGACACCGCGCTGCTAGAGGGCCCCATCCACGCTGTTCATGTCGAGCTCGGAGCCACCTTCGCTCCGTTCGGCGGGTGGGAGATGCCGGTGCAGTACGGCGGCACGGTCGGCGAGCACACCGCGGTCCGCACCACGGTCGGGCTCTTCGATGTGAGCCACCTCGGCAAGGCGACGGTCGCGGGGCCGGGTGCCGCGGCGTTCGTGAACTCGGCGCTGACCAACGACCTGGGCCGGATCCGGCCGGGCAAGGCGCAGTACACGCTGTGCTGTGCCGAAGACGGCGGCGTGATCGACGACCTGATCGCCTACTACGTCACCGACGACGAGGTGTTCCTCGTGCCGAACGCCGCGAACACGGCGGCGGTCGTCGCGGAGCTGCGGAAGGTGGCCCCCGCCGGGATCACCGTGACCGACCAGCACCGCGACTACGCGGTGTTCGCGGTGCAGGGACCCAAGGCCACCGAGGTGCTGACGGCCCTCGGCCTGCCCACCGAGATGGAGTACATGGCCTACGCCGACGCCGAGTGGGAGGGCCGCCCGGTGCGCGTGTGCCGGACCGGCTACACCGGGGAGCACGGCTACGAGCTGCTGCCGAACTGGGCTGACGCGGAGCCGGTGTTCCGTGCGCTGATCGACCGGGTCGAGGCGGCCGGTGGCCAGGCGGCCGGGCTCGGCGCGCGCGACACCCTGCGCACCGAGATGGGCTACCCGCTGCACGGGCACGAACTCTCCCTCGACATCACCCCGAACCAGGCCCGCACCGGTTGGGCCGTCGGCTGGAAGAAGCCGGAATTCTGGGGCAAGGCCGCGCTCGAGCAGGAGAAGGCCGACGGCCCGCGCCGCACGCTGATGGGGCTCAAAGCGCTGGATCGTGGCGTGCTGCGGCAGGGGCAGACCGTGCTGCGCGACGGTGAGCCGGTCGGCGAGACCACCTCGGGGACGTTCTCGCCGTCGCTGAAGGTCGGCATCGCGCTGGCACTGCTCGACACCGACGCGAAGCTGGAACCCGGCGACGAGGTGGAGGTCGACGTGCGCGGACGCAAGCTGCGCGCGACGGTCGTCAAGCCGCCGTTCGTCGACACCAAGACGAAGTAACTCCTCCGTAGTGGGGGCGAGACAGCACCAAATCAGCCCGGATAGGATCGCATCATGACAGTCGCCGCACAGTTCACCCGTATTCCGCACCCCGCGCCCACACCGGCGCAGCAGCGGGAAGAGGTACTGGCGGCCCCCGGTTTCGGACGGTTCTTCACCGATCACATGGTGTCGATCGACTACGCCGACGGCCAGTGGGGCAATGCGCGCGTCGAGCCGTACGGTCCGCTCTCGATGGACCCGGCGACGATGGTGTTCCACTACGGGCAGGCGATCTTCGAAGGGCTCAAGGCCTACCGTCAGCCCGACGGCGAGATCGCGACCTTCCGCATCGATGCCAACGCCGCGCGGTTCCGTCGCTCGGCCGCGCGCATGGCGATGGCGGAGCTGCCCGAGGAGCTGTTCGTCGAATCCGTGCGCCAACTCCTCGACGTCGACGCCGACTGGGTGCCCGCCGCCGGTGGCGAGGACTCGCTGTATCTGCGGCCGTTCATGTTCTCCACCGAGGCGGGCCTGGGTGTGAAGCCTGCTTCGGCGTACAAGTACCTGCTGCTCGCCTCGCCTGCCGGTGCCTACTTCCCGCGTGGTGTGAAGCCGGTGCGGGTGTGGCTGTCGACCGAATACGTGCGTGCGGCCCCCGGCGGTACCGGCGAGGCGAAGGTGGCGGGCAATTACGCCGCGTCGCTGCTCGCGCAGGCGCAGGCTACTGATCAGGGCTGTGACCAGGTGGTCTGGCTGGATGCGTGCGAGCGTCGTTACGTCGAGGAGATGGGCACCAACAATCTGTTCTTCGTGTTCGGTACCGGCTCCGAGGCACGGCTGGTGACGCCTGAGCTGTCAGGTTCGCTGCTGCCCGGTATCACCCGTGATTCGCTGCTCACCTTGGCTGCCGACTCCGGCTATCCGGTGGAGGAGCGCAAGATCTCGGTGGAGGAATGGCGTAAGGGCGCGGAATCCGGTGAGATCAGTGAGGTTTTCGCTTGCGGGACGGCTGCGGTGATCACGCCGGTCGGGTGGGTGAAGTCGGAGGAGGAGGAATTCGCCATCGGGGGTGGGGAACCGGGTGAGGTGACGATGGCGCTGCGCGACACTTTGACCGGAATTCAGCGGGGTACGTTCGCTGATACGCATGGGTGGATGCGGGCGCTGTAGGGGTGGTCGGGGGGACCCGGGGTTTGGTAGTCCCAGACGGTTTGACGCTGTGTTTATTGGCGCGCTGGCGCGCGCGTGTCCGCGGCCCCAAGGGGCCGCCGGTTAGCGCTCGAGACTAGAGCCTTCGGCTCAG
>NZ_JBHZBG010000027.1:0-100154 GCF_042754695.1 Nocardia sp. NPDC059195 | reverse complement strand
CGGCGAGTTGTTCGATCCAGCCAAGGCTTTCGCGATTCCCGTCCGTTTCACGCCAGAACCGGTCGCCGCTTGACTCTTAGCGATATCGGAGGTCTGACGGGCGACGACTGCGCGAGTAAGGCGCATCACCCGCACAACTCGCCCGGGCGCACAGCGGCAAGGGGGGAGGTTGGCGGAGACGCCAGAATCATCGGTAGGCTTCCTGCCTACGGCGGTGAGTCTGCTGATACCAGATTCTCGCCCAGGGCCTCGGCGGTGTTCGTAGCACCACCGGGGCCTGACTTGTGCGCCGACCGTACCATAGCCGTCGGCTATCCAAGAAACGTCGTCAAATCCTCAGACCACCGATCCTGGTCCGACACAGCCCTTTTCCACCCTTTGGGCGGCGGCCATGGCACATCCCACCCAGTCAACACGGCCTGCGTGAACCCGCCCTTCGGCGTCTGGTTGGCGATCAGCTCATCCGGAGAGACATACCGCGTCGGCACCCATTCGGTCACGGCGTCAAGTATGCCCAGGACGCCGGCATGGCCTGACTTCGAGCGGTATTCTTGGTCGAGTTGCAGTCATTATGACGGCGAGGGGGCGGCGATGGCGGGTGAACCAGATCGCGGTACGCACAGTTTGCTGCGGACGAATCGCCTTACCTCGGTGGAGTTTTGCGCAGGTGCCGGTGGACTTGCGCTCGGGCTGGAACAAGCCGGGTTCGATCCTGTGCTTCTGCTGGATAACCGCGACGTGGCGTGCGAAACCCTACGAGCAAACCGTCCTGGCTGGAATGTGCTGGATAAGGACCTACTCCAATTCGAGCCCAGATTCGATCTGCCGGGACACCGTGAAATCGACGTTATTGCCGCGGGACTTCCGCGGGTGAAGTCGGCGGCAACAGCGTCGAGACCCAGGGGTAGCGGCTGGGAGTTGGAACTCTTCGAGACAACTGCGCGGCTGACGGTGGAGTTGCGACCGCGTGCCCTGCTGATCGAGAACGTCCCCGACCTGCTGAAACGCGATGAGTACGAGTCGAGTCGAACCCGCGTCGCCAAGAATCTCGAGGACGCCGGATACGAGTGCTGTTGGTGGTTGGTCGATGCTTGCGATTTCGGTGTCCCGCAGCACCGCGAGTACGCCGTGATGGTTGCCCTCCGCGACGGCGGGACCGGCGACTTCGCCGAGAATCTGCATCCCATCCCGCCCGCGCCCGGTCTGACAGTCGGAGCGGTCCTCCGTGGATCGATGAGTGCCCGTGGGTGGCCGCAAGCTACGGAGTGGGCCGCGCAGGCAGGCGGGATATCGCCGACGATCGTCGGCGGTTCGTGGGATCGCGGCGGGGGCGACCTGGGCCCACAGGGTTCAGTTCGTGCATGGGCGAAGTTCGGCGTGAATGGACGCGCGCTTGCCGATGACGTGCCATCGGCCGATTTTGTGTGGGACCCGTCGCAGGGAACCGACCACATGCTGAAGCTCACCGTCGATCAGGTTGCCGCGCTCCAGGGATTCCCGCCGTACTGGACTTTCGAGGGTCGAAAGACAGCCAGGTATCGCCAGGTCGGTAACGCAACCCCGCCGCCGTTCGCGCATGCGCTCGGCATCGCTTTGAGGTCCACCCTGTCAGCTCGCTAACGGCCGGTATCGCGTACCCGTCGCGCCGGCTAAGATCTCGAGTCATGCCCACCGACCAACGCGAGCCGACGCTGCCACGCCGAGCGGACATGGTCGACCTTTTCGCCGGGCCGGGTGGCCTGGACGTAGCGGCGCGTTGGTTGGGTCTTGATGTCTACGGATTCGAGTGGGACCGCAATGCCTGCGCGACCAGGGGCGCCGCCGGCTTGAACGATCGCCCCCACGATGTGCGTCACTTCGGCCCGCAGGACGTGCCGGGAGCGTGGATTCTCGCGGGCGGGCCGCCTTGCCAGACCTTCACTGTTGCGGGTTCCGGAGCAGGTCGCAAAGCGTTGGATGAAGTCTTGACCTTCGTCGACCGCATGGGCGCAGGCGACAACGTGTCCGAGGATCTTGCCGGTCTCGAGGACGAGCGAACGGGCCTAGTTCTGGAGCCACTGCGGTGGGCGCTCGAAGCGAACCGTCGCGGAGACCCGTACAAAGTTATTGTGCTGGAGCAGGTTCCGGCCGTTCTGCCCATCTGGAGGCGGATGGGCAAGGTGCTCGAGGGCATCGGCTATCGAGTCACCGCCGACGTCCTTCGCACCGAACAGTTCGGCGTCCCGCAAACGCGAAGGCGCGCCATCCTTATCGCAAGGCTCCGAGTCGAACCCGAACTTCCGACTGTGACTCATCGTCCCTACCGCAAGGGAGTCGACCGAGCGCATGGCGAGGCGAAGCATCTGCCCTGGGAGACGATGGGCACGGCCCTGAGCCGTGGCTACGATTTTCAGGTCATCTCCAACTATGGCACCGGTGGAGACCCGAAGCTGCGTGGACGCCGCAATTCGCGGGAACCCTCGGCAACGATCACGGGGAAGGTCTCGCGAAACCAGATCGTCGACAACACCGGCTTCCCCTGCCCACGGTTCAGCCTGGCTGAGGCAGGACGGCTGCAAACTTTCCCGCTCGACTATCCCTGGTCGGGTAGCGATATCTCGCAACAGATCGGCAATGCGATCCCGCCTGTCTTGGCGCTCCATGTGCTGTCGGCCGCGTTGGGGAGTCAGGTGAGCCACGAGGAAGCGGCGAAGGTCGTCGACCGCCCGTGGGTCGACACCCGTGACTCGGCCCCGCTCGATCACCTGCAGCGGATGGGCCTGCTGTTCAGCTGACGGTGTAGCGAACCACCGTTGCCCACCGATAGCCCACATCGACCGGGTAACAACTATCGCACTCACTTCCAACTGGTCGGAACGAGCCGATACTGTTACCCACAACACGGGGGAGCGAAACCTCCCATCGTCGACCGAGGGTTAGCGCAGGTGGGAGCTTCCGATGAGTGATCTGATCGATGGGCAGTACGACGTGTTCAAGTCGTTCTTGGACAAGGACACCCCGGTCGAGGCGATCAAGAAGCTCCGGCTGTTTGCTTCCGAAGACGTGATCAAGCGGATCATGGAGCGCTACGACGAGGACATGGTTCGGATCAAGGAGATGCGCGAGCCGCACTCGGTGGTCATCGACAACTACGAAACCTGGTATGCGGGACCGCATCCGGATGACAAGCTGTGGCCTGCGATCGAGGACGATCTAATCAAGCAGGGGTGGCCGAGAGATCCGGCCATCGACAGCCTGGACGACTCGTCGACACGGATCGTGTCGTTGCTCCAGCATCCTCGGAAGAACGAGTTCTCCACTCGGGGGTTGGTGGTCGGCTACGTGCAGTCCGGCAAGACCACCAACTTCACCGCGGTGATGGCGAAGGCCGCCGACCGCGGCTACAAGCTGTTCATCGTGTTGGCCGGCATCCACAACGGCCTGCGCCGTCAGACCCAGGCGCGACTCATTCAGCAGCTGGTGGAACCGAACCCGACGCTGTGGACGCAGATCACCGACCTCGATCGCGATTTCTCGCCGACTGCCAACCCGGCCAGCTTCTTCGGGAAGTCGAACAAGACCCATGTGCTGTGCGTGGTCAAGAAGAACGCCACTGTGCTGCGCAAGCTGGTCAAGTGGCTGGGCGACGCCTCGGAGTACCTGGCGGACTGTCCCGCGTTGATCATCGATGATGAGGCCGACCAGGCGACCGTGGCGACCAAATCGATCAACCCCCTGATCCGCCAAATCCTCAACACGCTGCCCAAATCGGCCTATGTCGGGTACACAGCCTCGCCGTTTGCGAATCTGCTCATCGATCCATCCGCAGACGATCTCTACCCCGAGCATTTCATCGTGAACCTGCCCAAGCCATACGGGCACTTCGGCACCGAGGTGCTGTTCGGTCGCTACGCCCTCGACGGCGAAGATCCGACAGAAGTCGACGATGGCTACGACATGATCCGCACTGTTCCCGACGACGACGTTGCGCTCGTTCGCCCTAAGACCAAGGCAGATGCAGAGGACTTCTATCCGTCGATTACCGACACACTGCGCCAGGCGGTCCTGTACTTCTGGCTGACAACCGCCGCCCGAAGAGTTCGCGGAGGTGGAAATCCCCACTCCACCATGCTGATTCACACCAGCGTGCGGACTGCCGTGCACAACAGTTTCCGAGACCCGCTGATGCTGCTCCGCGCCAAGGTCGGGAACAACTTGTCGGACTCCGTCCTGCGCCGCGAACTCCGCGAGCTGTGGGAGGAGGAGACGTCGAAGGTTTCGGCGACCGAGTTCGATGAGAAGCCGGTCTCCTTCGATGAGCTTGCATCGGAACTGCCTGGGGTCCTGCGTGATTGCCGCATCGTGATGGATAACTCCGAGAGTACCGACCGCCTCGACTACGGGAACGGCCCGATTGTCGCTATTGCGGTCGGCGGCAACACCTTGTCCCGAGGCCTCACCCTGGAAGGTCTCTCGGTCAGCTACTTCGTTCGAGCGGTCTCCACCTACGACACGCTGCTGCAGATGGGTCGTTGGTTCGGCTACCGGACCGGATACGCGGATCTGCCGCGAATCTGGATGACCGAGGAACTCGAGGATTGGTTCCGGCACCTCGCGACGGTCGAGACCGAGATGCGCCGTGACATAGACGTTTACATGACTGAAGGCAAAACTCCGATGACATTCGCGGTGAGACTGCGGACGCATCCTTCGCTCCGGGTGACTGCCGCCGCGAAGATGAAGGACGCGGTGTCGGCGCTGTCGTCCTACGGCGGGCAACGAGTCCAGACCCGATACTTCCGCATGGAATCCGAATGGCTGCTGCGCAATCAGTCGGCTGCACAGGTGCTCGTGAACGCGGCGCTCGGGGTCAGCCGAGCCGAAGGTAACGGCGCTGACGGTCGCTACCTGATTCGCGGTGTGCAGAGTGAGCATGTCCTGGACTTCCTGCGCGACTACCAGTTTCACGAGAAGTCAACGGAGTGCGACGCGAGGTTGATGGCGGGATACATCGAGAAGCGCATCCGAAACGCGGGCACATTGCGCCGCTGGAACGTAGCGATTGTCGGCAAACCAGCTGTGGCGGAACAGGATCTGTTCGACTTCGCGCCCGGAGTCAGTGTAGGTCGTATCGTTCGTTCGCAGTTCGCGTCTGGCATCGACCACGCGGATATCAAGACGTTGATGAGTCGTCGGGATGCCGGGCTGGATCTCGACGGGATCACTTCTGCCACAACAGAAGGCGATATCGCCAAAGCCCGTAAGGCTCAGCAGCCGGATGCAGGCCTACTGGTGCTGTACCCGATCGATAAGGTATCGGAACCCGAGCCGTCCAAGGCGAAGCGTGAATCGCTGAACGCACCAGAGCATGTGATCGGCGTCGGTCTCGTGTTTCCTTCGCCGGCCAACGACGACAGCACCGTTGCTTGGGAATCCGACTACATTTCCGCTGATCTGTCCGGCGTCGAGATCGAGGAGGAGGACTTCAGCCTCCTCGACTCCGAGGACATCTGATGCTGAACGATCTGAAGAAGGTTCTCGACGATCAGTGGCGGCGGCTGGAACGGCGCCCGAGCGTCGAAGCATCCGTCGTCACCGTGTCCGACCTTCCGGTCCCGACTGCGAATGGGGTGTTGGCCGCAGGCCTGGACAGCGAAGGAAACCGCCATCTGCTCGTTCCGATCGGTGCGCACCAGATCGTGCGAAAAGGTCTCAACGGCCCGGTTCTGCGGCTGAGCAAGCGGACGTTGGAACAGGATGGGCGAGTGCAGGACTACGCGGCTCTAGCATGCCTTCGTCGGGATTTGAACGACATCTTCGCGACCGTGTGCGCCGATATTCTCGTCGCTACGGAGGAGTCGCCGGAGAACCCGGTGAAGGTTCTGCACCGCATCCTCGACCGCTGGCGTGCACTGTTTCTCAACCCGGGGCCACCGCTGGGGACGCAGCAGCTCGCCGGTCTATTCGGCGAGCTGGTCGTGTTGGAGCTCCTCCTCGAACACGACAGCGGCGCAATTCGGTTGTGGAAGGGACCGTCTGGTCACCGGCACGATTTCGCCACCGATGCGGGCGCACTCGAGGTGAAGACATCGACGAATCCGGACGGTCGAGCGGTGCGTATCCACGGACTCGACCAGCTGGAGCCACCGCTCGACGGCGTGCTCGGGTTGGTGTGGTTGCGGCTGGAAACCGATGTTCAGGGCGGCATCGGGTTCCTCGAACTGATCAAACGCGTGCTCGACCTCACTGACGACGAGAGCGAGATCCTGACGCGTCTGGCTGCCGTCGGCTATCGCTCCGCCGACAATGATCACTACGCGCATTCGCGGTACTCGATCAACGAACACCGTTGGTACAACGTCGATGTCGCCTTTCCGAGGCTCACAACCGTCGACCTGGCGGCCGCGTCGATCTCCACCAACGTCCGCAACGTCGACTACACGATCGACCTGTCCGGCGAATCACCCGCGCCGATGGAAGCCAATGATGTCGAGAGGCATATCAAAGCGATGCTCGAGGAATCCCGATGACGGCACCTGCCTGGGTCTCCCAACCATTTCCGCCTGAGGGTGCGAGCGCCGCAGAAGGCATCAGGAACCAGTTGGGGAAGCCCGAGTTGGACCATCTAACGATCCTGGTCCGTGAATCGGCCCAGAACAGTTGGGATGCTCGCCAGGCAGAAGGAATCCCCGTCGACTATCGCATCGACCTGCAGACCGTCAGTGCGGCCGACGCTCCGGCATGGCGCGACAATCTCCTACGCAAGGCACCGGCGAAGCAGCGGCTCCCACTTCGAGATGCATTGCAACAACCAACAATTCGTGTGCTGTCGATTTCCGACCGGGGTACTCGCGGGCTCGGCGGCCCGACTCGGGCCGATGCAGTCACCGACCAAGGCCGTGATTTCGTGGCATTCCTGCGCAATATCGGCGAACCTCGCGACCGGGCGTTGGGTGGTGGCACATACGGGTTCGGCAAAGGCATTCTCTACCTCGCATCGGGATCAGGCACCATCCTGGTCCATACCCGCTGTCAGTACCAGGGGAGATACGAGACTCGGCTGATGGCCGCAGCTCTGTGGAAGAGCTACGACGCCAAGGAAGAAGAACGTCGCTACACCGGTCGACACTGGTGGGGCGACGCCTCGGGCGACGTCATCGAGCCATTGGTGGGCGCTGAAGCCGATGCGATGGCGCGCAAGCTGGGTCTTCGGCCATTCGGAGCGACCGAAACCGGAACGACGATATCGATCCTCGATCCGAATCTCGACGGAAGTGAACCATCCGATATCGCGCGGTACTTGGCGGAGACGATTGTCTACCAGCTGTGGCCGAAGATGCTCCCCGACAGCAATGGTGTTCCACCGATGCGCTTCTCGGTGACTTGCGACGGCATCGAGTACCCCGTGCCCGATCCGGCCCGAATGAAGACGCTGAAACTGTTCGTTCAGGCCTACCGGAAGATGGTCGGCAGCGGTGCCGAGGAGCTCTACTGCAGGCGACCCAAGAAGCTGCTCGGGCGCTTCGGATTACATCAGTCGGTTGCGCTCCGATTCGAACCCAGCGACGCCGAACATATGGCCGGCTTCGAGACGGGCATGGTGCATCATGTGTGCCTGATGCGTCCGGCCGAGCTCGTGGTCACCTATTGGCCAGGGCCCAAACCGGCCAGCGAAATCTCAGCTTACGCAGGCGTTTTCCGTGCGGACAAAGAACTCGACGAAGCGTATGCGAAGGCGGAGCCGCCGACACATGACAATTGGAACTATCAGACGCTCGACCTACCTGAATACTCGTTCGTGAAAATGACATTCACACGAATGAAGGAAGAGATCGATAAGGTCATCGGGCCCCGCGGAAGCAGCGGAGTCGAGGTCGCGCAGGTGTCGCTCGGCGCGGCAAGTGACCGGTTGTCTCCGCTCGTCGGTGGTGCCTGGGGCATTGGCGCGGCCACCGATTACGGCAGGCCCGGCGATACCGCGCCGCCGCCTAGACCCGCGCCGAAGCGGCGACCGAGTGGCAGGCGAAACGACCCCGCTGAGTCCGACGATCTCGAAACCTCGGATGCCTTCGAGGCCGGCGGCTCGGGCGGCATTGCCTCCTCGGGCGGCGGTGCCCACGGAGGTCACGAGAGCGGCCAACCGACGGAGCAGACCACGCGGCAGGCACCTGCCCGTCGCCGCCGCCCCAAGATCGAATATGTCGGTGACCCCGAGCCGGACGAACTCTGGGGACACGGCGTTGTCATGCAGCGGTTCAAACTGCCGGTGGCGGTGCCCCAGCGGGTCAGTGCCGATGTTGCCGTTGCGTTGAACAGCGAAGGTGGGCTCGAAATGGACCCGCCCACCGGTGCCGAGATGCCGGGCCTTGTGGGATGGCAGGACCCGCACGGCGAGGTCCACACGACACCCACGTACGTCATCGAAGGTGGCGACGGCGGTGTGTGGAGGGCAGTCGTCAAACCGGCGCCGGACACGATGACCGATATAGTCCTGTACACCGAGGCGGTCGCCTGATGGCCAATCGTGTTCTGCCGTACAAGAAGCCGACTGCCGGCGTAATTCGGGCGGGGGAGTGGTTGCTGACGATCGGCGACGCGGAGATGCCGTTGCCGGAACACCTCCCACACTGGGACTACCAGACGAACTTGGCGCTGCGAAGAGTCGTACGAATCGACCTCGAGCGAGCACTGGCTGAGTCGACGCTCGCGCCCGGCACCGAGTTGGCATTGGCCGCGGTGTGGACATCCACCGGATCCAAGCTGCGCGGAACGGTGTCACGGGCAATTGTCCCCGCTAACGGTGAGGTCGAGCTGCGGGCCGATCTCGTGGGAGCAGATCTGGGTGGTGTCCTGATGCTCGACACCGCGTTGGTACTGGCTCGTCGCAGACATGGCACGGGTCGGCCCGTCGCGCCTCGCCGCGGAGGGTCCGTACTGTGGAGCGATCGCACCCAAATCCGTCTGCAGGGCGATGCTCCCCAATTCCCTATCGCCATTGTCGATTTCGAGAAAACCAACTACCCGGGTGATGCCGCCTGGCACCTCGAGATCGGCACAGACCTCGACGTCGCCACGATGGGGTCACTGCTGCTGCTCGTCAACGAGAAGAAGGCGCTGATCGCAGAAGCATTGCAGCGGGCGGGAAGTCCGCGCCTGCAAGACAAGATGGCGCTTTCGATGCTGTACGCGGACGTGGCTCGAACCATGGTCGACCACGCGCTACGCATCAGTGAATTCGACGACGACGCAACATATATCGACGAGACGCTGGGAGCCACGCTGCAGGAGCTGTTCGGCCGCCTGTTTCCTGGCCGATCCATCACCGACATCCGGCTCGCTGCGCAAGAATCCCCGAACCTCTTTGCCTCGCAATTGCAGGCAGCGGTAAAGATTTTCGAGGGGGTCGCATGACACTCCTCTATCCGCGACTCCTTCGTCACCGCGCCAAACCCCTTGCCGCGGAATACAAGGAACTCGGTCCGATCGAGTTGAACAGTCGTTGGTCGCTTGCCGACAGCTCCGCGGTGTTCGTCGCGACCGGCGGCACCCGGATCGAGCAGGCTAAGCTCCAGCTCCTGCGCGACATCGTCGTCGACTTGGCCAAGGATTCCGGGTTTCCGGAACCACCGGATACCAAGCAGAAGAACAGCTTCGACCTGCGGCTAGCCGTGGCGCTACACAGCGAGATGCGAATTTCGCCCGCCGAGGCGGCCTCCGGCGACGTCTGGGCGTTTCTTGCGCTGATCGTTCTCCCCGATGTCGCGCACTGGCGCTACCCCAAACCCCCTGGCGATCGAGTGCTCGGGTCCGACCTCACGCGCCACGTCCTCGGACGCATGTGGTGGCGAGCCCAACTCGTATACGCCCCCGCCGACTCTGACCCATACACCGCGCTCCACGTGCTCGGCGAAGCGGCATTCGACCAGATCTACGCCCGGCGCGCCGCCCTCGGCGGCAGCCCTCACCTGATCCAATCGATCCTGCGAACCTGGAAACAGATGAACTTCGCCGGCCCCGATCTCACCGAACGCGATGTCCTTCGAGACTTCCTCAAACGACTCCTACGCTTGGCACCGTTCGTCGTCTTCGAGGCGTTGGATAGTCGAGCGTTGGACGAGGAGTTGCTCGAAATCGCGAAGGAAACGGTGGTCGGCTACCTGTCAGAAGTGGGTCGGGTACCGGCGAACGAGGTGGAATCCAGGACGGCACAGGTCTTCGTTTGACTAGAGCCACGGCACCGCTAACCACCTGTACCAAATCTGTGAGGCTTCTATGAGTGACATTTGGACGGTGCTTTCACGGGCCGCCTCCCGTACGACGCCCGCGTGACTCAACGTGTCAAAATGAACCCTCTACGGGATTTATGGCCGTAGCGACCCACGATGCTGATCACGCCAGTGTTGCCGTGGATTGAACGATGAGTCTTCGTGACGTACTGGGCTGACTTGGTGGTCGTATGGCATACCGGCCCAGCGGGTGCAGAGGTCGAGCATGGCGCTGCATCTCGGCACGATCAGATTCGAATCCAGCAGTCCCGCAACAGCATTAACCGCCAAGATGGGGCACGCGAGGTCGAATGTTGATAGCGTGATGGCATCGGCTGACCGATTGTTAGACCGCGCCGCAGCCATCCGGCCGCGCGTAGTGAGGATGATGGTGGGGTTTCGCATGAAGCTACCGGGTTCTAGACTGCCTCCGGGCGGACGGCCTCACGCCAAGGGGCTTCGCTTGTTCGCGATCGCTCTTTTCTGCGGTGTGGGCGCGTACCTGTCGTTGTTCGCCGGGTCCGCTGGGCTTTCTTCGGAGGCACGCATTGTCGTCGGCGTTGCCGCGGCTCTGGTAGTCGGGTATCTGACTTCGGTCCAGGTGGTATTGGCCCTCGACGCACGGACTGGACGGCCATCGTCATCCGAGGAGCGGACACCCAACCAGTTGCCGAGGGATTTGCTCGACTTTACAGGCAGGAATCAGGAAGCGCGTGTCCTGGCGCGTGCGCTTATTCGAGCACCAAAGAGCCGCAATGCGGTGCTAATCACGGCGATCTCGGGGCGCGGTGGTGTAGGGAAGACCGTGCTTGCAGTTCATGTCGCGCATATGGTGGCGGACGCTTTTCCTGACGGTCAGATTTACATAAACCTTAGAGGTCCAGAAGCAGAGGCGCTTGATCCATATGAGGTATTGGGTTCGCTGCTACGTGAGCTGGGCGTAAGCCAGGATGCGGTGCCGATCTCGCTCGATGACCGATCGCGTTTGATGCGTACGATCCTGGGGCGACGCCGCATTCTCATGCTGCTGGATAATGCCCAATCAGAGGCTCAGGTTCAGCCATTGCTTCCAGGCGAGTCGACGAGCGTAGTTCTTATTACCAGCCGTGTACGCCTTGCGGCACTCGATGGAATCACCAGAGTTCGTTTGGATGTGATGGCGGCGGACGAGGCTATCGAGTTTCTGCGAGAGATTTTGGGTCGTGACCGTATCGATCGAGAAATAGACACGGCGAAGAAATTGGTCGAGCTGGCCGCATATCTACCACTTGCAATAAGAATACTCGGGGCTCGATTGGCAGCAGACCCGCGCCGGCCGATCGAAGATCTAGTGCAGCGACTCCTCGAACAGCAGGCGCTGCTACCCTCGCTTGTTAATGGTCAGCGGGCCGTCCGTGCGACACTGGAGATCAGCTACGTTGCGCTTTCACCACAGGCGCGGCTGCTATTCGCCTCGCTCGGAGCGCTTAGCATCAAAGCGTTTCCGGACTGGATTTTCGATCTGCTTGACAATCGCGAGACGCCGATAACCCGTACGGGCCACGACGAGCTTTCGGAAGAGGAAATGATTGAGTCGCTAGGCCCCGACCAGCTCGGGAACAATCGCTTCGGCTACCACGATATACTCCGTGAGTTTTCCGAGGAGAAGCTTGCTGGGCTACCTGATTGCGAAGCGGTAACTGTCGCGACACTCCACGCGGTCGGCGGATCGTACGCGGCAACAGCGCGCGCTGCTGACGTTTGGATTCGCAGAAGTGCGCCGCGCCACAATATTTTTCCGGTACTACAACTACCCCAAGATATGCAGTCACCAGCGGTCCCCCTTGCTTCTTATGCCCGAGCAATTTTATGGTGCGAAACGGAACTAAGGAGCTCGATCGCCCTCGCGAGTCAAATGCTGATTGACGAATGTCTACAGCACGTGACTATCTTGGCCTACTCGCTCAGTTCCTTTTGCGAGCAACATTCATACTGGCGAGAATGGGAGTCACTTGCTAAGTGTGGTTTGTCCGCCGCGATCGGACTCAATGATGGTCCTGCCCGATGTCTATTCCTTTTCCAGCTCGGTCGAGTTCACCATCTCCTCGGTGAGTGGAGCGATGCAATTTCCGAATTCGAACAATCTCTTCAGTTCGCCGAGCAGCACGGACTCCGGTCGCTGGAGGCAGCATCTCTCTGTGCAATTGGGAAAGTTTATCAACTCGGTGATATCGATGCTGCAATCCCGTTGTTCGAACAGGCACGTGCTATCTATCTCGAGGTAGGGGACGATCATGCGTGGGGATATGTAACCGCGAATCTCGCCGACATTTATCACCAGAAGTCTGATTATGATCGGTCGCTGCTTGAGTTCGACCTGGCTCTGCCGATTTTCAGGCACCACGGTGATGATTGGTGGGAGGCGAATGCTGGCGTCTGGATCGGCGACGTATATCGAGGGCTCGGCGAGTATCAAACGGCCGTTGAGCGGCTAAAGAGCAGCTTAGCAACCATGCAGAGCCTCGGCGATGAACGTCGGGGAGCAGTCGCGCGCGTTCACCTAGCCCGCACTTACGCGGACTCAGGGGATGGGCGGCGCGCGATGAGTGCGCTGGGAGCGGCAGTGCCCGTGCTCGAGCGGACTGCAGACCGCTGGTGGAGCGCGATGGCGATGATCGAGATGGGCAAGGCGCAAGTGCTCCTGCGAAACCCTGCCGAGGCATTGCGGTCGTGGAACGCTGCGCTGCCGGTCATCCAAGAACGAGCCAATCCGATCGTGCTGGAAGACCTCACTATTCGGATGGATGCAGCAAGGGCGGCCCTGGGTCACTCCCACGGGAATTGGGGGAGCTGACTTCGCTCCTCGACGACGAAATCCAAGCTGGGAACAGAGGTAGGTTGCCGATAGTACGCTGCGGTTTTCAAGACTGAGACTTGAGCAGCGATCACTGTGGCTGCGTACATCAGGCTCCTGCCGGTCTCTATCGCGTCTTCGACAAGTAGAACCTTGTCAGATGGGCGTAGGCCGCCGGCTGGCGCGTAGATTTCGGGTGTGATCCGCGAAGCGTCAGCGTAGCGGACTCCGATGCTGCCTAGACGTCTTACCTTCAACTTGGAGGCGAGTAACCTCGCAGGTACGAACCCGCCGCGAGACACCGCTACTATGTGATCGATCTCGATATTGGTTGCGTCTACTGCGTCAGCCAATGCTTTGGTGAGTACCTCAACGTCGTTCCATGTGAGTCGTTGCATGGCGTTATCCTTTTGTTTCGGATGGGTTGAGTCGCAGGATACTTCAGCGCCGTTGATCTCGTCTCGCGGGGTCATCCGTGCCGCTCCGTCGAATTGTGGGGGGGATCGGTCTCAGGTATCCAACTCTCAGCGACCGAGCAATAGTTGTCAGAGTGTGGATCTCGCTGCAGCGCGTCCAAATGTTCGTGGTCGATCTCCCCGCGAGAGCTCAGTTCAGACCAGGCCTTGTGGGTGGACATGGTATGCGGGATTCGCGATCCGACAGTGCCTAGACAGGTGTAACACCTGTCTATCGGATTGGGTCGTTCGAGAAATTCCGCAAGCCTGCTCCTGAGCGTTGCGCTAGGCTCGATTGGGCAAGATACGCCATGCGGCTGGCCAATTGATATCGGCGTCGATGGGGGGCATAGGTACACGTGCCCGTCTTGGACAACGTGACAACTCTTCGAATGAGCCATCTGGCAGGTCTGGAACACTTGGCGTGCCTCGGTATTGCCTAGTCGTAGCGACGGTCGGCTTGCTCGAAAGGATATGAACCGTTCGACTAGCAATTTGGTGCCGGCAGCCGAACACTCGGTGGCGACCCGATTGAGCGTCGAATCTGAAACGACCGCCCGCGGATACACTGAAACCAGTAGTTCGTCGATATTGTGAAGCCAGTTATTGTTTACCTTGTCGAGTCGGGTGCCATTGGTATATAAACGAAGAATCGAATTCGGCATCGCCGACCTGATCGCCGCTGTCAACGCATGCAACTCTGGATGAAGCAACGGCTCCCCTCCGACGATTCGCACATACGTTGGCGCCACAACGTTGGCAAGCGCTGACAAGTCTCGGCTGACCACCGCGATGTCAGCAGAGCTGACCGCGGCCTCTGGACTTGAGTGGCTGCAACTTACGCACGACAGATTGCAATGCGTTACAGCGTTGACTTCTAGCGCCATCAAGTGCAACACAACAGATCCTCCTTATGACCGCGCGAGCGGCTGTGAGCGCCAATGTTATTGCATCAGCTCCGCCGATGCCGGAAAGCTGGCGTCACGAACAACTTTGGGGTTTCGGGCGAATATTGTGGACACCGCCGGACCTTGAGAGGATTGTTCCGCGGTGATGTTGATCATGAGCTTGCTGGTCCTGTCGAGTTGATAGTCGGTGACTCGTAGGGTTGTCTTCGCCGCGCTGGTCGCAGTGTCGGATTCGCCAACCCCGGACTGATCGACGACAACGGATCGTCCAGGTCCAGGCCCGTCATCGGCGTGCGGGGCGCTGGAGCCGTGCACGGCGTCGTAGATCGCCTGATGCGACATCGTCTGGAACCACTCGGCGGTCTTGGCGTAATCCGGATAGGTGCCCGTACCCTGCCCGGACTACGCGGCTTCGATCGACTGCCAGCGCGACCGGACCCCGCGCAGCTGTCGACACACCACCCTGCAGAATTATGTCGCTCAGCGAAGTCATCGCCACCCCCTAATCGTGGTCCCGGGGAGTATACCGAGGTTCTCGCACCGGTCGGGTGGCTCTGCCGGAAATACAGGTCTGACCACGGCCCAACCTGCCGCCGCAAGATATTGTCATTCGATCCTGAAACGCCTCTTGATCTCTTTGGCGCGAGTGAGGGTGATTCGGTTCCATGGTTCGAGGAATCGCGTGTGCGCCCGGTGGGATACTGGGTTGGATCGTCGTGGATCTGGACAAGCGGGGATCCTACGACGAGACCGAGCTCTACGCCGCCAAGCTTTGGAGCGACAAATTGGACACGGATCTTTCGTTCTTCCGTTCGGAGACGGCTCAGCGGTTGCGTGCTCAGGGTGGTGAGCGGGCACGCGTTGAGGAAGCTGCACAAGCGGTGCTGACTGTATTGACCAGTCGTGGAATCGAACTCTCCGCAGCCCAGCGAAGACTGCTTGCCGAAACCGTCGACCTCGATCGGCTTCGTGCGTGGTTGTCGGACGCGGTCACGGCAACCCGAGCGTCCGAGCTCTTCGTGCGTGAGCCGGCCTGTGAAGAGGCCTTCGAGGAGGGTTGTGCGGAGGGGTACAAGCAAGGGATCGTCGAGGGAGCCGCGCATTCGGTGCGGATCGTAAGTACAGCACGGGGAATCGAGCTATCCGCCACCCAGCAAAAGCGGCTCGCCGATACCACTGACCTCGATCAGCTCAGCGCATGGCTCTTGCGGGCATTGAACGCGACCCAAGCGGGCGAGCTCTTCGACTGAGCGATTCCCCGCGCCGACCCACCGGCCGGGAGCGTGAACTCTTGTGAAAGAAAGAGCGGCCGTCGCGCGTCCTGCTCGATCGGGCTGGGCAGACACTCGAAATGGTCCGCTAGCTCCAGGATCGCGGTGCCGATGCCACGATTGCGAGACATGGTGAGACCGCGTTCTACGCTGAGCTCATCGAGCAAGGAATTTCACACACCGGCGCGGCCCACCTATGGAGGGACAAAATGGAAGCGGATCTGTCGTTCTTCCGGTCGGAATCTGCTCAGCGGCTGCGCGCGCAAGGGCGTGAAGAGGGGCTTGAAGCCGGGCGAGCGAAGGTACGTGAGGAAGCTGCACACGCTGTCCTGACTGTGCTTACCGGCCGGGGAATCGAGCTATCTGCCGCCCAACGGGTCGTGCTCGCTGAGAGTGTCGACCTCGATCAGCTCCGTGCATGGCTGATGCAGGCGGTGACCGCGACCCGCGCGGGAGAGCTCTTCGGTTGAGTTCCAGCCTGCCGTCTGGGTGTTGAACGGCAGGGTTGGTTTGCCAGAACTAATCGTCTACGAGATCACCAGGCGGAGTGGGCCGGGAATCGTGGCCAGTACCCTGCGGCGGCGTTCACCCTCCACATCCCGCAGTAGCCACGAGTAATAGGGCCGAAGTCCGCGGAGTCCGATGCGACGGCGCATCTCTCGGTCGAGTAACGACCATTCTCGATCGTTGATCAGTGGGAGTGTTTCTTGCTCTTCGTGCCGCAGGTGGTTGTGCAATAGCTCGGACAGTGCCACGAGTATTGGTCGCGCGGCGACCGGCCCCGCAGTATCGAAGGCCTGGTTCACCTGGGCAAGGAGCGGATCGATCCGGTCGTGTTCAGCGGCCATCGCCTCGACCAACCGCGCGTCCACGCCGCGGCGGCGCAGACTCGGCCAGAGTACGACGTCCTCCGCAGTGTGGTGGACGGATAGTTGGGTGCGAAACTGCGTCCAGCGTTCACGATCCGGGGCAGTGGCGAGCGCCCGGAGATCACGCCGGAATGCGTCATGTGCTGCGTACATCATGGCCAAATCGCGTTCAGACATCTGACTTACCTTTCGTCATGCGGGTGATCCGCCTCATGGACCAATTACATCCGCGCAAGATGAGCCAGGACATCGTTCATTCGCCCAAGTCCATACGTGAGCGTCTCAGGATCGCTGGAGTGCGCCCGCAGGGACCTCGGAGTCCACAGCGGGGAACTCCCGGCGGGGGACGGGGCGTGGGTTGCCCCAGAACGTGCTGCTGGGATCTAGCGGTGACCCGCAGGCAGGGGCTTGATCGTCCGCCGCGGTCGTGACGCCTTCGGTGGGTGTATCGGCAGGACTTCGGATGCTCTAGCCCTCGGTCTGGCGGACTTTGATGGCGTCGCGGGAGATGTACACGTCGTACTCGCCGGGGGTGGCTATGACGGCATTGCCATAAGCGGAGCGGATGAAAGGGGATGTATACCAGCGGTTTTCGTTCATGTCTTCGAAGAAGTCGCGGTCGCCGCCGTTGAGGAAGGTGTGGTCTTGGGTGGGGGATTTGCCGTCGAGGCGCTGGCCGAACAGGCGGCTGATCTTGTAGCCGGAGTGGAAGCCGAGGGCGTTGACCCAGGGTTCGAGTTCGACGATGTTGGACTGTAGGGCAAACAGGTCGCCCTCGACGCGATGGGTTGTCGGCTGGCCCGCGGTTCCGTCTTCGTCGAATTGGGTGAGGACGATGTCGAGTTGGTGTTCTTGGCCCGCAACGGGTTTGGCGACTACGTGCGCGGCTTTGATTTCGCCGGTGAGGCCGAGGTAGGTCTGCAGGAGGGTGGCGATCCAGAGTAGGAGGACCGCGACCAGGAGCAGGGCCGCGCCGGGGACCGCGCGGCCGAGCACGGCCTTGGGTCCGCGGCGGCGGGTGGCGGCCAGTGCGGCCATGACCAGGAGGGCGACGGCGAGGGCGATCATGGCCAGGAGACCGACCTGGGCGAACCCGAAGGACACCGGGAAACTCATGATGTGGGTATACCCCGAAAACATCTGCGGCAGGCGCTGTCTCGAAGTTCCAGGGCGGGGAATTCGATCAGGAGGGGTGACCGTCGAGAAGTATCGGGGCCGGCGTTTTCGGAATAGGGGTGGGAATCGACTAGGGGCTGACGATCTTCGGCGGTGCGGCGCGGAGGCGCATCAGGGTCGCGACGGCAATCGTGCAGCCGAGGGCGACGACTATCGCGACCAGGCCGGGGCCAACGCCGCGATCCACGTCCGCGGTGCGGTACCAGGATGACGAATAGGCGAGGTGTCCGAAACTGCTGTCGCTCAAGGCGACTCCGATCGAGGGCACGAACAGGGTCGCCAGGCCGACGGTCCCGGACGTAGGGCTCTGCGGAACCGAAGTGCCGAGGCAGTACCCGGCGACCGCGCCGAGGGCGAGGCAGCCGAGGGCGGCGGCGAGCGTGGCGTGTGGGGCGAAGACATCGACGGCGAGAACGAAGCAGGCCAGGGCGAGCACGCTCGCCGCGGCCACCACCGGACGTGGTGTGCGCATGCCGATCAGTAGGCCGGCGGCGGTGGCAGCGAGGGTGGCGAGGTCGATCCAGCCCGAGCGCGGCAGCGTGATGACGAGACTGCCCGCGACGGAGAAACTGCTCATCAGCAGGACCAGAATGCCGTCGCGTCCCGGCAGGATCAGCGCGGCGGCGATCGCGGCCGCGATGGCGACGATCGAGGCGACGATCAGATAGGGGGCGCTGGTCTTGTGGGATGCCACGGCGAGCGCGGTGAGGATGGTTGTCGTGAAGGCGACAACGGCGGCGAACACCGGCGCCAGCGGGATGGCGGTTTCGATGGTCGAGCGCGGCGGGACCGCGGTGGTGAGCGCGAAGTAGGCGAGTGCGAGCACGGTGGCCCCGATGAACCAGAGGGGCAGTGCGCCGCCGAGTGCGCCGCTGAAACCGTCGGAGTTCGGGTCGGTGGGGGACTGGGTCAGGTCGCCGAGAATGGTGCCGCCGAGCGCGCCGAACAGGTAGACGGTTCGCAGCAGCCGTTCGTTCCAGACCGCCACCGCCAGCGCCCCGACGACAATGCCCGCGAGCAGAGCGTCGATGAAGTTCAAGGTGGGCAGCGACAGACTGTCGAGGTGACCGTCGGTGCTGTCCGGGATGAAGGCCAGATGGTTCGCCAAGATGCCGACCAGGGCGAGTAGCGCGGTCCAGCGGGCCGTTCGCACGCTGCCGATGGCCACGGTGACGGCGGCGGTGATCACCGCCATGAACGCGGCACCGGTCATCGCCCGCGGAACGTTGAACACCAGCAGGTCGACATGCAGCGACGCGGCCAACGAGGCGAAACTGATCGGCAGCATGATCGCGAGCGCCGCAACCGAGGTGGCGACGAAGATCGTGACGGTTTCGGCCGTGCAGCGAACGGTCGAAGGCTGCACCGAATCCCCGTTCTCGCGGCTGACCGGGTCCGGGCGGACCGTGTCCGGAGCATAGCCATTTCGTCGCAGCCCGATCGGCTCCTCGAACCGAATGCCGTTCGTGTCGCGGGCACCGGCGTGCGACGATTGACGAATCAGGCTGGTGGGCACAGGAGTCGGAAGGTCGGTTGATGCCAAGCGGGGTCGTGACCTGGTTCGACAGCGGCAAGGGTTTCGGATTCATCACCCCCGACGCCGGTGGACCCGACGTGTTCGTGGAGTACACCGCGCTGATCGGCGAGGGATTCCGCACGCTGCGCGACGGTCAGCGCGTGGAATACACCGTCACCGAGACTCGGCGCGGACCCGAAGCACACGATGTGCAGGCGGGTTAGTTCTGCCCGCTCGGCCAGAAGCGGCTCGCGTTCTGATTGTGGACCGGGCGGGTGAGGTTGGGGTCCTCGGCTTCGGTGATGCCGACCTGCATCAGCAGGATCATGGTCACCATGCTGATGCCGATGATCAGCGGAGTGAGCAGCTGGGCGGCGGTGGCGCCGCTGGCATGGGCAACGTGGGCGCTGGTGTGCGCGCTCATCGAGAACATGCCGACGTAGTGCATGCCGGTGACGGCCACGCCCATCAGCAGGGCAGCGCCCATGGTGGCGACGATTCCGTGGATGTGCAGGGCGAACCACAGCGCCGCGATCGAGGCGACCACCGCGATGGCGAGCGACGCGGCGACCACGACGGGGTCGTAGATGATCTCGGCGTCGGTTTTCATCGCGTACATGCCCGCGTAGTGCATGGCACCGACGCCGAGCCCGGTGATCGTGCCGCCGACCGGTAACGCGGCGCTGTCCCAGCTGCGGCGCACCACGATGGACAATCCGAGCCACACCACACCCATGGCGACAGCGGCGCTGAACAAGGTGACGGGAACGTTGTAGCGGATGGTCACGCCGCGTACCGAAAAACCGAGCATCGCGATGAAATGCATGACCCAGATACCGGTGCCACCGAGTGCGATCGCGGCCGCGGTGAGCCAGCCGCCGTGCATGCCCGAAGCGCGCGAGCGAACCATGCAACGCAGCGCCAGCATCGACCCGATGACCGACATGGCATAGGCCAGCAGGGGGGTCACCCAGCCGTAAGTGAAATGGTTGATATCCAGCACCGTCTGCTCCTAGCGTGATTTCCGGCGAGGCGTGCGATCCCTCACGAACTCGGAAAATACGCTGGTAGGGAATTTGCCGTACTAGGTTTCTCGAAAATGTATAGGGTTGCTGACGATGGCACGTCACTATTGCGTAGAGTTCTCGATGGTGAAGCGTGCCAGTCGGTTTGATGCGACTGTCCAGCTAATCCGGCATCCTTGGAGCAACTATCTCGGCATACGCTGAGCATCCACCCGATAGCGGGCTGCGTCACGTCCGTGGCAGCACCGGTCGGCAGGGCCCGGGGGTTGCCTTCCTCACAGTTCGCACACTTTGCACGGTGGGGTGTGGCCGAATTCGTCGGATCATGGCATGGTGGACACCGAGACCAGGACCGGACTATTAGGACCTAGCTCATCTACAGAAGGTTTTGAAATGGCACAGGGTGTTGTTAAGTGGTTCAACGGCGAAAAGGGCTTCGGCTTCATCGCCCAAGACGGAGGCGGCCCGGACGTCTTCGTTCACTACTCCGCCATCGGCGGCTCGGGCTTCAAGTCCCTCGAAGAGGGTCAGCGCGTGGAGTTCGAGGTTGGTCAGGGTCAGAAGGGCCCCCAGGCTCAGGACGTTCGCGCCATCTGATTCTGCGCTGACCAGCGTACGAATGTGAAGCTCCGCACCGGATGGTGCGGAGTTTCTGCTATCTCAGGGCTTTCTGCTATCTCAGCGCTTCGGCGCGGAAGAACTCGCCCGTGATCGCCATCGACGTGGTGAGATCGCGCGGCCCGCGGGAGTCGAATTCCGTGGTGGCCCGCTCGAATTCGGCGTCGATGAACGCCGTGATCAGCGCGGGCGGTGCGGCTGAGCCCATCTCTCTGGTCTTCGACTTGAGATCTGTCAGCTCGGTGATCGCCGACACCAGGTCGGACGGCAGCTCGCACTCGGCGAGCAGCGTCGGCAGGTGCATCGGCGCCACCGCGGCACCGGGGTGCTCACGCAACCAGCGCAGCGCCATCGCGGGTCGCAGCGCGTAGAACACCTTCTTCAAGCCGCCGTTGCGCTCGAACAGCGCCCACTGGCGCGCGCCCAGGTGCAGGTAGTGCCGGGCGATTCGGTCGCGGTCGGCTACCTCCGTGGCCACCTCGCGCAGTCGGGTACGAAACGCCTCGTCGCCGCGGTAGACGATCGGCGACATCAGCCATTCGACGAGCACCGCGTTGCCCGCCACCAGCAGGCGCAGCGCTTTCGCCAGATCCCACCCGTTCACGTCGAGCAGACCGATCAACGGTGTTTCGATCACATCGCGGGTGCGCCACGGGGACAGATAGGTATCCAGGCCTGCCACGTAGACGAAACGGCAGTCGTAGTCGGAGTCCGGCGAGGGGAAACCCCAAGCACGGCTGCCGCTTTCGATAGCCAGACGGATGGACACGTTGTGCTCGGCCGCCACCTTGTCGAGCTCTGCGTCGACGGCGGCCACCACAGCCGGGTCCATCGATTCGGGGACGGTGCGCAATGACATGTGGTGATGTTAGAGGCGTCGGTGCGCAGGGTTCACCCGGTTTTCGGGCAGGGGGGTAAGGGCAGCCGAAGTTCGGGCGACTATTCTGGTTCGCGGTAACTGCCGACCCCCCATTCTTCCCCAGGAGTACCCCACAGTGAGCCAAGCAGGCCGTCCTGTAGTTCTGATCGCCGACAAGCTCGCCCAGTCGACCGTCGACGCACTCGGTGACGGTGTCGAGGTTCGCTGGGTCGACGGACCCGACCGCCCGGCGCTGCTCGCCGCGGTCCCCGAGGCCGACGCGATTCTCGTGCGCTCCGCCACCACCGTCGACGCCGAGGTGCTCGACGCGGGCAAGAAGCTGCAGATCGTCGCCCGTGCCGGTGTCGGCCTCGACAATGTCGACGTGCCCGCCGCCACCGAGCGTGGCGTGATGGTCGTCAACGCGCCGACCTCCAACATCCACACCGCCGCCGAGCACGCTGTCACGCTGCTGCTCTCGGCCGCGCGGCAGATCCCGGCCGCCGACGCGACCCTGCGCGAGAAGACCTGGAAGCGCAGCAAGTTCAACGGTGTCGAGATCCTCGGTAAGACCGTCGGCGTCATCGGCCTCGGCCGGATCGGCCAGCTGTTCGCGCAGCGTCTCGCCGCCTTCGAGACCAAGATCGTCGCGTACGACCCCTACACCTCGCCCGCTCGCGCCGCCCAGCTCGGCATCGAGCTGCTGACCCTGGACGAGGTGCTCGAGCGCGCCGACTTCATCTCGATCCACCTGCCGAAGACGCCCGAGACCAAGGGCATGCTCAACGCCGAGACCCTGGCCAAGACCAAGCCGGGCGTCATCATCGTCAACGCCGCGCGCGGCGGCCTGATCGACGAGCAGGCGCTCGCCGACGCCATCAAGTCCGGCCACGTGCGTGCCGCCGGTCTGGACGTGTTCGAGACCGAGCCGTGCACCGACAGCCCGCTGTTCGACCTGCCCGAGGTCGTCGTGACCCCGCACCTGGGCGCCTCCACCTCGGAGGCCCAGGACCGCGCTGGCACCGATGTCGCCAAGTCGGTGCTGCTGGCGCTGGCCGGTGAGTTCGTGCCCGGCGCGGTGAACGTCACCGGCGGCGCGGTCAACGATGTCGTCGCCCCGTGGCTCGATGTCGTGCGCAAGCAGGGTGCCTTGCTCGGCGCTATCGCCAGCGAGCTGCCCGTCAGCGTCGAGGTGCAGGTGCGCGGTGAGCTCGCCTCGCAGGACGTCGCCGTGCTGGAGCTATCCGCGCTGCGCGGTGTGTTCTCGGCGCTGGTCGAGGACCAGGTCACCTTCGTCAACGCCCCGGCGCTGGCCAAGGAGCGTGGCATCACCGCCACCGTCACCACGGCCACCGAGAGCCCGAACCACCGCAGCGTGGTCGACCTGCGCGCCGTGTTCGGCGACGGTTCGACGCTGAACGTGGCGGGCACGCTGACCGAGCCGAACCTGGTCGAGAAGATCGTCAACATCAACGGCCGCAACTACGACATGCGCGCCGAGGGCCTGAACCTGGCCGTGCTGAACTACAGCGACAAGCCGGGCGCGCTCGGCAAGATCGGCACCAAGCTGGGCGAGGCGGAGATCGACATCCTGGCCGCGCAGCTGAGCCAGGACATCGACGCCGAAGGCGCCACCGTTGTGCTGCGCGTCAACGCCGAGGTCTCGGCCGAGGTGCAGACCGCGATCGCCGAGGCTGTTGGTGCGTCGAAGGTTGTGCTGGTCGATCTGGCTTAAAGACTCGAAGCGCCCAGCGTCCCAGGCAGGTTTGACGCTGTGTTTATTGGCGCGCTGGCGCGCGCGTGTCCGCGGCCCCAAGGGGCCGCCGATCAGGGCTCGAGACTAGAGCCTTCGGCTCAGCGCTTTCGAGCCCTGATCGGCGACCCGGCCGCGGACCGGCCACTTCGTGGCCGCCGCTCCCTATGGGTCGCGGGTGCGGGGTTGGGAGTGCGGTCATGGCGGAGTGGGGTTTGACGGTGTGGCCGGCTGAGTGTGGGTCATGGCGGACTCGTTGCGTGGCGGTGGCGGCACGCTTTCCTTTGAACGGAGTTAGTTGATGAAGCTCGCAGTAATCGCCGGTGACGGCATCGGTCCCGAGGTCATCGCCGAGGCGCTCAAGGTGCTCGACGTGGTGTTGCCCGGTGTGCAGAAGACCGAGTACGACCTGGGCGCCGCGCGCTACCACCGCACCGGGGAGATCCTGCCGGAGTCGGTGCTGCCCGAGCTCAAGCAGCACGACGCGATTCTGCTCGGCGCGATCGGCGATCCGTCGGTGCCCAGCGGTGTGCTCGAGCGTGGGCTGCTGCTCAAGACCCGTTTCGCGCTGGATCACCACGTGAACCTGCGTCCGTCGAAGCTGCACGCCGGCGTCACCAGCCCGCTCGCGGGCAACCCGGATATCGACTTCGTGGTGGTGCGTGAGGGCACCGAGGGCCCCTACACCGGCACCGGCGGCGCGATCCGCGTCGGCACGCCGCACGAGGTGGCGACCGAGGTCTCCAACAACACCCGCTTCGGCATCGAACGCGTGGTGCGCTACGCCTTCGCCACCGCGCAGGCCCGCCGCAAGCACCTCACCCTGGTGCACAAGAACAATGTGCTCGCCTTCGCCGGCTCGCTGTGGCAGCGCACCGTCGACGAGGTCGCCGTCGAGTTCCCCGAGGTGACCACGGCATACCAGCACATCGACGCCGCCACCATCCACATGGTGACCGACCCGGGCCGCTTCGACGTGATCGTCACCGACAACCTGTTCGGCGACATCATCACCGACCTCGCCGCCGCCGTCAGTGGTGGCATCGGCCTGGCCGCCTCGGGCAACATCGACGCCTCGGGCGTCAACCCGTCGATGTTCGAGCCGGTCCACGGCAGTGCCCCCGACATCGCGGGCCAGTCCAAGGCCGACCCGACCGCCGCTATTCTCTCGGTCTCGCTGCTGCTCAACCACCTGGGCAACACCGAGGGCGCGGCCCGCATCGAATCCGCGGTGGCCAAGGACCTGGCCTCGCGCACCGGCACCGCCTCCACCGTGGAGGTCGGCGACCGCATCGCGGCCATCGTCTGATCCCCTCGCACGCGAAAGGCTCGCTCCGGCTGAATGCTGGAGCGAGCCTTTGTCGTCGGCGTGCCGATCGAATTGCGTTCGGCGAGTGGGAGATAGAGGTATTCGCCCGTGCCGGAATGCAATTCGCGGGCCGGGCTGGAACCCCTGCCGTGCAGCTACTTTCGGGATCCTCTGGGGACCAACGGCACCGCTGCCACAGCGGCGAGCGCTGCCAAGGCGTACACCACGGGGAAGCCGGTCGCTGTGATGACGGCACCGAAAAGTGGTGGGACGGCGGCTATCGCGAGGTTCTGACCGGTGTTCTGGATGCCGAGGCCCCGGCCGCTCCAGAAAGGGCCCGCTATTTCGGCCACGGCCGTGAACGCCAATCCGTTGTCGGACACCGAGATCACCGACGCCGCGACCATCAAGGGGACCGCGGCCCACCACCAGTCGGTCCAGGCGGTGATCGTCAGGGCGGCCATGGCGACGGCGGCGCCGATGGCCACCTGTCGCAGGGGACCGAGGCGGGAGCCGACTCGGTCGGACCAGGCCCCCGCGCCGATTCTTCCTGCGGCGCCGAGGAATTGGGTGACGGTCATCAGCGCGCCCGCGGCGGCCAGTGACCAGCCCAGGTCGACGTGCAGCCACAGCAGACCGAAGGTCCACAGGGTGGCCTGGGGGACGACCAGCAGGATCGAGACACCGTGGATGCGCCACAGCGTGGAGTCGCCGCCGCGGTAGGGGTTGGCTCGGTCGGCCGCCTTCGCGGCTGGTCGCGGTGGGTCGATGATGCCGACCAGGCAGCCGATCGCGGCCACCCCGGCCATCAGCGCGGGCACCAGCATGGCCGCGGGAATGCCATGGTGCGCGGCCACCCAGGGGATGGTGAGCGCGGCGATGCCGACACCGAGCGGTTGCGCGGTCTGGCGGATACCCATGGCCAGTCCACGCCGGTCCGGCGGGAACCAGCCGACGATCACCCGGCCACTGGCGCCGTTGGAGCTGGCAGCGCCGATACCGCCCACGAACAGCAACACTCCGAACGCGACGGGGTTGTCCACCACGGCCGCGGCGACACCTGCCACGAACATCAGCAGCGTGCCCGCCACCAGCACGATGCGTTCGCCGATCCGGTCTACGACGTACCCCCAGGCGATCAGGGTGCAGACCAGACCTACGGTCGGTAGTGCCACCAGCGCACCGGCGGAGGCGAGCGAATCGCCACGAGCGGTGAGCGCGGGCAGCAGGAACGGGGTGCCGTGGATGAAGATCGAACTGGAGGTCTGCGCGAACACGCCGAGCGCGAGCATCAACCAGCGTCTGCCGCTACCGAGCTGCGTCACTTCGACCATCGGCCCCGCGTCTGTCACGATTCTCACCTCGCCGGATTGCACGATTGCATCTCAATATATGAGATTGATGTCTCATTGTTTGAACATCACTGATCACGCTACACCGATGACCCTCCGATGTTGCCCACCGGTGAGGTGTCTGACAGGTCACATCGCCACACACGTGAATCCCGCACGCGGGCAGTGCCTTCGAATCACATCGGTGTGAGCTTGGACGCACTTCGCCCGAGTTGCTATCGAAGGACTCCTGTCGCATCACGGGCGCGTTCGGGCAGGTAGCCCCGTCTCGATAGACTCCGGGGCATGCGCTTAGGTCGAGTTGCCAGTCCCGATGGAGTCGCTTTCGTCAGCATCGAAGGCGACGGTGGCGACGCCGTCGCCAAGGAGATCGCCGAACATCCGTTCGGCTCGCCGACGTTCACCGGGCGGAGCTGGCCGCTGGCCGATATCCGCCTGCTGGCGCCGATCCTGGCGAGCAAAGTGATCTGCATCGGCAAGAACTACGCCGCCCACGCGGCCGAAATGGGTGGCGAGGCACCGGTGGACCCGGTCATCTTCATCAAGCCGAACACCTCGATCATCGGCCCGAACGCATCGATCATCCTGCCGCCCAGCTCTTCTCAGGTCGACTACGAGGGCGAGCTGGCCGTGGTGATCGGCCGTCCGTGCAAGGACGTGTCCGCGGCGAAGGCGTCGGAGGTGATCCTGGGCTACACCATCGCCAACGATGTCACCGCTCGTGATCAGCAGCGCCACGACGGGCAGTGGACCAGGGCCAAGGGCTACGACACGTTCTGCCCGCTCGGCCCGTGGATCGAAACCACGCTGGACCCAAGCGATCTGGAGATCGTCACCGAAGTAGACGGTGAGGTCCGCCAGCGCAGCCGCACTTCGCTGTTCCTGCACGACATTCCGAAGATCATCGAATGGATCAGCTCGGTGATGACCCTGCTGCCCGGTGACGTGATCCTCACCGGCACACCGGAAGGCGTCGGTCCGCTGCGGGCCGGGCAGAACGTGTCGGTCACCGTCGAGGGCATCGGCACCCTCACCAATCCTGTTGCCACCAAGCGCTGATACCGCGAAAGAAGAGAGTCATGACTGAAGTACGGGTCCGTTTCTGCCCGTCGCCGACCGGTACGCCGCACGTCGGCCTGGTGCGCACGGCGCTGTTCAACTGGGCGTACGCGCGCCACCACGGCGGCAAGTTCGTGTTCCGCATCGAAGACACCGATGCCGCACGCGATTCCGAGGATTCCTACCGCGCGCTCCTCGACGCGTTGCGCTGGCTGGGGCTCACCTGGGACGAGGGCCCGGAGGTCGGCGGACCCTACGAGCCCTACCGGCAGTCGCAGCGGCGCGGTCAGCATCTCGACGTGGTGCGCAAGCTGCTCGAGGCGGGCGAGGCCTATGAGGCGTTCTCGACGCCGGAGGAAGTCGAGGCCCGTCACCGTGCCGTCGGCCGTGATCCGAAACTCGGTTACGACAATTTCGATCGCGACCTCAGCGCCGAGCAGATCGCGGCGTACAAATCCGAGGGTCGCCCCGCCGTGGTCCGTTTGCGGATGCCCGACGAAGATCTCGGATGGAATGATCTGGTCCGCGGGGAAACCACCTTCAAAGCCGGTACCGTCCCCGATTTCGCCCTCACCCGTGGCAATGGCGACCCGCTCTACACATTGGTGAATCCGGTCGACGACGCGATGATGCGGATCACCCATGTGTTGCGGGGCGAGGATCTGCTCTCCTCGACCCCACGTCAGCTCGCGCTGTATGCCGCGCTGCAGCGTATCGGGGTTGCCGAGTTCACGCCCGAGTTCGGCCATCTGCCGTTCGTCATGGGCCAGGGCAACAAGAAACTGTCCAAGCGCGACCCGGAATCGAATCTGTTTCTGCACCGCGACCGCGGATTCATCCCCGAGGGTTTGCTGAATTACCTCGCTCTGCTCGGCTGGAGTATCGGCGAGGATCGCGATGTGTTCTCCATGCTGGAAATGGTCGCGGCTTTCGATATCTCCTCGGTGAATTCGAATCCGGCCCGCTTCGATCAGAAGAAGGCCGACGCCATCAATGCCGAGCAGATTCGCCTTCTCGAGCCCGGCGATTTCGGTCACCGCTTGCGCGAGTTCCTCACCGCGCAGGGCCACATCGGCGCCGAAATCGACGAGAAGACCTTCCTGGTCGCCGCCGAACTCGTGCAGACCCGCATCGTGGTGCTCGGTGACGCGTGGGACCTGCTGAAGTTCCTGTTCGTCGCGCCCGAGGACTTCGCGATCGACCAGGCGGCCGGCACCAAGAATCTCGGCGCCGAGGCCGATCCGGTGCTCGACGCCGCGATTGCCGCTGTGGAGCCGCTGGGCGAGTGGACCACCCCGGCACTGGAGGAAGCGCTGAAAAAGGCGCTGATCGACGATCTGGGGCTCAAGCCGCGTAAGGCGTTCGCGCCGGTGCGGGTCGCGGTGACGGGCTCGCACATCAGCCCGCCGCTGTACGAGTCGATGGAGCTGCTCGGCCGCGAGGTCTCGCTCGACCGGCTGCGTGCCGCGCGTGGTTGGGCTCCTGCCGCGCAGTAGCCGTGGGGAGCGGGTGCGGCCACTGCGCCGCATCCGCTTCGACAAGGTGTTAAATCGGCCGAAAAGCGGCTTCTGACCAGGCGATTTGTGGTTTACCCCCTAGTGTTTGGTAATCTTCTCATCGCCGCGGAACACGGCCTCGCAACACCGACAACCACTCGGTGGAGATTGCAAGGTCGGGCGTTTCGGTCTTTGGGGTATGGTGTAATTGGCAACACAGCTGTTTCTGGTACAGCCATTCTAGGTTCGAGTCCTGGTACCCCAGCAAGGTTTCACTCTGTGAGATCGTCCTGGCCCCGTCGTCTAGCGGCCTAGGACGCCGCCCTCTCAAGGCGGTAGCGCGGGTTCGAATCCCGTCGGGGCTACAAAGCAAAGTAAGGCTCCCGGTCGAATCCGACCGGGGGCCTTCTTCGTTTCTACAACCGCTTGTGCAGTGCCTCGGCGGCCGCGACCAGATCGGCGGCCCAGCGCGCGCCCGGCCTGCGACCCATCCGATCGATCGGCCCCGATACCGACACGGCGGCCACGATCACCCCGCCCGCATCGCGCACCGGCGCCGAGACACTCGCCACGCCCTGCGCGCGCTCGGCGGCACTCTGCGCCCAGCCGCGCTTGCGCACCTCGGCCAGTGCCCGGTCGCCGAACACCGCGTCGGCCAGGACCGTGCGCTGCAACTCGGGGTCGGCCCACGCCAGCAACACCTTCGCCGCCGAACCCGCGGTGAGCGGTAGCCGCGAACCGACCGGCACCGTGTCACGCAGGCCGACCGGCGGCTCCAGCGCGGCGACGCAGACGCGCGCGTGCCCGTCGCGGCAGTACAACTGGACGCTCTCGCCGGTGATCTCACGCAGACGGGGCAGAATGGCACTCGCGGCCTCCACCAGTGGATCGGCCGCCCCCGCCGACAACTCGGTGAGCGCGGGTCCCGGCCGCCACAATCCGTTGCCGTCACGGGCCAGCAGCCGATGCGTCTCCAGCCCGACCGCCAGCCGATGCGCGGTGGCACGTGGCAGGCCGGTGCGGGTGCACAGGTCGTTGAGACCGCAGGGCTCGTCGGCGACGGCGTAGAGCACCGCCACGGCTTTGTCGAGAACACCGATACCGCTATGCTGTCTCATAGAACGATACTAACGTCTCAAATGCTGAGATACCAAGTATGTCCGTCGAAAGGTGATCAAGCAATGGCCGAGCGCGCTCGCACACTGGCCGAGAAGGTGTGGGAACAGCACGTCGTCGCCAAAGGCGAAGGCGAAGGTTCCTCCCGCGAACCCGACCTGATCTACATCGATCTGCACCTCGTGCACGAGGTGACCAGCCCGCAGGCCTTCGACGGGCTACGCGCGGCGGGCCGTCCGGTGCGCAGAACCGATCTCACCATCGCCACCGAGGACCACAACGTCCCCACCATCGATATCGACAAGCCGATCGCCGACCCGATCTCGCGCACCCAGGTGGAGACGCTGCGCCGCAACTGTGCCGAATTCGGCGTGCGCTTGCACTCGATGGGCGACCTGGAGCAGGGCATCGTGCACGTCGTCGGTCCGCAGCTGGGTCTCACCCAGCCCGGCATGACCGTCGTCTGCGGTGACAGTCACACCTCCACCCACGGCGCGTTCGGCGCGCTGGCGATGGGCATCGGCACCAGTGAGGTCGAGCACGTGCTCGCCACCCAGACGCTGTCGCTGCGCCCGTTCAAGACGATGGCCATCACCGTCGACGGTGAACTGGCGCACGGCGTCACGAGCAAGGACCTGATCCTGGCCGTGATCGCCCAAATCGGCACCGGCGGCGGCCAGGGCTATGTGCTGGAGTACCGCGGCGAGGCGATCCGCAAGCTGTCGATGGACGCGCGGATGACGATCTGCAACATGTCCATCGAAGCGGGCGCGCGCGCCGGCATGATCGCCCCCGACGAGGTCACCTACGAATTCCTGAAGGGCCGCCCGCACGCGCCGCAGGGAGCCGACTGGGATGCCGCAGTGGCCTCCTGGGACGCGCTGGTCACCGACGAAGGCGCGCAGTTCGACGCCGAGGTCCACATCGACGCGAACACGCTGACCCCGTTCGTCACGTGGGGCACCAATCCCGGCCAGGGCCTGCCGCTGGGCGCGAATGTGCCAGACCCGGCCGAGATCGCCGACGAGAACGAGCGCGAATCCGCCGAGAAGGCCTTGCGCTACATGGACCTGACGCCGGGAATGCCGCTGCGTGAGGTGAGCGTCGACACCGTATTCGTCGGCTCCTGCACCAATGGCCGGATCGAGGATCTGCGTGCCGTCGCCGATATTTTGCAGGGACGCCACGTCGCCGAGGGTGTGCGAATGCTGGTTGTGCCTGGCTCGATGCGGGTGCGCGCGCAGGCGGAAAAAGAAGGACTCGGCGAGATTTTCACCGCCGCGGGCGCGGAATGGCGGCAGGCGGGCTGCTCGATGTGCCTCGGTATGAATCCCGATCAGCTCGAACCGGGCCAGCGCTGCGCGTCTACCTCGAACCGTAATTTCGAGGGCAGGCAGGGCAAGGGCGGTCGCACGCACCTGGTCTCGCCGCTGGTCGCGGCCGCGACGGCGGTCCGTGGGACCCTGTCATCGCCCGCTGATCTGGCCTGAGTCACCGATCACCTACAGATCGAAAGGGAATCGTTATGGAAGCCTTCACCGTTCACAAAGGCATCGGTGTGCCGCTGCGCCGGTCCAATGTCGACACCGATCAGATCATCCCCGCCGTTTACCTGAAGCGCGTGACCCGAACGGGTTTCGAGGACGGCTTGTTCGCCGGCTGGCGTACCGATCCGGAGTTCATTCTCAACACCGAGCCGTACAACCGTGGCAGCGTGCTGGTGGCCGGCCCGGATTTCGGCACCGGTTCTTCGCGTGAGCACGCGGTGTGGGCGCTGTCGGACTACGGCTTTCGGGTGGTCATCTCGTCTCGTTTCGCCGACATCTTCCGGGGAAATGCGGGTAAGGGCGGGCTGTTGGCCGCGCAGATGTCACAGAACGATGTCGAAATGCTCTGGAAGCTGATCGAGGAACAGCCCGGCATCGAATTGGTTGTCGACCTGTCCGCACGCACCGTCACAGCGGGAACCGTCGTGTTGCCGTTCGATATTGACGACTACACCCGCTGGCGTCTGCTGGAGGGTTTGGACGACATCGGCCTCACCCTGCGACAGGCCGACGTCATCGGCGAGTTCGAAAAGGGAAGGCCGTCATGGAAACCCGTGACGCTGCCGGAGCCTATTTCGCGGGCGTAATCAGCTGGGGCGCTTAGGGGCGCATCCCGGGCGGCGGTAGCTGGACGTGTGCTAAACCACATGAATTTTGGCGTGGCACATAGACTCTTGCTCAAACTGGGTTTACCGTGGTACCTAGTCGGTCCGACGACGGGCCATTAGTCTGCGGAGGATTCAATGAACAAGGCGGAACTGATCGACGTTCTGACCGAAAAGTTGGGTACGGACAGGCGGACGGCTACCGCGGCTGTCGAGAATGTTGTCGACACCATCGTCCGTGCCGTGCACAAGGGTCAGAGCGTCACCATCACCGGATTCGGTGTGTTCGAACAGCGCAAGCGTGCCCCCCGGGTTGCCCGTAACCCGCGTACCGGTGAAACCGTGAAGGTGAAGGCCACTTCGGTGCCTGCCTTCCGGCCGGGCGCGCAGTTCAAGGCGGTCATCGCGGGTAAGCAGAAGCTGGCTTCGTCCGGGCCCGCCGTCAAGCGAGGCGTGAATGCCCCGGTGGCGGCGAAGAAGGCGGCAGCCAAGAAGACCGCGGCCAAGAAGACCGCGGCCAAGAAGGCGACGCCGTCGAAGGGTCCCGCGAAGACCACGGCCCGCAAGGCCGCCACCAAGGCACCTGCCGCCAAGAAGACCACGGCGGCAAAGAAAGTGACGGCGGCCAAGAAGGCGCCCGCCAAGAAGGTGACGGCGGCCAAGAAGGCTCCTGCCAAGAAGGTCACGGCCGCCAAGACCACGGCGGTCAAGAAGACCACTGCTGCGAAGAAGGCTCCCGCTAAGAAGACTGCTGCCAAGAAGACTGCCGCCCGTCGTGCTCGTTGATCCTGCCGCAGCGGGATCAGGTCGGGGAATGTGCACGTAACGCCGCATCACCCACCACTGGACCGAGAACGGCCCCGGGAATCCCGGGGCCGTTTCGGCTGTTTCGAGCCGGTCCGGGCGACTCAGGTGGTGACGATTGCCGTCGACAGCGAACGGTCCATATGGTTCGCCGCGACCAATCGGTCGCCGACGAACGACAATGCCCAGACGCTGCCCTTGCGATTGCGCGCCGAGGGCAGCGTGAGCCCGCCCTGCTCGGCCAGCCACTGTGTCAGATCGGGAATCACCCCGCCCTGACTACACACGACCGGCACCCCCCGATCCGTTACCAACGACAGAAATCGTTGCCGCGCCGCGCTTTTCGCTGAATCGTAACCTTGCTCGGAAAACATTGGCTCGCAATTGATTTCGGCATCGAGCTGTTCTGCCAACGGGGTCACGGTTTGGACGCAGCGCAGCGGATCGGCGGAATAGATCTCGGATGCGCCGAACGCCAACAGATTCGGCGTCAATCCCTTCGCCTGCTGTTCTCCGGCGGCCTCGAGCGGACGTAACTCGTCGGGTCCGTCGAAGCGGTGGCGCTTGCCCGCCTTGGCGTGGCGCACCAGCAGCACCGTGTTGGTGCGGGCGGGCAGTCGGGCGAAGATCCGGACGATCTGGCGATCCATCGGATACGACAACTGGTCCATCACCTCGGCGAGGGGGAACCAGCGCAACTGGTCGACTTCGTCGTTCACGGCGAAGTCGCCGTCGGCGGCCTCGGCGGCCCAGTAGTCGACCCGCTTGAGCTGACGGTGGCCTGGGATCGGATAGGTGACGTGGCCGAGATAGCGCCCCAGCGTGGCGGGCAGGCCGGTTTCCTCGCCTACCTCGCGCACGGCCGCGACCACCGGGGTCTCGCCGGGATCGAGCTTGCCCTTGGGCAGCGACCAGTCACCGTATTTCGGTCGGTGGATGACGCCGATCTCCGGGCCCGCGGCGCCGGCACGCCACAGAACCGCTCCCGCCGCATGGATGTTGGGCCGTACCCGCGGGTCGCGCAACGACTCGTCCTTGCTCTGTGCGCTCACGGCTGATCGGGGCGACGCAAACGCATCAGGAAGGCTTGGTGATCACGGACCTGGTCGGCCTCGACATCGGTCGGACTGGCCTGCCAGGTCCCGTCCGGCAGCAGGATCCAGCAGCGGGTCGCCGGATCGAGCGCGGAATCGAACACCTTCGCGAGCTGATCGACGAGCTTGGGATCTTTCACCTGCACCATCACTTCGACGCGGCGGTCGAGATTGCGGTGCATCATGTCGGCGCTGCCGATCCACGTCTGCTCCTGCGCACCGAATTCCATGACCCGCGAATGTTCGAGGAACCGGCCGAGGATCGAGCGCACCTCGATATTCTCGCTCAGGCCGGGCACCCCGGCGCGCAGGCCGCAGATGCCGCGCACCACGATCTGCACCGGCACGCCCGCCTGGGAGGCGCGGTAGAGCGCGTCGATGATCTGCTCGTCGACGATCGCGTTGGCCTTGATCCGGATCCGGGCAGCGCGACCCTGTCCGGCCAGCTCGATTTCGCGATCGATGCGCTCGATGATGCCCGCGCGCACACCGAGTGGCGCGACCATCAGGTTGCGGTAGTCCTCCTTGCGGGAGTATCCGGTCAGCGAGTTGAACAGGTCGGTGAGATCGGCACCGATTTCCGGTGCGGCGGTGAACAATCCGACGTCCTCATACAGGCGCGCGGTCTTCGGGTTGTAGTTGCCGGTGCCGATGTGGCAGTAGCGGCGGATCGTGGAACCCTCGCGACGCACCACCAGGCAGGTCTTGCAGTGGGTCTTGAGGCCGACCAGGCCGTAGACCACGTGCACGCCCGCCTGTTCCAGTTCGCGCGCCCATTTGATGTTGGCCTGCTCGTCGAAGCGGGCCTTGATCTCGACCAGCGCGACGACCTGCTTGCCCGCCTCGGCGGCTTCGATCAGCGAGTTGATGATGGGGGAGTCGCCGGAGGTGCGGTAGAGCGTCTGCTTGATCGCCAGCACCTGCGGGTCGGCCGCGGCCTGTTCGATGAAGCGCTGCACGCTGGTGGAGAAGGAGTCGTAGGGGTGGTGCACCAGCACGTCGCCCTCGCGCAGGGCGGCGAAGACATTGCGCGGGGTCTCGCGCTCACCGAAGGCGGCCGGGGTGGCCGGGACATACGGCGCGTCTTTGAGTTCGGGGCGGTCGACACCGTAGACCTGCCACAGGCAGGACAGGTCGAGCAGGCCGGGCACCTGGATGACGTCGGCGGGGTCGACCTCCAACTCACGTAGTAGCAACTCCAGCATGTGCTCGGTCATGTCGTCGGAGACCTCGAGGCGCACCGGCTTGCCGAAGCGGCGGCGGGCGAGTTCGCGCTCCATCGCCTGCAGCAGGTCTTCGTCGCGGTCCTCGTCGACTTCGAAATCGGCGTTGCGGGTGATCCGGAACGAATGTGTCTCCACCACGGTGAGACCGGGGAACAACAGGTCGAGGTGGGCGGCGATGAGGTCTTCCATCGGCAGGAACGCCGCGATCGCCGACGGGGCGCCGGTGCGGCGCACGCGCACGAAGCGGTCGACGTTGTCGGGCACCTTCACGCGGGCGAAGTGTTCGCCGCCGGTGCCGGAGTCGCTCACGGTGACGGCGAGGTTGAGGCTCAGGCCGGAGATGTAGGGGAACGGGTGCGCCGGGTCGACGGCGAGCGGGGTGAGGACCGGGAACACCTGGTCGGTGAAGTAGTTCGAGAGGCGTTGGCGCTCATCGTCGTCGAGGTCGCTCCAGAGAATGATGTCGATGCCCTCGGCGGCCAGTGCCGGGTTCACCTCGTCGATGAAGACGCGTGCGTGGCGGTCGGCGAGTTCCTGGGCGCGGGCGGTGATCATCTCCAGCTGTTCCGACGGTGAGCGACCGTCGGCCGAGCGCACGGACAG
Organism: Nocardia sp. NPDC059195; assembly: GCF_042754695.1. Lineage (NCBI taxonomy): Bacteria > Bacillati > Actinomycetota > Actinomycetes > Mycobacteriales > Nocardiaceae > Nocardia > Nocardia sp. NPDC059195. The sequence continues at coordinate 64,416 of NZ_JBHZBG010000027.1, read as the reverse complement.
ACCGGTTTCGGCACGGCGTTTCAAGCCGGCCACGCGCACCATGTAGAACTCGTCGAGATTGGACGCGAAGATCGCGAGGAACTTGGCCCGCTCCAGCAACGGCAGCGAGGCGTCTTCGGCAAGGGCGAGGACGCGGGCATTGAAGTCGAGCCAGCTCAACTCGCGGTTGAGGTAGCGATCGCGGGGCAACCGTTGTGACGTCGCGTTACCGCCAGAGGTGATCGCGGCCGCGGGTGGCGGGGAAATCGGGGGCAGTTGCTTGATGGTTTCCGTATCGCTCACGGGATCAATCATCCCTCGAGGAAGGGGCACCGCGCATCACGACATCGCACGGATCGTTGCGTCCGGTCCGCAGGTGGCGATCAGCTAGCACACAGTGCGAACGGGATCACTTCTGTGCGGCGAGAATCCGAATTCGCGCAGGGTCGACGCGGTGAATTCGCCGACTCCGAGCGCGCGCACGATGTCGAGATCCTCGGGGGTGTCGACATCGCAGCGCAGGCCGGGCCAGTGCCCGAGCAGTGGCGCGGCGCCACCGTCGCGGTGTGCGTGCGCGGAATCGGCACCGAAGCGGGGCGACAGCGGCGCGGCGGTATCGCGGACCAGCAATGCGGCGGTGCCGGTGCCCGTGTGATCGATCACCACCGATCGAGTGCCGACGGCGACGGCGAGTACGTCGGCGAGCTCGGACGGGCGCAGGGCGGGCAGGTCCGCCTGCAGCGCGAGCAGGTGGGCAGGGCCGTGGCGATCGCGCACGTCGGCGGCGCCGGCGGCGAGCGCGGTATTGAGCGGATCGTCACCGGCCGGGGGTTCATCGAGCACGTGCGCGCCGAGCTCGCGGGCGCGGGCGGCGACCAGCGGATCGGGGGTGACCACGGTCAGCGACAACAGCTCGGGCACAGCGGTAGCGGCCACCACGGTGTCGGTGAACATGGCCAGCACGAGCTGGGCGCGCTGCTCGGTGCTCAGCATGCTCGCCAGCCTGCTCTTGGCCCGGCCGATGTGTTTGACCGCCATTACGGCGTGCACGGTGTGCATGGCTTCGATCCTTGCATGGCATATTGGGCTGATGACGAGGGCGGCGGTTATGGGTGCGGGGTCGTGGGGTACGGCGTTCGCGAAGGTGTTGGCCGATGCGGGGACCGACGTGACGATCTGGGCCAGGCGGGCCGAGGTCGCGCAGGCGCTCGACACCGAGCACCGCAATCCGTTCTACCTGCCCGGCGTGCAGTTGCCGCCGGTGCGGGGGACCGATGATCATCGGGTCGCGCTGGACGGTGCGGATCTGGTGGTGCTCGCGGTGCCTTCGCAGTCGTTGCGGGCGAATCTGGATCTGTGGAAGGGCGATATCGGGTCCGACGCCACGTTGTTGAGTGTGGCCAAGGGGATCGAGACCGGAACGCTGTTGCGGATGAGTCAGGTGATCGCGGAGGTCACCGGGGCTGAGCCGGGGCGCATCGCGGTGCTGTCGGGCCCGAATCTGGCGCACGAGATCGTGGAACGTCAGCCCGCGGCGACGGTGATCGCATGCACCGATACCGAGCGTGCCGGGGTCGTGCAGCGGGCGTGTGCCACCGGGTATTTCCGGCCGTACACCAATACCGATGTGATCGGCTGCGAGATCGGTGGCGCGTGCAAGAACGTCATCGCGCTCGCGTGCGGCATCGCCTCGGGAATGGGTCTGGGCGACAACTCGGTCGCGAGTCTGATCACGCGCGGGCTCGCCGAGGTGATGCGGCTCGGTGTGGCGCTGGGTGCCCAGCCGGTGACGCTGGCCGGGCTCGCGGGTGTCGGCGATCTGGTGGCTACCTGTACCTCGCCGTTGTCGCGCAACCGGTCCTTCGGGTTCGCGCTCGGTGCCGGTGGCACGATGGCCGCCGCGCAGGAAGCGACTAATGGGCAGGTGGCCGAAGGTGTGAAGTCGTGCACATCGGTGCGGGCCCTGGCCGCCGAACACGGGGTGGAGATGCCGCTCACCGACGCGGTGCACAAGGTGTGCCATGAGGGGCTATCGGTGAGCGAGGCGGTCGGTAGCCTGCTCGGCAGGCGGATCAAGCCCGAATAAGGGCGATAGCGCCATGGCGGCGAGAACCTACTACGGTGACGTTCATGACGGAACGGATCAGGGTAGCTGTGGTGTTCGGCGGGCGCAGCAGCGAGCACGCCGTCTCGTGCGTGTCGGCGAGCAGTGTGCTGCGCAACCTCGATCCGACGCGCTACGAGGTGGTGCCGATCGGCATCACCCCCACCGGCGGCTGGGTGCTGGCCGACGGGATCGGCGAATTGGCGCTGAGCCACGGTGTGCAGCCGCAGGTCGACGCGTCGGGGACCGCCCTCACGTTGGCCGCTGACCCCGGCCGCTCGGGTGCGCTGGTGGCGCTCGACTCGAGCGTCGTGCTGGGCAACATCGATGTCGTGTTCCCGATCCTGCATGGTCCCTTCGGTGAGGACGGCACGCTGCAGGGCATGCTCGAATTGGCCGGGATTCCCTATGTCGGCGCGGGCGTGCTGGCCAGCGCGGCGGGCATGGACAAGGAGTTCACCAAGAAATTGCTGGCCGCCGAATCTTTGCCCGTCGGCGTGCAAGTTGTGTTGCGCCCAGGCATCGAAACCCTGACCGACGCGGACCGGGCCCGGATCGGCCTGCCTGCCTTCGTGAAGCCCGCGCGCGGTGGTTCCTCGATCGGCATCACCAAGATCACCGACTGGGCCGATCTCGGTGCGGCCATCGCCGCCGCCCGCGCGCACGACCCCAAGGTGATCATCGAAGCGGGCATCGTCGGACGCGAAGTCGAGTGTGGCGTACTGGAATTCGCCGACGGTGAGGTGCGGGGCAGCGTCGTCTCCGAGATCCGGATGCCCGATGCCGACGCGGCCGCGCCCGAGTTCTACGACTTCGCCACCAAATACCTCGACGACGTGTGCGAATTCGATGTGCCCGCCAAGCTCGACGACGATGTCGCCGACGAGATCCGTGAGCTGTCGGTGCGGGCGTTCCGTGCGCTGGACTGCCAGGGACTGGCCCGGGTCGACTTCTTCGTCACCGAGAACGGCCCGGTGATCAACGAGATCAACACGATGCCCGGCTTCACGCCGATCTCGCAGTACCCGCGGATGTGGGAAGCCACCGGCATCGACTACCCGACGCTGGTGTCGACGCTGATCGAGACGGCGGTCGCGCGCGGAACCGGGCTGAGGTAGCAGGTTCTGTTCGGCCGCAGGGCTTTCGGCCGGGTTGTGCTCGAAAGTCCTACGGCGCCAGTCGGTTAGCTCAGAGTTCGCCCGGAGTCGGTTCGCGGGCAGGCAGATTCGCGTTGATCGTCTCGGACACGGTCTGCAACGCACTGGTGCCGGAGCCGTCGGGGACGGTCAAGGCGATGTAGGTCTCGCGGTCGACGGCGAACCAGGTGCCGGTCTTGCCGACTTCGTCGCGGACCTGGAACCACTTCACGCCGTCGATGACTGTCAGCGGGGACGCGCGGTTGAATTCGAGGGGGCGATCCAGACCGCAGCGCAGCGTGATCGGGTCGCCGCCGTCGGGGAGCTGCCAGGCGCGGGTGGCAGGCGGGGCGGGTTCGACGAGGGTGGCCTTGGTGTGGTCGCCGAGGTCGGCGGGCAGGGCGGGAAGCAGGGCCTGGCAGGCCGGACCGTCGGCGGCGGGGGCCGGGACCGGGCCGAGGGCGAGGGGTTCGCGTTCGACAGGGGCGCGCAGGGCGATGAAGGCGGCGACCAGTACGGCGACGATCAGTACGACCGGTAGGGCGACCGCTGTGGCGATGAGCGCGGGGGAGTGGTGCGACTCGGTGTCGGAGTCCGCGTCTTCGGTGTCGGTGTCGGCGCCTGGGTTCACGGCCGTCGCGTCGACGTCGCCGGGCGTGGTAGACGCCGCTGATCGAGCGTCGGTCGGATCCGCCGCGGCCTGTTGCGCAGCTGCGTCGGTGTTCGCGGCGGACGCCGGCTTGTCGACGGGGGATTTCGCGTCGGTGGTGGCGGTGTCGTCGGGGGCGGTCGCCTCGTCGCGATCCTCCGGTGTCGAGTCCGCCATAGCTGTGTGGTCCTTCCGTTCGGGGGTTCGCCTGCACCGTCGGTGGTGCCCGATCGCCTTCGAAAGGGTACCGTCGGGGCGATTTCGTCGGTCAGCAGCACAGCGGGAAGGGGTCGGTCATCAGCGAGGACAGCCGTCCACAGACGGTGCGTGAGCTGGGCGAATTCGCCTTGATCGACCGGATCAACGCCGGTCGGGAGCAGGCCGCGCACGTTCTGATCGGACCAGGTGACGATGCCGCGCTGGTCGCCGCGCCCGACGGACGGTTCGTGGTGAGCACCGACATGCTCGTCGAAGGCAGGCACTTCCGGCTCGACTGGTCCTCGCCCGTCGACATCGGCCGCAAGGCCATCGCGCAGAATGCCGCCGATGTGGTGGCGATGGGCGCGCGGCCGACGGCCTTCGTGGTCGCGCTCGGCTGCCCTGCCGAAACCCCCGTGTCGGTGGTCGAGGGGATCGCCGACGGGATGTGGATCGAGGCGAGCCGCGCCGGGGGTTCCATCGCGGGCGGCGATCTGGTGCACAGCGAACAACTGGTTGTCTCGGTGACCGCGTTCGGCGACCTCGGCGGGCAAGGCGCGATCACTCGATCCGGTGCCGGCGTCGGCGATATCGTCGCTGTCGCAGGCGAACTCGGCTGGTCGGGTGCTGGGCTGGCCGTATTGACCGGTGGCGCAGACCTTTCCGATCCGGACTTCGCCTATGCCCTTGCGACACACCGTGTTCCGCAACCGCCCTACGCCGCGGTCCTCGACGCTTTCGGCACTCACCCCCCGAGCGCCCTCACCGATATCTCCGACGGATTGCTCGCCGATCTCGGGCATCTCGCCGCCGCCTCGAACGTCGCGATCGATGTCCACCGCGCGGCACTGACCGACCCCGAACTGGCGGCCGTCGCGACATTGCTCGATGCCGATGCCGCGCAATGGATTCTGGCCGGCGGCGAAGACCACGCCTTCGCCGGAACCTGGCCCGCCGGTGTCGCGCTGCCCGCGGGCTGGCGGCCGATCGGTGTCGTCACCGCAGGTAGCGGCGTCACCGTCGACGGCACGGCACCCACCGGCGGCACCGGCTGGGAATCGTTCCGTGGGGCGGACGCCATGCCCACCGACGACGAACGATAGGTTGTGCGGTCATGGGTGCCAAACCACTGTCGGAGATCATCGATCCGGGCTGGGCCCGGGCACTGGAGCCGGTCAACGACCGCATCAGCGAAATGGGCGAGTTCCTACGCGAGGAGAACGCGGCAGGCCGCGGCTACCTTCCCGAAGGGGAGAACGTGCTGCGCGCATTCCAGCGACCGTTCGACGCGGTGCGCGTACTCATCGTCGGCCAGGACCCGTACCCGACACCCGGCCACGCGATGGGGCTGAGCTTCTCTGTCACACCGCAGGTTTCGCCGGTCCCGCGCAGCCTGTCCAACATCTTCGCCGAATACAGCAAAGACCTCGGCTTCGATACGCCGACCTGTGGTGACCTGAGCCCCTGGTCGGATCAAGGTGTGCTGCTGCTGAACCGAGTACTCACCGTCACCCCGGGTGCGCCTGCCTCGCATCGCGGCAAAGGCTGGGAAGCCGTCACCGAGCAGGCGATCCGGGCGCTGGTCGCCCGCGACGAACCACTCGTCGCCGTGCTGTGGGGCAACGATGCTCGCTCGCTCAAGCCAACGCTCGTCGATGCCGAGGTGCCCTACGTCGAATCGGCGCACCCCTCACCGCTTTCCGCCTCACGCGGGTTCTTCGGTTCACGCCCGTTCTCCCGGGTCAACGAACTGCTCGACGAACTCGGCGCCGACCCCGTCGACTGGCGGCTGCCCTGACCCGGGGTGTCGCCTGCACCAGAAGAGAATGATGAAGGAGCACAACCCGATGCACATCACCACCGTTCGCGCTGCCCTCGCGACCGTCGCCGTGGCCGCCGCAATCACCGCAGGCGCAGGCTCGGCCACCGCCGCGGGCCTGCAGCTCGAGCCCTACAACGAGCAGGCCGCACCGGTGGCCACCACCCAGGTCGGCGAGGAATGGACCTCCACCGGCACCTCCACCATCTCTTCCGGCGTGAACGCGAAGGTGACCTGCCTGCTGCAGAACACCTTCAGCGCTCTCGGCGCTGCGTGTTAAAGCGGCTGGCGCCGCTGGGTTTTCGGCCCTGATTGCCGCACATCCGAAGGGCGATACTGTGCCTTCGGTGTTGTCGTCTCGCCCTTCGGATGCGAGGCGGCCGAAAACCCGTGGTGGCTGATTTTCCGGCGTGGCGTTGTCGCGTCGGAGGGTCAGTTCAGTCGCGGGAGTTGGTCGCCGATCAGGTGAGCCCTACGTAATTCGGTTTCCTCTTGGCGATGAAGGCATCGACGCCTTCCTGGCCTGTCTTGCTGTTCGCGGCGGCGGAGATGCTGTCGCGTTCGGCGTCGAGCTGCTGGTCCAATGTCGCCGTCGGCGACTGGGCCAGCAGCTTTTTCATGGCCGTGTAGGTGGCGCGGGGGCCGTTGACGAAGGTCTGCGCGACGCGGAGGGCCTCGGTGCGGATGTCCGCGTCGTCGACTGTGCGGCTCAGGATGCCGAGGCGGACAGCTTCTTCGGCGTCGAGGACGGCGTCGGTGAGCAGGATCTCGTTGGCGCGGCTCTGGCCGACGATGCGGGAGAGCGACCAGGACATGCCGCCGTCGGGGGACAGGCCGATGCCGGGGTAGGCGGGGCGCAGTTTCGTCGACGGGCCGCCGATCGCGATGTCGGCGGTGCAGACCAGGCTCATACCGGCGCCTGCCGCCCAGCCCTGCACGGCGGCGACCACGGGGAGGTGGGTGTCTCGCAGCGCGCGGACGAAATCATGGAGTTCGTCGGCCAGCTTGTGGAGGTAGGCGCCGCGGTCGTCGGCGGCGGCGAAATCGCGCACATTGCCGCCCGCGCAGAAATTCGCGCCTGCACCGGTGAGCAGCACGGCGCCGACCGTTGGGTCGAGTGCGCGCAGGGCGGCGGTGCCCGCGTTGATCAGGTCGAAATCCATCGAGGTGCCTGCGGCGGCGGTGGCGATCGTCAGCTGCAGCACGCCGTCGATGATCTCGGTGGCGGGGACCGATTCGGTGGTACTCATAGGCGTCACCTTAATGGGGCCATGACGCGCAGGGTTTCGCAGTCCTTACTCGGAGGTACGCGCAATGGGCGCAGTCGCGGCAGCGTTCGTCAGTTGCGCACGGCCGGAGCGAAGGCGGAGGTACGCCTAATTCAGGTCGCGGCGCCACAATTGTTCGGGCAGGAGGGTGAACGGGTCGGTTCGGCGGATGCCGGTGTCGGTGAAGCCGTGCCTGCGGTAGAAGGCGTGGGCGCGCGGATAGTCGGCGAAGACCCAGAGGGTGCACGGTGATCCGGGGGCGGCGGCTTCGATCAGGGCGTCGGCGATACCGGTGCCGTGCCAGGCGCTGCGGACGTAGAGCGCTTCGAGTTCGGCGGTGGGGGCGGACCCGTCCGCCTGCCGACCGGGTGAGGGCGAATTCGTCCCGGAGGCGAAGCCGACCAGGCGGTCGCCGACCAGCGCGACCGGCAACTCGTGGGTGCCGTCGGCACGGCGACGTTCCCAGGTGAGCGCGGAGCGTTCGAGGTCGAAGCCGTGGAGGATGTGACCGGGGACGAGGGTTCCGTAGGCTTCGCGCCAGCTGGCGATGTGGCAGGCGGCGAGTTCGGTGACCCGGTTCGCCGTCAGCGGCGCGATCTGCCAGTCAGGCACGGTGAGCCCGTTCGACGATGCTCGGCCGTGGTACGACAAAGCCCCGGATCACCCGCGAGGGGTGCCGGGGCACTGTCGGCAGAATGTACGGGCTGAAAATCAGCCGCGGACGACCTTGCCCGCCTTCAGGCAGGAGGTGCACACGTTCATCCGGCGGGTGTTGCCAGGGGCAACCTGCGCACGCACGGTCTGGATGTTCGGGTTCCAGCGACGGTTGGTGCGCCGGTGCGAGTGCGAGACCGACTTCCCGAAACCGGGGCCCTTGGCGCAGACGTCGCAAACGGCAGCCATGTCGCGAGCTCCTTCATGTCATAAGCGGACAGCGGCGCACGTATGCCCGCTGAACCGGAAACTGATGTCATCAAATGCCTTGCCGACTGACGTCGGCCAGCGCAGACCCACGTGGGCCGCACGAGGCAACCCTGCAAGACTAGCGGGCCGGGCCTCGAAGTTCCAAACCGGGTGCCCCGGTCGACCCGCCGAGCACAGCCCGGCTGAGAGCCCGTCCGAGGTCAGCGTACCTCGGTCGGTTGCTGCCGCTAACCTGGCTTGCGTGCTCGGCGCGCGGGTACGCAGAACGGGGAGCGAGGTGGCGGTGTCGCACGTGCGGGAGTCTCTCGACGGTCCCGATCTGCTGGTCTGGGCCCGCAGGTGCCGCACCGATCTGGAACTACGTCGCGCCGAGATCGACGCGCTCAATGTCTTCCCCATCGCCGACTCCGACACCGGAACCAATCTTCTCGCCACCATGCGCGCCGCGGTCGCGACGGCGGACCGGGCTGTGCTCGGCGTCGAGTCCGCCACGTCCGGTGCCCACGAACGGCACGGCCTCAGCGGGCTCGCGAGCCTCGGCGACCACCAACCGGAAGCCAGCGTCGACGGGCCCTCGGCTCACCTCGTCGCCCAGGCCTTGGCCCGTGGTGCCACCACGGGTGCGCGCGGAAACTCGGGCATCATCCTGTCGCAGGTCTTGCGCGGGGTCGCGGAGGCCGTTGTCGCTGGTCCGCTGACCGGCGCGCGGCTGCAGGTGGCGTTGCGGCGGTCGGCGGTGCTCGTGCGCACGGGACTGAGTGCCCCGGTCGAGGGCACGATCCTGACCGTTCTCGACCGCGCCGCGGCCGCTGCCGCCGAGGCAGCCGAACCCACGCTGGCCGCGGTTGCCCAGTGCGCCGCCGAGGGTGCCGCGCGTGCGCTGAGCGAGACCCCGACCCAACTGGGCGTGCTGCGCGCGGCCGGAGTGGTCGATGCGGGGGCGCGCGGACTGCTGGTGCTGCTCGATTGCCTCGTGGCCGAAGTCTGCGGCGAGCCGCCGGAGCGAGTCAGATACACGCGGGGCGAACGCGGGGATCATGGGCCGCATCGGCGACCCGTTGGTACCGACGAAGACAACAACGCCCAAGGCCGCGGGTACGGACCGAATCCACGACACGACACGGACGGCGCCTCCCCGATCGGTGCACTGGTCGGTCCAGGGCCGACACGGGATCGGCGAGACACACAGATCGGCACTCTTGACGGCCTGACCGGTGACCTCGAACAGGCGACCGTCGGACTTCAACGCCCCATCGAAGCAGGTCAGGAGCGCCGGACTCCCGACTTCCTCGACGACCGCGATCGTCGGGAGCAGACGGCCGATCCGCATTTCGAGGTCATGTACGTGATCTCCGGCACCGATGAGGCGGCCGCGAGTGGGCTGCGGGATCGGCTCGCGGTGTTGGGTGACTCGGTGGTGGTGGTCGGTGACGGTGCGACCACCTGGTCGGCCCATGTGCACTGTCGCGACGCGGGCGCGGCCATCGAGGCGGGCCTCGCGCTCGGCACTGTGACGGGCATTCGGATCGAGAGTTTCGCGGTGACCGCGCCCCACAGCGGCAACCACGGGCACGGTGCCGACGAGCTCGACGCCACCCACAACGGGGACGGTGCGCGCGTGCCGAGCGAGGCACGTGCGGGCGACGACCGGCCACCTGGTCTCGTCGACCGCCAGATCGTCGCCGGCGATGACCTCGCGGACCGCGGTGTCCTCGCGGTGGTGGGCGGTGCCGCTGCCGCGCGCCTGTTCGAGGACGCGGGCGCGGTGGTGTTGCGTGGGGATCGGCAAGTCGATACGAGCGCCCTGCTGCGGGCGATCCGCGGGATGCCGAATCGGGAGGTGCTGGTCTTGCCCAACGGCGCATTGCCCGCGCAGGAACTCGTCGCGGTCGGTGTGGCCGCGCGTGACGGGTCGCGTGATGTGTTGCTGCTGCCGAGTGCGTCGATGGTGCAGGGCCTCGCGGCGCTGGCGGTGCACGATCGGGGGCGGATCGCGGTGGATGACGCGTTCGCGATGTCGGAGGCGGCGGCGACCACCCGGTGGGGTGCCTTGCGGGCGGCGCGGGTGCGGGCCTTGACCATGGTCGGAATGTGTTCTCCCGGTGACGGACTCGGCCTCGTCGGCCACGATGTGGTGGTGATCGACCCCGATGTGGTCGGCGCCGGACGCATCCTTTTGGACCGAATGCTCGGCCTCGGTGGGGAATTGGTGACATTACTGATGGGCGCCGATGCGGGGCCCGAGCTGGCCCAGGTGCTCGCCGAGCATGTGACGGCCGGTTTCCCCGGCGTCGAGGTGGTCGTGTATTCCGGTGGACAGCAAGCGGATCTGGTGCAGATAGGGGTCGAGTAGATGGCGACGTTGAGTGATCGGCTCGACCACGTGCTGGGTATCAAGGCGGCCGACCGGCTGACCGAGGCGTTCGACATGGCCACCGTCGAGGATCTGTTGCGCCACTATCCGGTGCGCTACGCGACCCAGGGTCAGCCCCTCACCGAGGAGGAACCCGAGGAGGGCGCGCACATCACCGTCATCGGCCGCATCGCGAAAACCGAACTGCGCCCGATGAAGAACCGCCGCGGCTCGCTGTTGAAGGTGCAGCTCGACACCGGCGCCCAGCGTCCGCTCGAGGCCACCTTCTTCAACGGTGACAAGGTGCGCTATCTGGTGAAAGAAGGTGTGCGAGCGATGATGTCGGGCACCGTGCACTGGTGGCGTCCCGACCGCTGGAACCTCTCGCACCCCGACTACCTGATCCTGCCCGACAAGCCGGAAGCGGGCGTGGAGGAACTCACGTCCGTGCGTGGCAGCGGTGCGCTGCGCGGCCTCGCCCAGAGCGCGAAAGGCGCGGGGGGAGTGGATGCCTCGTTCTTCGAGCGCGAGTTCGTCCCCGTGTACCCGGCGACCGCCAAGGTCCAGAGCTGGGATCTGCTGGCCTGCATTCGCCAGGTGCTCGACCAGCTCGACCCCATCGAGGACCCACTGCCCGCCGACCTGCGCGAGGACCGCCGACTCCTGCCGCTCTCGGAGGCGCTCCGCCTGATCCACCTCCCCGAGCACAAGCTGGATATCGAAAAGGCAAGGGACAGACTCCGTTTCGATGAGGCGCTGGCCCTGCAACTCGTGCTGGCCGAACGCCGCCACGAGGTGGAGGGCCGCACCGCACCGGCCTGTCCGCCATCGACCGACGGTATCGCCGCGGCCTTCGACGAACGCTTGCCCTTCGAGCTCACCGAAGGTCAGCAGCAGGTGCTGAAGGAGATCTCGCAAGACCTGTCACGCACCCGCCCGATGCACCGGTTGCTGCAAGGCGAGGTGGGCTCGGGCAAAACGATCGTGGCGCTGAACGCCATGCTGCAGGTAGTCGACTCGGGCCGCCAGTGCGCGCTGCTCGCACCGACCGAAGTTCTCGCCGCGCAGCACTATCGGTCCTTGCGCGCCATGCTCGGCGACCTCGGAAACGCGGGCGAACTCGGTGCCGCCGAGAACTCGACCAAGGTCGTCCTGCTCACCGGATCGATGTCGACGGCCGCGAAGAAGGCGGCGCTGCTCGACGCGATGACCGGTGAGGCAGGCATCGTCATCGGCACCCACGCGCTGATCCAGGACGCGGTCGAGTTCTACGACCTCGGCCTCGTGGTGGTCGACGAACAGCACCGCTTCGGCGTCGAGCAGCGAGACGCGTTGCGCGCCAAGGCGAAAGACGGCATCAGCCCGCACCTGCTGGTGATGACCGCGACACCGATCCCACGCACCATCGCGATGACCACCCTCGGCGACCTCGAGACCTCCACTCTCACCCAGCTGCCCAAGGGCCGCTCGCCGATCGTGTCGAAAGTCGTTCCGCGCAAACTACATCCAGGCTGGGTGGAGCGCGCCTGGGAACGCATCGTCGAGGAGGTCGGCCAGGGCAGGCAGGCCTATGTCGTGTGCTCGCGCATCGGCGAGGACCCAGACGCGCCACCGGCGAAGGGCAAGAAGGCGGAGAAGGAAGGACCGACCACCGCGGCCGCCGTCGAGATGTACGAGACGCTCAGTGCCGGTCCGCTCGCCGGTGTGCGCGTCGGCCTGTTGCACGGCAGGCTGCCGTCCGACGAAAAAGACCACGTGATGCGCCAATTCAACGACGGTGCGATCGACGTCCTGGTCTGCACCACCGTTGTCGAGGTCGGTGTCGACGTGCCGAACGCGACCGTGATGGTGATCGTCGACGCCGACCGATTCGGCGTGAGTCAGCTGCACCAGTTGCGCGGTCGCATCGGCCGTGGCAAGCATCCCGGCCTGTGCCTGCTGGTCACCGATGCCGCGCCCGGCGGGACCGCGATGGCGCGGCTCGAGGCGGTGGCGGCGACCACCGACGGCTTCGAACTGTCGGTGCTCGACCTGCGGCAGCGGCGCGAAGGTGATGTCCTCGGCGCGGCGCAGTCCGGTACCGCCCGGTCGCTGCGACTGCTCTCGCTGCTCGACGACCTCGAGGTGATCACCGCCGCGCAGGAACTCGCCCGACAGGTCGTCGCCGAGGACCCGGGTCTGGTGAACCATCCTGGCTTGGCGGGCATGATGCACGCCGCCGTGGACGGCGAACGTATCGAGTACCTCGCCAAGTCCTGACCGTCCACCAGGCGTTGTGGCCTGGTGGACGCGGACGGGGAGCGCTGCGCTTTCGATGCACCCACGGCGCGGTGTCAGCGAGGTAGGCGCGGGTACGGCAGGTCGGTGCTGGTGTGTTCGGCGACGGCCAAGGGGCGTCCGATCTGCGGGAACGCGCGCTGCGGGCACGCGGGCCGCTCGCATACCTTGCACCCGGCCCCGATCGGTACCGCCACCTGCGGATCGTCCAACTGCAGTCCCTGCGAATACACCAGCCGGTCGGCGTATTCGATATCGCAGCCGAGCCCGATGACGAAGTTCTTCGATGCCGCCCCGAACCCCTGCGCGGCAGGGGGAGTGGTGCGAGCGATCCACAGATATCGCCGCCCATCGGGCATCTCCGAGATCTGGGTGAGAATGCGGCCGGGGTGCGCGAACGCCTCGTGGGTGACCCACAGCGGGCAGCTGCCGCCCACTCGAGAGAAGTGGAACGCGGTGGCGGACTGACGTTTCGAGATATTGCCCGCTCGGTCGGTACGCACCAGGAAGAACGGCACACCGCGCTGCCCCTGCCGCTGCAAGGTACTGAGCCGATGGCAGACCGTCTCGAAACCGACCTCGAAACGCAGCGCGAGCAGGTCGACGTCGTAGCGCAGTTCCTCGGCCGAGCGCAGGAACCGCCCGTAGGGCAGGATCAGCGCACCGGCGAAGTAGTTGGCCAGCCCGACTCTGGCCAGCGTGCGGGATTCGCCGGTGAGCGCGCGGGATTCGGCGAGCACGTTGTCGATCTCGCGGCCGTAGAGCAGCAGGCCGAGCGTGGTCGCGATCTGGAAGGCGCGCTGCCCGGGGCGCAGGCGCCTGGCCAGGGTGAGGGTTCGGGTGTCGGGGTCGTAGTGACGTTTCGGGATGGTCGGGTCGGCGCCGTCGCCGCGGACCAGCACCGTGACGCCCGCGCGTTCCTCGGCGATCCTGGCCAGCTGACGATCCAGCGAGCCGATACTCAGACCGGATTCCTCGAACAGTTGCTCGGCGGCGTGGTCGAGGGTCGAGATGTGGTTGCGATGGTCGTAGAAGAAGTCGCGCACGTCCTCGTACGGCATGGGTGTGCCCGGCGCGCCCGCGGGCGTGTCGACGCGCGAGGACAGCAGGTCGAGCTGGTCGGTCGCCGCGCGCAGCCGCCGGTGCATCGCGATCACGATGCGCGCCACCTCGGGCAGCCTGGTCGCCAGTTCCTCGACCTCGGTGATCGGCGCGGTATCGCCGCCGCCCGCGGCTTCCACCAGCACCTCGTGCAGGTCCGAGACCAGCCGCGCGTCGGAGTCGGCGGCGAAGAACTGCACGTCGAGGTCGAAGGTCGAGTTGAGTTTCAGCAGCACGGGAATGGTCAGCGGACGCTGATCACGTTCGAGCTGATTGAGATAGCTGGGTGAGAGGTCAAGCGATTTCGCGAGCGCTGCCTGGGTCATCCGCCGTTCTTCGCGCAGCCTTCGTAGCCTGGCCCCCGCGTACATCTTCCGCACGCCGCAGATCTTAACGCGACCTGTTCGCAATGTTTGCTGAAAGTGGCGAATGCCTCGGGAGAAGTCCAGTCCTGCAAGGGATTTTACCTGTGGCTACCCGTGCGTAACATGCGAAGGAACAGGCCGGGGCATGGGGAAGTTCACTTGCCGCCCACGTGTTCGCCGCGAGAAATCACCATAGCGCTTCGGTATCACCGATTCGGTGCTGATCACCGATCTTCGCAATAGTTGCTGATTCGTCGTCCATCGCACGCAAAAATACGCTTGTTCAGCTCATATCCAGCTGTTGCTCCGGTGCGTAGCGTGCGAACCATGTCATTGAAAACCCATATCGTTCGCAGCGTCGGGGCCGCCGAGGACTTCCCGCGGTCACAGCATCTGGCCACCCTGATCGCCGAGGTTGCTGCCGATCCGGTGGCGGTGTCCGGCGAGGTCGCCGAGATGATCGTCAACCGAATCATCGACAATGCCGCGGTGGCCGCGGCGTCGGTGCTGCGCGGTCCGGTCCGGACCGCCCGTGCCCAGGCTTGGGCGCATCCGCTGTCCGCCGCTTCGCCACGCCATGGCGCCGCCGTCTTCGGACTGCCCGGCGCACAGCGTGTTTCGCCCGAGTGGGCGGCGTGGGCGAACGGGGTCGCGGTGCGCGAGCTCGACTTCCACGACACTTTCCTCGCGGCGGAGTACTCGCATCCAGGCGACAATATCCCGCCGATTCTGTCCGTTGCCCAGCACGCGGGGTGCGGCGGTGCCGAGCTGATCCGCGGTCTTGCCACCGGCTACGAGATCCAGATCGACCTGGTGCGCGCGATCTGCCTGCACGAGCACAAGATCGATCACGTCGCTCACCTCGGCCCGTCGGCCGCCGCGGGCATCGGAACCTTGCTCGGCCTCGACACCGAAACCATCTATCAAGCCATCGGTCAAGCACTGCACACCACGACCGCGACCCGGCAGTCACGCAAGGGCGAGATCTCCAGCTGGAAGGCGTACGCGCCCGCGTTCGCCGGGAAGATGGCCGTCGAGGCGGTCGACCGGGCGATGCGCGGTGAAGGCGCGCCCGCGCCGATCTGGGAGGGCGCCGACGGTGTGATTGCGTGGCTGCTCGGTGGGACGGCGGCCGAATATCAGGTGCCGCTGCCGTGTCCGGGCGAGGCCAAGCGCGCCATATTGGACAGCTACACCAAGGAGCACTCGGCCGAGTATCAGAGCCAGGCCCCGATCGATCTCGCGCGCCGACTCCGCGACCGGATCACCGACACCGCCCGCATCGCCTCGATCGTGCTGCACACCAGCCACCACACGCACTACGTGATCGGCACCGGATCCGGCGACCCGCAGAAGTTCGATCCGCACGCCAGCCGCGAGACCCTCGACCACTCGCTCCCCTACATTTTCGCGGTCGCCTTGCAGGACGGCACCTGGCACCACGAGCGCTCCTATGCGCCCGAACGCGCCGAGCGGCCCGACACAGTCGCGCTGTGGCGCAAGATCTCCACGGTCGAGGACCCCGAGTGGACTCGCCGCTACCACGCGACCGATCCGGCCGAGAAGGCCTTCGGCGCGCGCGCGGTGGTGACCCTCGACGACGGTGAGGTGATCGTCGACGAACTCGCGGTCGCCGACGCGCATCCGCTGGGCGCGCGGCCGTTCGCGCGCGAGCAGTACCTCGAGAAGTTCCGCGCCCTCGCCGACGGTGTCGTCACGCCCGCCGAACAAGACCGTTTCCTCGATGCCGCCCAGCGCACCCAGGAACTCGGCCCGGGAGAGCTCGATCAGCTCACCTTCGTAGTCGACCCCGCGCTGTTCGACCGGCTGCCCGCCGCACGGGAAGGGCTGTTCTGATGACTGTTTCGGGACTGCTCGCCGCGCACACCACTGCCGCACAGAAGCGCGCGACCTTCCGCGCCGGGCTGGCCTCCGGTCGGCTGCAACGACTGCCCGGAGCGGTGAACCCGCTGGTGGCCAAGCTGATCCAGGAGATCGGCTTCGACGGCGTCTACGTGTCGGGCGCGGTGATCTCGGCGGAGCTGGCACTGCCCGATATCGGCCTGACCACCCTCACCGAGGTCGTCGAGCGTGGCCGCCAGATCGCGCGCGTCACCGATCTGCCCGTGTTCATCGACGCCGACACCGGCTTCGGTGAACCGATGAACGCGGCCCGCACGGTGAGCCTCCTGGAAGACGCGGGCCTGGCCGGCTGTCATCTCGAGGACCAGGTCAACCCGAAGCGATGCGGGCATCTCGACGGTAAGGCGGTCGTCGATACCGACGAGATGGTGCGCCGCATCCGGGCCGCCGTGGCGGTGCGCCGCGATCCGGGCTTCGTGATCTGCGCCCGCACCGACGCGCGCGCGATCGAGGGTCTCGACGCGGCGATCAACAGAGCCAAAGCCTATGCCGACGCGGGCGCGGATCTGATCTTCACCGAGGCACTCGCCGAGGAAGGCGAGTTCGCGAAGTTCCGTGCGGCCGTGGAAATCCCGCTGCTCGCGAACATGACCGAATTCGGCAAGACCCCGCTGCTGAACGCACGCGCACTGACCGATCTCGGCTACAACGCGGTGATCTACCCGGTCACCACATTGCGACTGGCGATGGGCGCGATCGAAGACGGTCTGCGCGAGATAGCCACGGCCGGAACGCAATCGGCACTGCTGGACCGCATGCAGCACCGGTCGCGGCTCTATGAGCTGCTCGGCTACCGGCACTACAACGAATTCGACTCCGGCATCTTCGATTTCACGGTGAGTGAGTGACGCTATGACCAGTGCGCAGAATCCCACCATCGCCAAAGGTCTGGCCGGAGTGGTGGTCGACACGACCAGCATCTCCAAGGTGGTCGCCGAGACCAACTCGCTGACCTATCGCGGCTACCCGGTGCAGGACCTGGCCGCACGCTGCGGTTTCGAGGAGGTCGCCTACCTGCTGTGGTACGGCGAACTCCCCGACGAGGGCCAGCTGCAATTGCTCAGCCAGCGCGAACGCGCCCAGCGCCGGATCGATCGGTCGGTGCTCGCGCTACTGGAGAAGATGCCCGACACCTGCCACCCGATGGACGCGGTCCGCACGGTCGTCAGCTACCTGGGCACCGAGGACGCCGCATCCGAGAGTGCGAGCGAGCGCGAAAGACTGGACGCCGCACTGCGATTGACTGCCCTGCTGCCCACGGTGATCGCCACGGCGATGCGCAGGCGGCGCGGCCTCGACCCGATCGCACCGCACTCCCAGCTCGGGTTCGCCGAGAACTTCCTGTATATGTGCTTCGGCGCGGTACCGGAACCGCGGATCGTGCGCGCGTTCGAGATCTCGCTGATCCTCTACGCCGAGCACGGTTTCAACGCCTCGACCTTCGCCGCGCGCGTGGTGACCTCCACCGGCTCGGACTCCTACAGTGCGATCACCGCGGCGATCGGCGCCTTGAAGGGTCGCCTGCACGGCGGCGCCAACGAGGCGGTGATGCACACGATGCTGGAGATCGCCGATCCCGCACTCGCGACGGCATGGGTCGCCGAAACCCTCACCGCCAAGCGCAAAGTGATGGGCTTCGGGCATCGGGTGTACCGGCACGGCGACTCCAGGGTGCCGACCATGAAGGCCGCCCTCGACGAGGTCGCGGCGGTAACCGGTGGGCAGCAGTGGGTTCGGATGTACGACGAGCTCGCCGCCGCGATGGCGGAGAAGACCGGCATAGCACCGAATCTCGACTTCCCCGCGGGACCGGCCTACTACCTGATGGGCTTCGATATCGAGATGTTCACGCCCATCTTCGTGATGAGCCGGATCACTGGCTGGACCGCGCACATCGCCGAGCAGTCGGCCGCTAATGCCCTGATCCGGCCGCTGTCGGAATACCGCGGCGTGCCACAGCGGCCGGTTCCGGTCGTGCGCGTCAGCTGACCGGAAACCTTGCCTTCCGGCGCGTTTCGCTCCCCGTATCGAACGCGAATCGCGTCGGGTACTCGCGTGACTGAGCCAACTCCGGGATCGGCGGTGGCCACTGCCCCGGGCGAGAACATGGCGCCCGGGGCAGTGGCCTGTCCCGACTCTCAGATCACCGCAGCGCTGCCGCGGCTGTCACCAAGTTGCGCAACGACGCCTCCACCTCGACCGGCCCGCGGGTCTTGAGACCGCAGTCCGGGTTCACCCAGAGGCGTTCGGCAGGTACCGCTTTCAGCGCGGCGGCCAGGGAGACCGTGATCTCTTCGACCGACGGCACCCGCGGCGAGTGGATGTCGTAGACGCCCGGCCCGACGCCGAGCGCGAAACCGGCCGCGTTCAGATCGTCGAGAACCTCCATGTGCGAGCGCGCCGCCTCGATCGAGGTGACATCGGCGTCCAGGCCCGCGATCGCCGAGATGACCTCGCCGAACTCCGAGTAGCACAGGTGGGTGTGCACCTGGGTGGTGTCAGCGACGCCCGCGGTGGCGAGGCGGAACGAATCCACCGACCACCGCAGGTACGCGGGCTGTTCGGCGGCACGCAGTGGCAGCAGCTCGCGCAGGGCGGGCTCGTCGACCTGGATGATCCGCGCGCCCTGGGCTTCCAGGTCGACGGTCTCGTCCCGGATGGCGAGCGCGACCTGGCGGGCCGACTCACCCAGCGGCTGGTCGTCGCGGACGAACGACCACGCCAGGATGGTGACCGGGCCGGTGAGCATGCCCTTGACCGGCTTGGTGGTCAGCGACTGGGCGTAGCCGATCCAGGACAACGTCATCGCCTCGGGCCGGGTGACGTCGCCGAACAGGATCGGCGGGCGCACGCAGCGAGTGCCGTAGGACTGCACCCAGCCCGCCTCGGTGACGGCGAAACCGTCGAGCAGTTCGGCGAAGTACTGCACCATGTCGTTGCGTTCGGGTTCGCCGTGCACCAGCACGTCGAGGCCGAGTTCTTCCTGCAGGGTGATCACGTCGGCGATCTCGGCCCGCATCCGCCGCACATATTCGCACCTGTCGATCTCGCCCTTGCGCAGCGCGGCGCGGGCCAGCCGGATGGTCGAGGTCTGCGGGTAGGAGCCGATGGTGGTGGTCGGCAGCACCGGCAGGTCGAGGTGATCGCGTTGCAGGACGCGACGCTCGTCGGCGGGGGAGCGGGTCAGGTCGTTGTCGTCGAGCGCGGCCAATCGAGCCCGGACCTGGTCGTTGTGCAGGCGCGGGTCGCTCCGGCGGGAGTCGGCGGCGGCGCGGGCCGCACCCAGTTCGTCGGCGACGGTGTCGACACCGGCGGTGAGGGCGGTGGCCAGGACTCGCACCTCGCCGACCTTCTCGGTGCCGAACGCCAGCCACGAGCGCAGCCGCTCGTCCAGTCCGGTCTCGGGAGTCAGCGAATACGGCACGTGCAGCAGCGAGCACGAACTCGACACCGCCACCGCGTCGGCGCTGCCGAGCAGGGAGCCGAGGGTGGCGAGGGCGGCGTCGAGGTCGGCACGCCAGATATTGCGGCCGTCGACCACGCCCGCCACCACCAGCTTGCGAGCCAGAGCGGGCAGCGCCGCGACCGCCGAGATATCGGTGCCCGCGGTGAGATCGAGCGCGACACCCTCGATCTCGGTCTCGGCCAGCACCGCCAATGCGGCATCGGGGTGCCCGAAGTAGGTGGCGACCAGGATCGCGGGCCGGTTCTGCGCGGCCGAGAGCACGCTGTAGGTCTGGCCGACCAGGGCGATCTCCGCCTCGGTCAGGTCGGTGACCAGCACCGGCTCATCGATCTGCACCCACTGCGCGCCCGCGTCCGCCAGTTGGGCCAGCAGGTCCAGGTACAGCCCCAGCAGCTCGGGCAGCCGCTCCAGCGCGGCGCCGTCGGCGGCCTTGGCGAGTTTCAGGAAGGTGATCGGACCGATCAGCACCGGACGCGCGGGCACACCGAGCTCGATCGCCTCGTCGAGTTCGGTCAGCAGCTTGCCGGGATGCAGCGAAAAGGTGGTGGCCGCGTCGATCTCGGGCACCAGGTAGTGGTAATTGGTGTCGAACCACTTGGTCATCTCCAGCGGCGCGACCGTGTCGGTGCCGCGCGCCGCCGCGAAATAGCGATCGAGCGGATCGGCGATCCCGGCCACGCGCGGCGGCAGTGCGCCGAGCAGTTCAGCGGTGTCGAGCATCTGGTCGTAGTAGGAGAAGGTGCCAACCGGCACCGAATCCAGTCCCGCCGCGGCCAGTTCGGTGAGCTGGGCGCGACGGAGCTGACGGCCGACCGCGTGCAAGTGCGCGGCATCGGCACGGCCGGCCCAGTAGGACTCGGTGGCGCGCTTGAGTTCCCGGTTCGGGCCGACGCGCGGTAGGCCGAGAACCGTTGCGGTGAAAGGAGTGTGCGAAACAGTCACGGAGATTCTCCAGTGTCGTGCAGGGAGAGCCGTCGCCTTTTCGCGGGCACACGCCACCCGGCCGGACCAGGTCGCGAAAAGGTGCGACGAGTCGGCATCGGTGGTCCGCGCGCCCGATCCACGAGGCGGTGGCCGCCGGATACGGCGTATCCGGCACAGTCGGCAGGTATTCGGACTCGCGGGCACCGGTCGTGTGATCGACCGACCTACTGGCCGTCGCTTCCCAGGCATGATGCCCAGTGCTGATGACGGCGGTCGTTCCTGCTCACCGCTGCGGGACAGTCCCGGATTCTCACCGGGTTCCCTCTCACCCGGTGCGGAACATGATCCGCACCCGGGTTTCGACACCTGTGCGGGAGGTCGGGGCTCCGACTCTTCCACCGCGCAGGCGAACCAGCTGCGTCCCCAGCATAGGCCCTCGACGCCGGGCGCGGGTCACCGCCCCGTGGTGAACAGCGCCGTGACCTGCGGTTGCGCCCACGTTGTCCACGCGCACCGCAGGCCACTCCCCGCGGTGAGATGTGACGGCCTGATGAACGCAACTTCGCAGGTAGGCGGGTGTGCGGTGTGAAGATTGCTGCGAAGCCACCTTGCGTGTCCGTCCCCGGCTCATGGCCGGGTACCGTAGGCCAATGTTCTCGAAAGTCTTGGTCGCAAATCGTGGTGAGATCGCTATCCGTGCCTTCCGCGCGGCCTACGAACTCGGCATCGGAACGGTCGCGGTGTTCCCATACGAGGATCGCAACTCCGTGCACCGCCTCAAGGCGGCCGAGTCCTATCAGATCGGCGAAGAGGGTCACCCGGTTCGGGCGTATCTGTCGATCGAGGCGATCATCGACGCCGCGGTGGCCGCAGGCGCCGACGCGATCTACCCCGGCTACGGCTTCCTGTCGGAGAACCCCGACCTCGCCGCGGCCTGTGCCGCCGCGGGCATCACGTTCATCGGCCCCACTGCCCAGATCCTCGAGATGGCGGGCAACAAGGCCACGGCGATCGCCGCGGCCAAGGCGGCCGGCCTGCCGACGCTGAAGTCCAGCGAACCCTCGGCCGACATCGACGAATTGCTCACCGCCTCGGCCGAACTCGAATACCCGATCTTCGTCAAGGCCGTCGCCGGTGGTGGCGGTCGTGGCATGCGCCGGGTCGCCGCGCCCGAGCAGTTGCGTGAGTCGATCGAAGCGGCCTCGCGCGAAGCGGAGTCGGCGTTCGGTGACCCGACGGTGTTCCTCGAGCAGGCGGTGGTGAATCCGCGCCACATCGAGGTGCAGATCCTGGCCGACCAGCACGGCAATGTGATGCACCTGTTCGAGCGGGACTGTTCGTTGCAGCGCCGCCACCAGAAGGTGATCGAGCTCGCGCCCGCCCCGAACCTGTCTCCTGAACTGCGCGAGCGGATCTGCGCCGACGCGGTGGCGTTCGCCCGCCAGATCGGTTACATCAACGCGGGCACCGTGGAGTTCCTCCTGGACGAGCGTGGTAACCACGTGTTCATCGAGATGAACCCGCGCATCCAGGTGGAGCACACGGTCACCGAGGAGATCACCGACGTCGACCTGGTGCAGTCGCAGCTTCGGATCGCCGCCGGTGAGACCCTCGCGGACCTGGGCTTGAGTCAGGAAACGGTGCAGATTCGCGGTGCCGCGCTGCAGTGCCGCATCACCACCGAGGACCCGGCCAACGGATTCCGCCCCGACACCGGCCGCATCACCGCCTACCGCACGCCGGGCGGCGCGGGCATCCGCCTCGACGGTGGCGCGAACCTGGGCGCGGAGATCGGCGCCTACTTCGACTCCATGCTGGTGAAGCTCACCTGCCGTGGTCGCGACCTGCCCGCCGCCGCCGCGCGCGCCCAGCGCGCGCTCGCCGAATTCCGTATTCGTGGCGTGACGACCAACATTCCGTTCCTGCTGTCGGTGCTCGACGACCCCGATTTCCAGGCGGGCCGGGTGACCACCTCGTTCATCGACGAGCGTCCCGAACTGCTCACCTCGCGCGGATCGGCCGACCGTGGCACCAAGATCCTGACCTATCTGGCCGACGTCACCGTCAACAAGCCCAACGGCGACCGCCCGACCACGGTGTACCCCTACGACAAGCTGCCCGCCGTCGACCTGACGCTGCCGCCGCCGGACGGTTCGCGCCAGCGGCTGCTCACCCTCGGACCGGAGGGTTTCGCGCGTGCCCTGCGCGAACAGAAGGCGCTCGGCGTCACCGACACCACCTTCCGTGACGCGCACCAGTCGCTGCTGGCGACCCGCGTGCGCACCAACGGTCTGCTCGGTGTGGCGGGACACGTCGCGCGGCTGACCCCGGAGCTGCTCTCGATCGAGGCGTGGGGCGGCGCGACTTACGATGTGGCACTGCGGTTTCTGCACGAGGACCCGTGGGAACGCTTGGCGGCCTTGCGGGAAGCCGTGCCCAACATCTGCCTGCAGATGCTGCTGCGCGGTCGCAACACCGTCGGCTACACGCCCTATCCCGAACAGGTCACGCGCGCTTTCGTTTCCGAAGCCGCCACGACCGGTATCGATATCTTCCGCATCTTCGACGCACTCAACAACGTCGACCAGATGCGTCCGGCGATCGACGCGGTCCGCGAAACCGGTACTGCCGTAGCCGAAGTCGCCCTGTCCTACACCGGTGACCTGCTCGACCCGAACGAGTCGCTCTACACCCTCGATTACTACCTGAAGCTGGCCGAACAGATCGTCGACGCGGGCGCGCATGTCCTCGCGATCAAGGACATGGCTGGTCTGCTGCGCGCCCCCGCGGCCGCGAAACTCGTTACCGCACTGCGCAGTAACTTCGATCTGCCGGTGCACGTGCACACCCACGACACCCCCGGCGGACAGCTGGCCACCTACCTGGCGGCCTGGCAGGCCGGTGCCGACGCGGTCGACGGCGCGTCCGCGGCCATGGCGGGCACCACGAGCCAGCCCGCGCTGTCGGCGATCGTGGCCGCCACCGCGCACACCGATCACGACACCGGCCTGAACCTGCAGAACGTGTGCGATCTCGAGCCGTACTGGGAGGCGCTGCGCAAGGTCTACGCGCCGTTCGAGTCGGGTCTGCCCGCGCCGACCGGTCGGGTGTACACCCACGAGATCCCCGGTGGTCAGCTGTCGAACCTGCGTCAGCAGGCGATCGCGCTCGGCCTGGGTGACCGGTTCGAAGAGGTCGAGGCCAAGTACGCGGCCGCCGACCGGCTGCTCGGCCGCCTGATCAAGGTGACCCCGTCGTCGAAGGTCGTGGGTGACCTCGCGCTGGCCCTGGTCGGCACCGGTGTCGACATCGAAGATTTTGCCGCCGATCCGGGCCGCTTCGACATCCCCGATTCGGTGATCGGCTTCCTGCGCGGCGAGCTCGGCACCCCTGCGGGCGGCTGGCCCGAGCCGTTCCGCAGCAAGGCACTGGCGGGGCGCAACGAACCCAAGCCAGAGACCCCGCTGAGCCCGGCTGACCAGAAGGCACTCGACGGCTCGTCCGCCGAGCGCCGCGAAACGCTGAACCGGCTGCTGTTCCCCGGCCCGACCGCCGAGTTCAACAACCACCGCGAGAAGTACGGCGACACCACCGGGCTGTCGGAGAACCAGTTCTTCTACGGCCTGCGCCGCGGCGAGGAACACCGCGTGCAGCTGGAGAAGGGTGTCACTCTGCTCATCGGCCTCGAAGCGATCTCCGAGCCCGACGAGAAGGGCATGCGCACGGTGATGTGCATCATGAACGGGCAGTTGCGCCCGGTCGCGGTGCGGGACCGTTCGGTTGCCTCCGAGGTGCCCGCGGCCGAGAAGGCCGACAAGAACAACGCAGGCCACATCGCGGCACCGTTCGCCGGTGTGGTCACCCTGGCGGTGTCGGAGGGCGATGAGATCCACGCCGGTGACACCGTCGGCACCATCGAGGCGATGAAGATGGAAGCGGCCATCACCGCGCCGCGCGGTGGCGTGGTCGGGCGGATCGCGACCACCAAGGTGGCCCAGGTCGAGGGCGGGGACCTGCTGGTGGAACTGGTCGCACGCGAGTCGGAATGACACGCATCGTCGCGGGTGTGGCAGGCGGGCGGCGCTTGAAGGTGCCGCCCGCCGGTACCCGGCCCACCTCCGATCGGGTGCGTGAAGCGCTGTTCAGCGCGATCGACGCTCGCCTCGATCTGGACGGGACAACGGTCCTCGACCTGTACGCGGGCTCGGGTGCGCTGGGATTGGAGGCGCTCTCGCGCGGGGCCGAGCGGGCATTGCTGGTGGAATCCGACCGCAAGGCGGCCGACGTGGTGCGCGCCAACATCGCCGAGCTGGGTCTGCCCGGTGCGGAACTGCGGCTCGGCAGTGTGTCCTCGGTGCTGAAGCAAGCCGCGCCGCGGGCCTACGACGTGGTGTTCTCGGATCCGCCCTACGACGTGAGCACCGAGGACGTGATCGCCGACCTCACGGCCTTGGCGAGCAACGGCTGGCTCGCACCGGAGGCGTTGGTGGTGGTGGAACGGTCGAGTCGTTCACCCGAAATCACTTGGCCCGCAGGCTATGTGGCGCTGAAGGCACGCAAGTACGGGGAGACCAGAGTTGAGCTGGCCGAGTTCGGTGCTAGCGTCTGAGGTATGGCTGCAGCACTGTGCCCCGGCTCCTTCGACCCGGTCACCAACGGTCACCTCGACGTGTTCGCCCGCGCGGCCGCACAGTTCGACGAGGTGATCGTCACGGTGAACGTGAATCCCAAGAAACAGGGCATGTTCACCGTCGAAGAGCGCATGGAACTCCTGCGCGAATCGGTCTCGCACCTCCCGAACGTGCGCGTGGCGTCCTGGCAGGGTCTGACGGTCGATTTCGCCAAGCAGGAAGGCGTCAGTGCGATCGTCAAGGGTCTGCGCGACGCGGGCGACTTCGGCTACGAGCTCCAAATGGCCCAGATGAACCACAAACTGGCCGGCGTCGACACCTTCTTCATCGCCACCAACCCGTCCCTGAGCTTCCTGTCCAGCTCCTTGGTCAAAGAAGTAGCGGCCTACGGCGGCGACGTGAGCGACATGCTCCCGCCTGCCGTCCATAAGCGCCTCCTCGCCCGCCTCGCGGAACGCAAGAACTGATCGAGAAACAAGCGCAAGAACTGTCCTCGCGAGAACAAGCGCAAGACCTGATCTCGCGAGAACATGGGTAACTCACCAGCTAACAGCTAACCGAGCCCCATACCCCAACTGCCGGCCGCCAACGCGACTCCTCAACGGACTAACGGTGGCTAGATGTCGCGGGGAGGCGGGACAGGGAGGCGGAACAAGCCTCGCAGTGCGAGGAAGCGCATGCCGCCGACCGCGGCGGTGATGGCGAGGACCGTCAGTGCTTGGGTGATGTCGCCCAGACCGGGCGCCCAGAAATCCAGTCCGGCCAAGAACGCGGTGGTGATCGCGAGTCCGATCAACGCGATCCCGCCGCCTTCCCACTGCGCGGTGAACCAGGTGACCCGGTCGGTGGCGTGGAAGGTGAGCTGACGGTGGAATTCGTTGGCGATGATCGTGCTGACCACCGAGCCGGCCACATTGGCGACCAGCGGGCCGATGCCGTGCATCGCGAAGAACAGCAGCACATAGGCGATATTGCTCGACCCGCCGACGAGGGCGAAGCGGAAGAGCTGGGGCAGGGCGCGGTCGCCGCGCAGATAGGTGAGCGCGCCCTCGAGCTGGGGGCGCAGCGCGGGTGCGACTTCACTCGGCGTCACCACGGGGAACGGACCGGTCCAGGGAGTGAACATGCCCGCCACGTGCGACACCGGACTCCTAGGAGTTTCCAGGAGGGTCATGTTCGACTCCGATCCCCAAATGAACAGACGTCGAGGAGTACAACAGCGAAAAGGTTGCGGTGCTTCCCGGCGGACGGCGTTGTCGTGCCTACCGATGGTAGCCGAAGTGGAGGGCTGCACTCCACTTGATAACCGTGCGATCTTGGACACTGTCGCGACACACCGCAACGACATTCGGCACAGCCGCCGAGGACGGGCACACTGGGCGTCGGCGGTAGTGGTTTCGCCGTGAGTCCGCAGGAGGGTAGTGAGCATGTATCGCGTATTCGAAGCACTCGACGAACTGGTCGCCATCGTCGAAGAGGCGCGCGGCATCCCGCCGACCCGCAGCTGCATCGTGCCGCGCGGCGATGTCCTCGAACTTCTCGACGACGTCCGCGACGCGCTACCCGGTGAACTCGACGACGCCCAGGATGTGCTCGATCACCGCGACAAGATCGTCGGCGACGCCCGCAGCGGCGCCGAGACGACGGTCACCACGGCCAACGAGCAGGCACGCACCACCATCGACAAAGCTCGCGCCGAGGCCGATCGCATCCTCGCCGACGCCAAGGACCACGCCGACCGGATGGTCGCCGAAGCCACCGCCCATGCCGACCGCCTGGTGACTTCGGCCCAGGCGGAGGCCGATCAGGTCGTGGCCGACGGCAATGCCGAGTACGACGAGCTCACCGGCCGCGCCCAGATCGACGCCGACCGGGCCATCGACGCGGGCAAGGCCTCGTATGAGCGCTCGGTCGCCGACGGCAAGGCCGAACAGGCCCGGCTGGTCGCGCAGACCGAGGTGGTGCGGGTCGCGCACGCCGAATCCGCCCGGCTGATCGACGATGCGCAGGCCGAGTCCGACCGGGTGCGCACCGAATGCGACGACTATGTCGACGAGCAGATGGCCGATTTCGGCAGCAGGCTCGCCGCCGTGGAAGAGACGCTCAACACCACCCGGCGCTCGATCACCCGTGGTCGTCAGCAGATGCGCGGCGCACCGGGCGCCGAATACCCCGAATACGCTGCCGACCACCGCCGCTGAGCCGAGCGCGCGTTTTGAGTTCCGGCGGGGTCCTGCCGTACTGTTGAGTGGTTGCCCATTATCCCCTCAACGGTAAGTGAGTCCGTGATGTCCGCCGGTTCCGGTTCGCCTGCGCGTCCACGCAAGACCAGTGGTCCTGTGTCCGACGCGGGTTTTGTGCTGGATGTCCGCAATCTCGGCCGTCGGCCGGGAACCATGCGGGAGCTGCGTCGCACGGTCACCGACCATGAGCGGCTGGGTCTGGACCTGATCGCCATCCCGGCCGACGCCGAGGTGGAACTCGACCTGCAGCTGCAGGCGGTCTCGGAGGGTGTGCTGATCACCGGCACGGCGTCCGGGCCGACGGCCGGGGAGTGCTCGCGCTGCCTCGAACCGTTCGACGGCCAGGTGCAGGTTCGTCTGACGGAGTTGTTCGCGTATCCGGACAGCGCCACCGAGCAGACGACCGAGGACGCCGAGGTCTACCGCATGGAAGACGACCTCGTCGATCTCGAGCCGGTGATCCTCGACGCCATCGGGCTGGAGCTTCCGCTGCAGCCGCTGTGTTCGCCGGACTGCGCGGGCCTGTGCCCCGAGTGCGGTGTGCGGATGGCGATTGCGGGTCCTGATCATGGGCATGAGATACTGGACCCTCGCTGGGCGAAGTTGGCGAATTTCGCCACTGACGAGCCCGGTACCGGCGACCCCGCCTGAGGGTTCCACCACCAAGACCAAACCGCTGCCGCGGCATCTGATGCCGATGTTGTCAGCGAAAACCAAGAGGAGAAGTAGCCGTGGCTGTTCCCAAGCGTCGGATGTCGCGTTCCAACACCCGGTCGCGGCGCAGCCAGTGGAAGGCCACTGCGCCGACCCTGGTCACCTGCCCGAACCGCGCGTGTGGTGAGAAGACCCTCCCGCACATCGCGTGCCCGTCCTGCGGTACCTACAAGGGCCGCCAGGTCACCTCTGCAGTCTGATCGTTGTAGATCATTCCTAGCAACGTGACAGCCAGTAAAGACAATGTGGGCGCGGCGGATCACGCCAGCCTGCTCACCGCCCTCGGTGTCGACGTACGACCGGAGCTTCTGCGCCTAGCGCTGACGCACCGGTCGTACGCGTACGAGAACGGCGGTTTGCCGACCAACGAGCGCCTGGAATTCCTCGGCGACTCGGTACTCGGCCTCAGCATCACCGAGCGCCTGTATACCGAGCATCCGGAGAAGTCCGAGGGTGAACTCGCGAAACTGCGCGCCAGCGTGGTGAATATGCACGCGCTCGCCGAGGTGGCGCGTGGTCTCGGCAACGGCGGACTCGGCCAGTATCTGCTGCTCGGTAAGGGCGAAGAGCTCACCGGCGGCCGCGACAAGCCGAGCATCCTCGCCGACGGCATGGAGTCGCTGCTCGGTGCGGTGCACCTCGAGCACGGCATCGAAACCGCGCGCGGTGTGGTGCTTCGACTGTTCGCCGAGCTGCTCGAGCGTGGCCCCCGCATGGGCGCCGGCCTCGACTGGAAGACCAGCCTGCAGGAGCTCACCGCCGAACGCGGTCTCGGCGTACCCGCCTACGAGATCACGTCCACCGGACCGGACCACAACAAGGAATTCACCGCCACCACGGTGATCGCCGGTCATCCGTACGGTTCGGGCGTCGGCCGTTCCAAGAAGGAAGCCGAGCAGCAGGCAGCCGGTAACGCCTACAAGGCGCTGACCGACGAATCTACGAACAAAGCCTGAATCCGTGCCCGAACTGCCCGAGGTAGAGGTTGTTCGGCGCGGTCTGGCCGATCACGCTGTCGGCCGGGCGATCGATACCGTCACCGTCACCCACCCGCGTGCCGTGCGTAGGCACGCCGCGGGTGGTGCTGATCTGGCGGCACGACTCACCGGATTGCGGATCGACTCCGCGCAGCGCCGCGGGAAGTATCTCTGGCTCACTTTCGACGAGCCCGATACCGCACTGGTCGTGCATCTGGGCATGAGCGGTCAGATGCTGGTGCAACCCGCTGACGCGCCCATCGAAAAACACGCGCATATCCGGGCCGTGCTCGGTGACGGTGCCGAATTGCGGTTCGTCGATCAACGCACCTTCGGTGGCTGGGCACTGGGCGAACTCGTCGAGGTGGACGGGACCGTGGTGCCCGATTCCGTGGCCCATATCGCGCGTGATCCGCTCGACCCGCTGTTCGACCGCGACGCCGTGGTCGCGGCCATCCGCGCCAAGAACACCGAGATCAAACGCGTGCTGCTCGATCAGACGGTGATCTCGGGCATCGGCAATATCTACGCCGACGAGGCGCTGTGGCGGTCGGGTCTGCACGGCACCCGCGTCGCCGCCGAGCTCACCCGCCCGGTCCTGCGCACGCTGCTCGACGGGGTCACCGCGGTCATGACCGAGGCGCTGGCCGTCGGCGGCACCTCCTTCGACGCCCTGTACGTGAATGTGAACGGCGAATCCGGCTATTTCGCCAGGTCATTGGCCGCGTACGGGCGTGAGGACGAACCGTGCGATCGGTGCGCGACATTGCTGGTACGGGAACAATTCATGAACCGGTCGTCGTTTTCCTGTCCGAAGTGTCAACGGAAGCCGCGCCGCCGCTGATCCGGGCACGCTAACGTTTCCTCTGACAGGTCGTGACAGACCGGGTCCGTGCAGGGAGGACGTTATGCGCAAGCTGACCTATTTCGTGGCATCGACAATCGACGGTTTCATCGCCGCCGAGGATGGAACGCTGGATTTCTTCCCGGTAGGCGGTGACCACGGGCCCGCGATCATCTCGCAGTACCCGGAAACCCTGCCGACCAAGGTGCGCGAGGCGCGCGGGATCGCGGCGGGCAACATCTACTTCGACACCGTGATCATGGGCCGCAAGACCCACGACTTCGGGGTCCGCACCGGCACCGCCAGCCCCTATGCGCACCTCCGCCAATACGTGGTGTCCACGACACTGCCCGAAGCGCCCGCGCCGGGGGTGGAACTGATCGCCGAGGATCCGGCCGCCGCGGTGCGTGAACTCAAACGCGAAGACGGACTGGGTATCTGGCTCTGCGGCGGCGGTCAACTGGCGCAGGCGCTGCTGCCCGAGATCGACCAGGTGTTCCTGAAGCTGCACCCGGTGGTACTCGGCACCGGCAGGCCGTTGTTCGGCGGTGGGGCGAAACTGCCCGCGCCGGAACGGTTTCGGGTGATCACCAGCCGGGTGTACGCCGACGGCGTCGCGTTCCTCAAGTACGGCCGGATCAAGTAGTCGCGATGACATCGGCGGCGAGTCCGGGTCCGGTGGCGGCACTGCGTGAGGTCGGGTTCTGGCTCGAACGCGGTCGTGCCGAAACGCACCGGGTAAAGGCTTACCGCCGCGCCGCCGATGTCGTCGCCGGGCTGCCGGAGAGCGAATATTCCACTCGCGCAGCCGAACACAGCTGGCGTGAACTGGCCGGCATCGGACCGAAAACGGCAGCCATCATCGAACAGGCATGTGCGGGTGAGGTTCCCGACTACCTGGCTGAGCTCCGCAAGGACGCACAGCCGATCGCGCCCGCGGGCGAGGAGTTGCGCGGTGCGCTGCGTGGCGATCTGCACACACATTCGGACTGGTCCGACGGTGGCAGTCCGATCGCCGAGATGATGGGTGTCGCGGCGGCACTGGGACACGAATACTGTGCGCTGACAGACCATTCACCCCGCCTCAAGGTCGCCAACGGCCTGTCCGCCGACCGGCTGGCGCGCCAACTCGACGTGATCGCCGAACTCAACGAGCAGATGGCACCGTTTCGCATCCTCACCGGCATCGAGGTCGACATCCTCGACGACGGCACCCTCGATCAGCGCGCCGATCTCCTCGGACGCCTGGATGTCGTTGTCGCCAGCGTGCATTCACATCTGCGCGACGACAGCGCCACCATGACCAAGCGGATGGTCTACGCCGTCGCGAACCCGAATGTCGACATCCTGGGCCACTGCACCGGCCGGCTCGTCGAAGGGGCACGCGGCACCCGCCCGGAGTCGTCGTTCGACGCCGAACTCGTCTTCGAAGCCTGCCGCCGCTACGGCACCGCCGTCGAAATCAACAGTCGTCCCGAACGCCGCGACCCACCCGGACGATTGATCGAGCTGGCCGTCGAGATGGACTGCTTCTTCAGCATCGACACCGACGCGCACGCCCCAGGTCAATTGGCTTGGCAGGGTTATGGATGCGAGCGGGCACTGGCACACGGCGTCACCGCCGATAAGGTGATCGACACCTGGCCGGTCGACGAGCTGCTTGCGTGGTGTGGTGAGTCCGGTGGGTGAAATGGTGCCCAACAACTGATTCCGTGTCGCAAGGTTCCGTTCTCGTCTGGTACAAACGACTCGCTGTGTACGGGGAGTGAGTGGGGGACCGGATGAGTGACTTTCCGATCGAGATCGTGCTCTCGCTGATCGCCCTCGCCGTGGCTGTCGCCACGTATCTGCAGCAGTTCGTGTTCATCGAGCGAAAGCGGCTCGGCTATCGGGTCCAGATGAACACGCCGGCGAGCAAGATCTTCACCGATCCGAATGGGGCGCCGCAGGCGAACAACAACGGGACGGCATCCAAGTCGGTCGTCCTGATCCGCATCGAGAACTCTGGCACCGCCGAGATCGTCGCGGGTGATTACTACTCGAGTCGGCCGAGATTGGTTTTCCCCGCGCACACGGTGCACCTGATCGAGGTCACCGAGCGCGTCAACCTCCAGGGGCGGGTCGACACAGGTGCGACCCTGGACGCGATCCAGACGGTCACCAGAGCCGACGGTGGCTCGGAGATCTTCCTGCCGGCCGAAAATCTCGCAGTCGGTGAACATTACAAGGTGCTCGCGGTACTCGAAGGGCCGGTGGCCGCACCGGATGACCACGACGGTGAACAGGTGGTGACGCACCTGGGCAGTATCAAGAGCGGCACATTCGAGGCGACCCCCAGCCATTCCAGCGGTATTCGACCCGCACGCGCACTGCTCGGCCTGAGCCTGTTCCTCGCCGTGGTCGTCACGATTCAGCTCGTGGCGTCCATCGTGCGACCGGAACCCCTGCCGGACTACTGTGCCACCGGCACACTCGACCTCGTCGGCTCGACCGCGATGGCGCCGATGATCCGCAAGGCCGCGGCATCGTTCGAGAACCACTGCCCCGGAGCGAAATTCGCGTTCGACTTCACCGGGACGACCGACGGTCTCGAGGATCTGGATGCGCCGGAGTCGGCGCCGAACACCGTGGCCATCGGTGAAGGGCCGAAGCACAAGACCTTCCCTGACCTGTCCGAGAGTGCGTTCGCGGTGGCGCCGTTCTCGGTGGTAGTACACCCGGACCTCGGG
Source organism: Nocardia sp. NPDC059195 (assembly GCF_042754695.1). Taxonomy (NCBI): domain Bacteria; kingdom Bacillati; phylum Actinomycetota; class Actinomycetes; order Mycobacteriales; family Nocardiaceae; genus Nocardia; species Nocardia sp. NPDC059195. Next base: position 31,792 of record NZ_JBHZBG010000027.1, on the reverse strand, counting down.
GTCGCGGATCTGACCACAGACCAGATTCAGCGACTGTTCCGTGGGCAGATCAGCAACTGGATCGAGATCGGTGGCCCGGATCTGCCTGTCGTGGTGGTGGATCGGGAATACGGATCGGGGTCCAGGTTCGCCATCGAGCACCGCTTGCTCGACTGGAACCGACCGCTGTATCAGCCCGAACCCTGTGCGGGACGGCAGCGACTGGTCCATTGCGAAGTACGGTCGACTACCGCGATGGCCGATGTCGTCGCCAGGAACCCCGGCGCGGTCGGCTATCTCGAGTCGTCGGCGGTTCGCGACGCCGCGATCAAATCGGTGAAGATCAACGGCGTGGAGGCGACAAAGGACAATATGCGCGCCAAGGCCTACCCGTTCTACTCCGCCGAGTTCGCCTTCAACGACTATCCCGGCGGTCAAATTCCGGCGGAATCACTGGCGGCGAAGTTCATCGACTATCTCACCCATGGTCAGGGCAGGCTCATCGTCGCCGAGTTCGGTGGCATCGCCTGCGTGGATTGGGATGTTCGAACGGACTGCGCGCCCTGACGATCGATAGATCGCCGGTGATTCGCTGGGTTCCCCATTTCGCGATCGGCAAACGTGCGGTAAGGCTGGTCTCATTGATCCGAGCCTCGGAAGGATTCCTGGTCCTGACCCGGGTGATCTTGAAATCTATACGGCGTAGAGTGCATCTGACCGCGTAATCTCCTGCCCTGGTAGAGAATCGATATCGAACATTTCCAGCAACACGCTGGTTTACTCTCCGGTAGCGGGGTACGTTCCTTGACGGCCCCTCTGTTCAGGCGGGCACCCGAAAAGGTGCGCATTGCGTCTGGCCAGGCCAACCATGCCCCATGGACGGCGGTGAAGCTCTCGTCTCCACCTCCGCCGAGGCGGCCATCTCTTGTTCGCGCAAGTGTTGCGAGGTTGCGTCCCTGGAAGGAAGGTCATGAGTACAGACACGTCGGCAATGTCGCCGACCGGTTTGTCCGCGTCCGATCTCTACTCGATCGATCACCACGGAGGTCCACTGCGGATCGCCATGGTTGTTCCACCGTATTTCGATGTTCCACCCAAGGCCTACGGCGGTGTCGAGGCCGTAGTCGCCGATCTGGTCGACTCACTGTGTGAGCGTGGCCATCACGTCACCCTGTTCGGCGCGGGCATCGACGGCACCCAGGCGGATTTCGTCCCGCTGTGGGACCGGATCCAGCCCGAACGGCTGGGTGACCCGTTCCCGGAGATCGTGCACGCGCTGCGGGTGCGCCGCGCCATCGAGCGGCTGGCCGATACCGAAGGCATCGATCTGGTCCACGACCACACTTTCGCTGGCCCGCTGAACGCGCCCGCCTACGCCAATCTCGGGTTGCCGACGGTGGTCACCGTGCACGGCCCGGTGCAGGACGACTGCTACCGCTATTACAAGGAACTGGGCCAGGAGTGCTCGCTCGTCGCGATCAGCGACCGTCAGCGCGCGCTGGCCCCCGATCTGCCATGGGCGGGCCGGGTCCACAACGCACTGTGTCCCGAACAGTGGCCCTACGAGACCGAGAAGCAGGACTACGCGCTGTTCCTCGGTCGTTTCAGCAACGACAAGGGCCCACATCTGGCGCTCGACGCCGCCCACGCCGCCGGCATGCCGCTGATCCTGGCGGGCAAGTGCAGTGAGCCGCCCGAGAAGGCCTACTTCGAGGAGTTCGTGCAGCCGCGAATGACCGACCAGGATCAGATGTTCGGTCTCGCCGACGCGGCCGCCAAGCGTAAACTGCTCTCCGGAGCTAAGTGTCTGCTGTTCCCCATTCGATGGGAGGAGCCGTTCGGCATGGTGATGATCGAGGCGATGATCTGTGGCACGCCGGTGGTGGCGTTGCGCGGCGGTGCGGTGAGCGAAGTGGTGGTAGACGGGGTAACGGGGCGGATCTGTGACGATCCGGCCGAACTGCCCGCCGCCATCGCCGAAGTGCAGACCTACGATCCGGCCCTGTGCCGCAAACACGTGGTCGACAACTTCAGCGCCGACACCCTCGGCCGCGGCTACGAACAGGTGTACCGGGAGCTGCTCGCCCGCACCACGATCGGGTACGACACCGCGTATGCGATGCCGATGCCCGTCGGGGTGGCGGCCAACGGGCGCGCATGAGCACCGACAGCGCCTCGGCGCCGAGCCCCCTCAACGCGGGGGAACCCGCGGGGCTCGGTGGCGGCGGCGGCAACATCACCCTTGTCGAAGGCGGTACGTTCTGCCTGTCCGACCGGCTCGGCGATATCGAGCCGGGCAAGCCGCAGGGCCTGTTCTTCCGTGACGCCAGGGTGATTTCGCGCTGGGAGCTGATGATCGACGGCAAACGGCCCGAGGCGCTGTCGGTGCTGAGTCCGGAGGCCTTCGCGGCACGGTTCGTGTTGCGCAGGCCTCCGCAGCAGGGTCGGGCCGACAGCACCTTGCTGGTGGTGCGCGATCGGCTCGTCGCCGAGGGCATGCACGAGGTGATCACCCTGGAGAACATGAGCCGCGAGGCGACGGCGGTGGTCCTCGAACTGCATGTCGACGCCGATTTCGTCGACCTGTTCGCGGTGAAGGAAGGCCGCACCAACGGGCGCCGGGCGGAGATGACAACCGCCGACGGCGAACTGCTGCTGCACGACCGCGAGGATCTGTCCCGTGGGCTCGCGCTCACCTCGACCGTCGAGCCGATGGTGCTGCCCGGCACCATGATCTGGCGGGTGGTGGTGCCTGCGGGTGCGCGCTGGCAAACCGAGATCACCGCGCAACCGGCAGGCGCCGCGCAACGCCCGCAGACCTCCGGCTCGGTGGGCGAGCGCTACCGGGCCAGTGAGCCGGTACGCAAGATCCAGGCGTGGCGGGCCACCGCCACCGATATCTCCGCCGACTCGGGCCTGCTCAACCAGATCCTGCGCCGCAGCGAAAGCGATCTGGGCGCCTTGCAGATCCACACCGATTCCGGCACCAACCGGCCGTTCGTGGCCGCGGGCGCGCCGTGGTTCATGACGCTGTTCGGCCGGGACTCGCTGCTCACCGCATGGATGTCGCTGCCGCTGGAAACCGATCTGGCACTAGGCACTTTGCAGCAGCTGGCCGAATTGCAGGGCCAGACGATCGACCCGCTCGTCGAGGAGGAGCCGGGCCGGATCATGCACGAGATGCGGCGCGGGCCCTCGGTCGGGCAGGTGCTCGGCGGGCAGATCTACTACGGAACCGTCGACGCCACACCACTTTTCGTGATGCTGCTCGCCGAATGTCTACGGTGGGGCGCGGATCCGGGATCGATCGCCACTCTGTTACCCGCCGCCGACGCCGCGATCAGCTGGATCACCGATTTCGGGGACCGTGACGACGACGGTTTCGTCGAGTACGTGCGCGCCACCGACCGCGGCCTGATCAATCAGGGGTGGAAGGACAGTTTCGACGGAATCAACGACGCCGCAGGGCATATCGCCGAAGCGCCGATCGCGCTGGCCGAGGTGCAGGGGTATGTGTACGCGGCGTTCCTGGCCCGCGCGGAACTGGCCGACCAGTTCGACGACCCCGAGCTGTCCGTGCGGATGCGGGAGCGGGCCGACGAGTTGCAAACCAAGTTCGCCGAGCAGTTCTGGCTACCCCACTACGGGTGGTACGCGGTGGCGTTGGACGGCCGCAAGCGGCAGGTCGACGCGTTGACCAGCAACGCCGCGCACTGTTTGTGGTCGGGCATCGCGACCGACGAACATGCCGAGATCCTCATCCGGAATCTGTCTCGGGCAGAGATGGATTCGGGATTCGGGCTGCGCACCTTGGCTTCGGATATGGGCGCTTACAACCCGATGAGTTACCACAGCGGGTCGATCTGGCCGCATGACACGGCGATCGCCGTCGCCGGGTTGATGCGGTACCAGCATGTGCCGGGCGCGGTGGAACTGGCCACGAAGCTGTCGGGTGGTCTGCTCGATGCGGCCGCCGCGTTCGACGGTCGATTGCCCGAACTGTTCTGTGGTTTCCCGCGGTCGAGATTCGCCGCACCCGTGCCGTATCCGACATCGTGTTCGCCGCAGGCGTGGGCGAGTGCGGCGCCGCTGCTGCTGGTTCGGTCGTTCCTCGGGCTCGATCCCGATGTGCCTGCCAAGACGTTGACGTTGCGGCCGCAGGTGCCACCGGCATGGGGGTGCGTGCGGATGTCGGAGTTCCGGCTGGGCGATGGGGTGACGGTGGATCTCGAGGTATGCGGGTCAGCGGTGACCGTGACCGGTCTGCCCGATGGTTGGGCTCTGGTTACAGACGAGGATTAGCGCAGCAACTCTGGGTCTGACCCCGTCTTTTGCTCTGGTCACAGACGAGGATTAGCGCAGAATGACGAAAGGGGCCGGATCCGTGGTGGATCCGGCCCCGATCGCTGTGTTCAGCCCCGGAACGGGTAGCGGGCGTCGAGATCGAGGTTGAGTTCGACGACGTTCACCCGCGGCTCGCCGAGGAATCCGAGCGTGCGGCCGTCGGTGTGGGCGTCGAGCAGTTCACGCACCTGGGTGGTGGTGATGCCGCGCGCCGTCGCCACCCGCTCGACCTGGATGGTCGCGTATTCGGGGGAGATATGCGGGTCGAGTCCGCTGCCGCTCGCGGTCACCGCGTCGGCGGGGACGGCGGCATCGGCCGGTGCGTCACCGAGAATCGGGATGATCCGGCCGACGGAGTAGTCTTCGCCCTCCTTCGCGCACTCCACGGCGACGCCGCGGAACGTGGCCACGAACGGCTGCGCGGGGCAGAGTTCGTTGACGCTGACCACCTGCACCGGCTGCGACACATCGCCGTCGGCATCGCGCGGACCGATCACCGAGAGCACCGCGCCCACACCGTCTTTCGTGCAGAACTGCCGGGCGCCGTCGACCCCCTCACGGTCGCCGACCTCCTTCGAGCGGGTGCACACGGTGGTGAGCAGGCTGGTGCGATCGGCGGTGTCGACGATGTCCTCTGGGCCGAGATTGCTCGCGGCGGTGGACAGCGGGTCGTAGCCGTTGCCCGCGGCCGACGGGCGGCTCTGGAAGTACTGCGCCATGGCGTTGCCGTCGGCGTCGGTGAACGACTGCCCGATCAGGCTGGAGCCCACCACTTTTCCGTCCCGCTCGATGAGCGACCCATCGGCTCGCTCGCTGAGCCCCGGCAGCTGGGCGATCGCGAAGACGGCTACGGGATACACGATTCCGGTGATCGCGGTCAGCACCAGTAGGGCGCGCAGGGCGGCCAGGTGCTGGCGGATCCAGGTTGACATACGCATTTCAGGACATCCCGGGGAGGAGTTGGACGAACAGGTCGATGATCTTGATGCCGACGAACGGGGCGATGATGCCGCCGAGGCCGTAGATCGTCAGGTTGCGGCTCAACAGTTTCGAGGCATTGCTCGCCCGGTAGTTGACGCCGCGTAGCGCCAGCGGAATGAGCGCCACGATGATGATCGCGTTGAAGATGACCGCGGACAGGATCGCCGACTGCGGACTGGCCAGGCGCATGATGTTCAGCGCGTCCAGGCCGGGGAACAGCACCACGAACAGCGCGGGAATGATCGCGAAGTACTTGGCGATGTCGTTGGCGATGGAGAACGTGGTGAGCGCGCCACGGGTGATCAGCAACTGCTTGCCGATCTCGACGATCTCGATCAACTTGGTCGGGTCCGAGTCCAGATCGACCATGTTGCCCGCCTCTTTGGCGGCCGAGGTGCCGGTGTTCATGGCCACACCCACGTCGGCCTGCGCGAGCGCGGGGGCGTCGTTGGTGCCGTCGCCGGTCATCGCGACCAGGCGGCCGCCGTCCTGCTCGGACTTGATCAGGGCGAGCTTGTCCTCCGGTGTGGCTTCGGCGAGGAAGTCGTCCACACCCGCCTCGTCGGCGATCGCCTTGGCGGTCAACGGATTGTCGCCGGTGATCATCACGGTGCGGATGCCCATGCGGCGCATCTCGTCGAAGCGCTCCCGCATGCCTTGCTTGACAACGTCTTTGAGGTGGATGACACCAACAAGGCGCGGGGTGCCGTCCTTGACCTCGCCGACCACCAGCGGCGTGCCACCGGATGCGGAGATGCCGTCGACGATCACCGCGGCCTGCTCGGGGATCGAACCGCCCTGGGCGCGAACCCATTCCGTCACGGCACCGGCTGCCCCCTTGCGCAGCTGGTGCCCGTCGGCGAGGTCGACGCCCGACATGCGGGTCTGTGCGGTGAACTCCACCCAGGTCGCGCCCGGCAGTTCACCCGCGCTGCGTTCGCGCTTGTTGAACACCTCCTTGGCGAACACGACGATCGAGCGGCCCTCCGGTGTTTCGTCGGCAAGACTCGACAGCTGCGCCGCGTCGGCCAGTTCGTCGTCGAGCACGCCCGGCACCGGGATGAACTCGGCGGCCTGCCGGTTGCCGAGGGTGATGGTGCCGGTCTTGTCGAGCAGCAGGGTGTTCACATCGCCCGCGGCTTCCACCGCACGACCCGACATCGCCAGCACATTGCGCTGCACGAGGCGGTCCATGCCCGCGATGCCGATGGCCGAGAGCAGCGCGCCGATGGTGGTCGGAATGAGGCAGACCAGCAGCGAGACCATCACGATGCCGGTGATGCCATGCGCGTCCAGCGCCGAGGTATCCGGCACGCCGGGGTTGTTCGACTTGGCGAAGATGGCCAGCGGCTGCAGGGTGGTCACCGCGAACACGAAGATGATCGTGAGCGCGGCCAGCAGGATGTTGAGCGCGATCTCGTTCGGTGTCTTCTGCCTGCTCGCGCCCTCGACGAGCGCGATCATCTTGTCGATGAAGCTGGCGCCGGGTTCCTGGGTGATCCGCACGACGATCCGGTCCGAGAGCACCGTGGTGCCGCCGGTGACGGCCGAGCGGTCGCCGCCGGATTCCCGGATCACGGGCGCGGACTCACCGGTGATGGCCGATTCGTCCACCGAGGCGATGCCTTCGACGACGTCACCGTCGCCGGGGATGATCTGGCCCGCTTCGACGACGACGTAGTCGCCGCGACGCAGCTCGGGGGCGGCGACGCGTTCCTCGACGATGCGCCCACCCGGTGTCCAGTCGGCCAGCCGCCGGGCGATGGTGTCGGTCTTGGCTTTGCGCAGCGAGTCGGCCTGCGCCTTGCCGCGCCCCTCCGCGACGGCTTCGGCCAGATTCGCGAAAACGACGGTGAGCCAGAGCCACACCACGATCGCCCAGGCGAAGAAGCTCGGGTCGGCGATGGCGAGGATGGTCGACCACACGGCGCCGATCTCGACGATCAGCATCACCGGGTTCTTCCACAGCGTGCGCGGATCGAGCTTGCGCACGGCGTCGGGGAGGGAGGTGAGCAGCAATTTCGGGTCGAGGACGCCGCGGTGCACGCCCTTGCTTCGGTGTTCGGGCCGCGGTGCGGTTTCTAGTGTGGGAGTGGTCATTTCAGTGAATTCCTTCGGCGAGCGGCCCGAGTGCGAGAGCGGGCAGGAAGGTGAGCGCGACCAGGATCACCGTGGTGCCGACGACCATGCCGACGAACTGCGGCCGGTGCGTCGGCAGTGTGCCGATCGACGCGGGAGTGGTGCCCTGCTGGGCCAGCGAACCCGCCAGTGCCAGCACGATGATGATCGGCAGGAATCGGCCGAACAGCATCGCGAGGCCGAGGGCGGTGTTGTACCACTCGGTGTTGCCGGTGAGACCGGCGAAGGCGGAACCGTTGTTGTTGGCCGCGGAGGTGAAGGCGTAGAGCACCTCCGACATGCCGTGCGGGCCGCCGTTGAGCATGCTCGCTCGTTGTCCCGGCAAGGCCATGGCCACCGCGGTACCGACCAGCACGATCAGTGGGCTCACCAGGAAATAGGTTGCCGCCAGCTTGATTTCGCGCGGGGTGATCTTCTTGCCGAGATATTCCGGGGTGCGCCCGACCATCAGGCCCGCGACGAACACCGTGATCACGGCGAGGATCAACATGCCGTAGAGACCGGAGCCGACCCCACCGGGCGCCACCTCGCCGAGCTGCATGTTGAACATCGTCATCATGCCGCCGAGGCTGGTGTAGGAATCGTGGAACGAGTTCACCGCACCCGTCGAGGTGAGGGTGGTCGCGCCGGCGAAGGTGGCCGAATCGGCAACGCCGAAGCGGGTTTCCACGCCCTCCATCGACGCACCGATCGCGGTCGGGACCGTGCCGTGGTGCTGGAGCTGGAACAGGTTGGTCAGCGAGATGCTGGCCAGGGCGATCGTGCCCATCACCGCCACGATCGCGTAGCCCTGCTTGGTGGAGCCGACCATCCGGCCGAAGGTGCGCGGCAGCGAGAACGCGATCACCATCAGCAGGAAGATCTCGATGAAGTTCGTCCAGGTGTTCGGGTTCTCGAACGGGTGCGAAGAGTTCGCGTTGTAGAAGCCGCCGCCGTTGGTGCCGAGTTCCTTGATGACCTCCTGGCTCGCCACCGGTCCGCCGGTGATCGTCTGTTCGGCGCCGCCGATGGTCTGCGCGACCTGATCGTGGAGGTGGAAGTTCTGGATGACGCCGCCCGCGACCAGCACGATCGCGAAGACGAACGCCAGCGGCAGCAGAATGCGCAGGGTGCCGCGCACCAGGTCGACCCAGAAGTTGCCGAGGTCACCGGTGTGGCGGCGGGCGAAGCCGCGCACCAGGGCCACCGCTACCGCCATGCCGACGGCCGCGGAGACGAAGTTCTGTACCGCGAGACCGGCCATCTGCACCAGGTGACCCTGGGTGGACTCACCGGAGTAGTTCTGCCAGTTGGTGTTGGTGACGAAGCTGACCGCGGTGTTCCACGCGAGCGCGGGGGTCATCTCGGTGCCGGGGTCGTTGAGGTGCAGTGGCAGTGCGCCCTGGACCAGCTGGAAGAAGAACAGCAACAGCACGCTGACCGCCGAGAACGCCAGCACACTGCGGGCGTAGACGGGCCAGGTCTGCTCGACCTCGGGCTTCGCGCCGATGGCGCGGAAGATCAGCCGCTCGACGCGGGAGTGCTTGTCGCTGCTGTAGACCCGGTACATGTAGTCGCCCAGCGGTACATGCACCAGAGCCAGCGCGAGAACCAGGGCCGCCACGAAGACGATCCCCGCAGTAGTCGTGTTCACCTAGAACCTCTCGGGGAAAAGCAGCGCCGCGATCATGAAGACGGCGACTCCGGCAGCCAGTGCGAGACCGACAAGGTTCGCGATCACAGCTTCTCCACCCCTCGCTGGATCAAGCCCAGCAGCGCGAAGATCGCCACGGTGAGCACCGTGAACACCACGACAGACATTTCCAACCTCCTTGTGCTCCGACGTGGAGCACCTAGGTGAGTGAAACGCCGGATCGCGGCTCGGCGTGGCTTCCTTACGACTCCTTAGCGCCCGGCGGCCATGCCTTTGCGGAATGTTGACGCGACGGGTGCGTGACGGGTGTGAGGATGCCGTCAAAGCGGGCCCGATAGCCGTCAACACACCGTAAAGATCGAGATCAGGCGTTTGTTCGCGCGGTAGAAAGTGGGCACCGGTCGGCGAACGGCCGCCGGTTCCCCTGTGCACGGAAAGTGAGATCGCGGTGTCGGTAGTGACCCTTGCGGTGATCTTCGGTTTTGTCGGATCGTTGCTGCTGATCCGGGTGCTCGGTCGGCTGAACACCTCGCACACGCCCATGGTGACGGTCGGCGTGTTGCCGGTGCGCCCTACCAGCGAGGCTCGGCGACACGCGATGATGGACAGGTGAAACGCGGACAACTGCGCATCTATCTCGGTGCGGCGCCGGGCGTTGGCAAGACCTACGCCATGCTCGGCGAAGCGCACCGGCGGCTCGAGCGCGGCCGTGATGTGGTGGCCGCGCTGGTGGAGACGCACGGTCGCGCGAAGACCGCGCAACTGCTCGATGGCATCGAACGGATCCCGACGAAGCTGGTCGGCTATCGGGGCACCGAGCTGCCCGAACTCGACGTCGACGCGGTGCTCGCGCGCAAGCCCGCCGTGGTGCTCGTCGACGAGCTCGCGCACACCAACGCGCCGGGCAGCGTGCACGAAAAGCGCTGGCAGGACATCGAACAGCTCCTAGACGCTGGTATCGATGTCATCTCGACGGTGAACGTGCAGCACCTCGAGAGCCTCAACGATGTGGTCGCCCAGATCACCGGGATCGAGCAGCGCGAGACGGTGCCCGATGCGGTGGTGCGCGCGGCCGATCAGGTGGAGCTGGTCGATCTCACACCGGAAGCGCTGCGGCGCAGGCTGTCACACGGAAATGTGTACGCGGCGGACAAGGTGGATGCCGCGCTGCGTAACTACTTCCGGCCCGGAAATCTCACCGCGCTACGGGAACTCGCGCTGCTGTGGCTGGCCGATCAGGTCGACGCCGCGCTCGCCAAGTACCGGGCCGACCACAAGATCACCGAGCTGTGGGAGGCGCGCGAACGGGTCGTCGTCGCGGTCACCGGCGGGGCGGAATCGGAGACGGTCGTGCGCCGGGCGGGGCGGATCGCGTCCAAGTCCAGCGCCGATCTCGTGGTCGTGCACGTGGTGCGTGGTGACGGGCTCGCCGGTGTGTCGACGCAGCGGATGGTTCGGCTGCGTGAACTCGCGGCCGGGCTCGGCGCCTCGCTACATACCGTGACCGGCGACGATGTGCCCGGCGCGCTGCTGGAATTCGCGCGGGAGGTCAACGCGACGCAGTTGGTGCTCGGGACCTCGCGACGGTCGCGGTGGGCGCGGATGCTCGACGAGGGCATCGGGTCGACGGTGGTGCAGCGTTCGGGCAAGATCGACGTCCACATGGTGACCCATGAGCAGGCCAACCAAGGTGTGCGCCGCAACCCGCTGCGCGTCCGTCAGCCGCTGTTCGCCTGGATCGCCGCACTGCTGGTGCCGGCGCTGGTGAGCGTGGTCTGCTGGGCGACGCTCGACGGATTCCTCGAACTCGGCGGGCTCAGCGCGATGTTCTTCGTCGGTGTCGTCGCGGTCGCGCTGCTCGGCGGTGTCGTGCCTGCCTCGGTGTCGGCGCTGCTGTCGGGGCTGTTGCTGAACTGGTTCTTCACCTCACCGCGCTACAGCCTCACCATCGCCGAACCGGACAACTTCGTCACCGTGGTGGTGCTGCTGATCGTGGCGGTCGCGGTCGCCGCGCTTGTGGACGTCGCGGCGAAGCGAACCAGGCAGGCGCGCAAGGCATCCCGTGAAGCCGAGCTGCTCACCCTGTTCGCCGGTGCGGTGCTGCACGGCGCCGACCTGCCCAATCTGCTGGAACAGGTGCGGGAGGCCTATGGCCAGCGGGCGGTGAGCATGCTGTGCGGTGACGTGGTGGTCGCCGAGGTCGGTACGGATCCACCGCGCCGTTCCGGCGATGCCGAGACGGCCATCGAAGCAGGCGATGCGACGAGCCTGCTGTTGCTGGCCGGGCACCCACTCGACCCGGGGGAGCGGCCGGTGCTCAACGCGGTGGCCAATCAAGCCGCCGGGCTGGTCCGGCAGGAACGACTCGCCGAAGAAGCCAGTGCCGCGGCGGCTTTGCTGGAGGCCGATCGGTTGCGGCGGGCACTGCTCTCGGCAGTCAGCCACGACCTGCGCACGCCGTTGGCCGGTGCCAAGGCCGCCGTGTCGAGTCTGCGCAGCGACGATGTGGAGTTCTCCGCCGAGGACACCGGCGAACTGCTCGAAGCGATCGAGGAATCCGTCGACCAGTTGACCGCGCTGGTCGGCAACCTACTCGATTCGTCGCGCCTGGCCGTCGGTGTGGTGAGCCCGCAGCTGCGGCAGGTCTATATGGACGAGGCGGTGCACCGCGCGCTGGTGAGCGTCGGGATGGGCGCGCGGGGATTGCGGCGCGCGGCGATGGACCGGGTGAAAGTCGAGGTCGGCGAGGTTTCGGTGCTCGCCGACAGCGGTCTTCTCGAACGCGTGCTGGCGAACCTGCTCGACAACGCCCTGCACCACTCCGGTCGTGACACACCCGTTCGTGTCACCGCCGAACACGTTGGCGACCGGGTGTCGATCGCGGTCGTCGACACCGGACGCGGCGTCCCCGCGGGCACCGAGGAGGACCTGTTCGAGCCGTTTCAGCGCCTCGGCGACCGGGATAACACCACCGGCGTCGGGCTCGGCCTCTCGGTCGTGCGCGGTTTCGTCGAGGCGATGGGCGGTACCGTCCACGCCGAACCCACACCGGGCGGCGGTCTGACCATGCTGGTCGACCTGCCCTCCCCCTTCACAGGAAACAACGATGCCGACAAGTGAGCACATGGGTAACTCCGGCGGGACCGGCGAACCCACCGCTACGCCGAAACCGGCGCCCGCCCGCACGACGGCCGTCCCACCTGAGTCCGACCGGAATACGCGCAGTGGCGGAACTGTGAAAGTTCTGGTGGTCGATGACGAGCCGCAGATCGTGCGGGCGTTGCGGATCAATCTGTCGGTGCGTGGCTACGAGGTGATCACCGCGGGCAATGGTGCCGCGGCGTTGCGTGCCGCCGCCGAGAAGCATCCCGATGTGGTGATTCTCGATCTCGGGCTGCCCGATATGGATGGCATCGAGGTGCTCGCGGGGCTGCGTGGCTGGAGTAGCGCGCCGGTGCTCGTGCTCTCGGCGCGCACCGACTCCGCCGACAAGGTCGAGGCGCTCGACGCGGGGGCCGACGACTACGTCACCAAGCCGTTCGGGATGGACGAGTTGCTGGCCCGGTTGCGTGCGGCGGTTCGGCGTGGGGCCGCCGATGCCGGGAGCGACGACCCGGTGGTGGTGACCGATTCGTTCACCGTCGACCTGGCCGCGAAGAAGGTCACCAAGCAGGGCGTGGCCGTGCACCTCACACCCACCGAGTGGGGAATGCTGGAGATGCTGGTGCGCAATCGCGGAAAGCTGGTGGGGCGCAAGGAATTATTGCGCGAGGTATGGGGTCCGGCCTATGCCACTGAGACCCACTACCTGCGCGTCTACCTCGCGCAGTTGCGGCGCAAACTCGAGGACGATCCGGCGAACCCGCGCCACCTGCTCACCGAGGCGGGGATGGGCTATCGCTTCCAGGAGTGAGCGTGCGCCGGGTCACGTGCTCGGAATGCCGGGGGCGGCGGGGGCGTTCCCAGGCGTGGATCGTCTTCGAGCGAATGGCAGGATCAAGGCATGGCTGAGCAGACTGCACCCGTGAACAACGCGCCCACCGAACTGTGGGTCGAGCGCACCGGAACCCGTGCCTACACCGGGCGCAGTAACCGCGGCGCGGAGGTTCTGATCGCCTCCCAGGGTGTTCCCGGCGCCTTCACACCCGGTGAGCTGCTCAAGATCGCGCTCGCCGGTTGCACCGGGCTCAGTTCGGACCTGCCGTTGTCGCGTCGCCTCGGCGACGAGTTCGACGCCACCATCCGCGTCTCCGGTGATGCCGACCGCGAGAACGAGCTCTACCCGCAGCTCGACGAGGTACTCGAACTGGACCTGTCCGAACTCGACGAGGCCGCCCGCGAACGACTACTGGTCACCGTGCAGCGCGCCGTCGACAAGGTGTGCACCGTGGGTCGCACGCTCAAAGCGGGCACGAAAGTGACGCTGACTTTCAACATCGACGCATGAGTTCGGAGCCGGTTCGGCTGAGTGCGTGGGTGCACGGATACGTGCAGGGCGTGGGGTTTCGGTGGTGGACGCGCTCGCGCGCACTGGAACTCGGGCTGGTCGGTTACGCGCGCAACCACCGCGACGGTCGCGTCCATGTTGTCGCCGAAGGGCCACGAACGGCGGGCGAGAAATTGCTGGAACTGCTACGGTCCGGCGAAGCGCCCGATAGTTCGCAACCCGTCGGGCACGTGAGACATGCTCTGTCCGGGCCGGCTCCCGGGCGGGTAGACCTGGTTGTGGAAAGCTGGGAGCCCGCGCGGGGCGACATGACGGGATTCGAGGAGCGCTAGTGGTGACTTCGGGGGCAAGGGGGCGGCAGCGGTGAGCACACAGAACCCTGGACCGCCCGATCGACCGGACCAACCCTCGAACGGCGAGCCCGGCAGGTCTCCGTGGACGCCACCCGATCCCGGCGCGGGATGGTCGGCACCGGAGGCGAGTTCGACACCGCCCGACCCGAACGCAGGGTCGACGCCGCCTGTTTTCGGCGCGGGCGGGCATCCCGTCGAACCGCCGCGTCCCGGTCGGATGGCCAGGCAGGAACCCGGCGTCACCCAGCCGCGTCCGCCGACCGTCGGCGAAGCGCGTGCCAGAGACAAGGCCCGCAAGCAAGCAGACGCGGCCGAGCGGCAAGCAGCCGCGGCGGCAGAGGAGAAGCGGCGCAACCGCAAACGCGTGATGATCGGCGGTGTCGCCATCGTCGGCGTCGCCGCGCTCGTCGGTGGTGGCTACCTCGCCTACCGAGCGATCACCGCGCCCGAACAGGTGACGGCCTCGTGCGTGCGGATCGACGAGAACGGGCAGGAAGTCGTTGTCCCCGATGAGAACTGCGGCGACGGCAAGACCAATTTCCGCAGTGACAGCTCCGGTGGCCACGGCGGCGGGCTGCTGATTCTGGGCTGGCCGCAGTACCGCTACCACTACGGCGGCACACCGACGATCGGCAAGCCACCGACGGGCGGCACCTCGGTGAAACCGCGCAATGCCCAGATCACGACCAAGAGCGGCACCACGGTGCAGCGCGGCGGACTCGGCAGCAAGTCGACCGGGGGGAGTGGGTCGTAGATGCGGCGCAACACGAGCACACCACGCCAGGACTGGCAGCAGATCGTCGAGAAGCAAGGTCTCGTCTACGGCGCGCCGGGGCGCGATGCCAGCGGTCAGCCGCGGCCGTACTGGGACGAGTCGGTGCACTACGAGTTCTCGATGGACGAGATCCTCGCGCTGGAAGCCGATGTGGAACTGCTGCAGTCGATGTGCCTGCACGCGGTCGAACACGTGGTACTCACCGAGCGCTTCGCCGATTTCGGTCTGCCGGAATGGACTTGGGGCCCGATCGCCGAATCCTGGCGTCGCAGTGACCCTTACGTGTACGGCCGCTTCGACCTGCGCTACGACGCGCGGCGCCCGGCCAAGCTGCTGGAATACAACGCCGACACCCCCACCTCGTTGCTCGAGGCCGGGATCATCCAGTGGCACTGGCTGCAGCAGGTGTATCCCGGTGGCGACCAATGGAATTCGCTGCACGAGAAACTGGTGGAGCGCTGGACCGAACTGCGCGACGTGTTGCCCGGTACCGAACTGCACTTCACCTGGTCGGGCGCCGACGCGACCGGCGAGGACAACGTCACGACTGCCTACATGCAGGAGACGGCGGCCGAAGCCGGTTTCGACACGGTCGCGCTGCCGATCGAGGAGATCGGGTTCGACACCGAACTGAACCGGTTCGTCGATCTGGCCGAGGCGCCGATCGAGGCGATCTTCAAGTTGTATCCGTGGGAGTGGATCATCGACGACGATTTCGGCAAGCGCGTCGTCGCCAGCCTGCCCGCGACCGCGTGGATCGAACCGCTGTGGACCACGCTGCTGAGCAACAAGGCGATCCTGGCGATCCTGTGGGAGATGTATCCCGGTCACCCCAACCTGCTGCCCGCCTACCTCGACGACCCGCACGAGCTCACCGAATACATTCGCAAACCCAAGCTCGGCCGCGAGGGCGCGAACATGACCATCGTCGGCCCTGGCATGGAGACCGCGACCGGTGGCGTCTACGGCGCCGAGGGTTTCGTCTACCAATTGCTCGACCCGCTACCGGAATTCGACGGGATGCGCCCCGTGCTCGGCGCCTGGGTCGTCGGTGACACCGCGGCGGGGCTCGGTATTCGAGAGACCGCCGGCCTGATCACCGATGACGGCGCGGCGTTCGTGCCACACCGCATCGTCGACTGACACCTGACCTCACAACATTGTTCGAAAGGACCACGATGACCGCCCTCGCCCTGGAATCGGGTTATTGGAGTGCGCTCGGTGAAGGCGTCGGCGCCATCATCCTGTACTGCCTGATCGGCCTCGTGCTGATGCTCATCGGCTTCTTCGCCATCGACCTGACCACGCCCGGCAAGCTGCGCGACCTGGTGATCGCGGGCAAGCCGAACGCGATCATCGTCTCGGCGGCCGGAATGATCAGCATGGCGTTCATCGTCGTGTTCGCGATATTCGCCACCGGCGGCAGCGGCAAACTGTCGGAAGGGCTGATCGCGGCGATCGTGTTCGGCCTGGTCGGCATCGTCGCGCAGGTGATCTCGGTGCGGGTGATCGAGAAGGTCACCGGTATCGATATCGGCCGCACGCTGCACGCCGACGCCTACACCCCCGAGGTCCTCCTCGTCGCCGCCGCGCACTTCGCGCTGGGTCTCGTGGTGGCTTTCGCCATCCTCTGAGCCAGCGCGAGTGGTTGACATCGCACTGTGGAGGGTGGACGCTGGAAACCAGCACTCCACCGTGGATGTTGACCGAGAGGACGTCGGCATGGATATCACCCCGGGTACGCGCGCGTCCGACGCCGAACGCAACGCGATCGTCGCCCAGCTGGGTACGCATCTGGCCGACGGCAGGCTCGACCTGGGCGAATACGACCTGCGCGTAGCCAAGGTCTACGCGACCACCACGCGCGACGACCTCGCCCTCGTCCTGTCGGACCTGCCGCCGCTGACCAAACAGCAGCAGGCCGTGGCGCCCACCGAACGCAAGTCCGGTACGCGCTTCCCGATCTGGCAGCGCATCGAGGCGGGCAGCTGGCTCGGCGTCAGCGTGATCGTGCTGGTCATCTGGGGCCTGATCTCGCTCACCGCGGGCGAGCTCACCTACTTCTGGCCGATGTGGGTGATCGGCCCATGGGGCGCGGTCCTGGTCTTCCGCGTCATCACCGGCTGGGAAGCTACCCCCGGCACCCAGACTCATCTCCGTCAGCTGCAGAAGCAGATGAACCACCTCGACCCGCACGCGAAGCCCGAAGACCCGCACCGACTCTGAAGAACCTGCATTCTGGCCGACATGCCGAAGCGAGTACATCGGTAACTCACCGGGCACGGGCTGACCGGCCCAGCTAGATGACCGCTGCTCGCCTGCGGCAAGCACCACGCACCTAGGTCTGGCCCGAGTCCCGGGGAGGCGGGTTAGCATGGTTGCTCGCGCGCAGGAAGGGTCCTTGGTAGTGCATTTGAAGAGTTTGACGTTGAAGGGGTTCAAGTCCTTCGCGTCTGCGACCACTTTGCGCTTCGAACCTGGCATTACCTGCGTCGTCGGGCCGAACGGGTCCGGTAAATCCAATGTCGTCGACGCGCTCTCCTGGGTGATGGGTGAGCAGGGTGCCAAAGCGTTGCGGGGCGGGAAGATGCAGGACGTCATCTTCGCCGGGACCGTCGGGCGGGCACCGCTCGGGCGCGCCGAGGTGACGCTGACCATCGACAACTCCGACGGCGCGCTGCCCATCGACTATGCCGAGGTGTCGATCACCCGGCGCATGTTCCGCGACGGCGCGGGCGAGTACGAGATCAACGGCAGCACGTGCAGGCTGATGGATGTGCAGGAACTGCTGTCGGACTCCGGTATCGGGCGCGAGATGCACGTCATCGTGGGTCAGGGCAGGCTGTCGGCGATCCTGGAATCGCGGCCGGAGGACCGGCGCGCGTTCGTCGAAGAGGCCGCGGGTGTGCTCAAGCACCGCAGGCGCAAGGAGAAAGCGGTCCGCAAGCTCGACGCGATGCAGGCCAACCTCGCCCGGCTCACCGACCTCACCACCGAATTGCGACGCCAGCTCAAGCCGCTCAGCCGTCAGGCCGAGGTCGCCCGCCGCGCGCAGACCGTGCAGGCCGACCTGCGCGATGCCCGGCTGCGGCTGGCCGCCGACGACCTGGTCACCCGCCGTGGCGAACTGGAGTCCCAGCTCAGCAAAGAGGCGTACGCCCGCGAACAGCAGATCACTGTGCAGACCGAACTCGACGCCGCCAATGCCGCGCTCGCGCAGCAGGAGTTCCAGCTGTCCCGGCTGAGTCCCAGCGCCGAGGCTGCCGCGCAGACCTGGTTCCAGCTTTCGGCACTGGCCGAACGGGTGAACGCCACCATCCGGATCGCGAGTGACCGGGCCAGGCACCTGCACACCGAGGTGCCGGTCGGCACAGGCCGCGACCCGGAGCAGCTCGAGGCCGAGGCCGACCGGATCGAGGCCGAAGAGGCCGAACTGCGGTACGCGGTCGAGATGGCCACCGAGACCCTCGAAGCCGCGCGCGAAGCCCTCGCCGAGCGGGAACACGCCGCCAAGGCCGCCGAGCAGGCGCACCTGGCGGCCGTGCGCGCGATCGCCGACCGGCGTGAGGGGCTGGCGCGGCTGTCGGGCCAGGTCGACACGTTGCGCACCCGCGCCCAGTCCGTGGACGCCGAGATCGCGCGCCTGTCCGTGGCCATCGCCGATGCCCGGCACCGTGGTGAGACCGCGCAGGTCGAATACGACTCGGTGCAGGACGAACTCGGCGAGCTCGACGCGGGGGAAAAGGGCCTGGACGCCCAGCACGAACACGCCGTCGCCGCGCAGGGACTGGCCGACGAGCGGGTGCGGGAACTGCGTGAACTCGACCGGGAGGCGAGCAAGCTCGTCGCCCGGCTCGGTGCCCGCATCGAAGCGCTCGGTATGAACCTGGCCCGCAAGGACGGCGCGGCCTGGCTGCTCGAACACGGAGTGAGCGGGCTCGGCGGACGCTTGTCGGGTCTGTTGCGCGTGCAGCCCGGATTCGAGGCCGCTGTCGCCGCGCTGCTCGGTCCGCTCGCCGATGCCATCACGGCCGATACCGCGACGACTGCCGACTCGGCGGTCCGGGAATTGCGTAGCGGTGACGGTGGTCGGGTGGCATTCGTCTTCGCGACCGGCGCGACGATTGCGGCCGAGCGTTCCGCGTTGCCCGCCGGTGCGCAGTGGCTCGCCGACGTGCTCGATGGCGAGGATCAGGTGCGGCCCGCGCTGGCCGCGCTCACCGCCGACGTCGTGGTCGTCGACGATCTGGCGACCGCCACGGAGCTCGTCGCGGTGCGCCCGGAACTACGGGTGGTTACCCGTGACGGCGATCTGGCCGGTGCGGGCTGGATCGTCGGCGGTTCGGAACGGATGCCGAGCCAGCTCGAGGTCCAGGCCGACATCGACACCGCCACAGCGGAACTGGCGGCCGCGCAACGGCGGGCCGAGGAGCTGGAGGCGGCGCTGGCCGGAGCGCTGGCCGAACAGACCGACCGCAAGGACGCCGCCGACCACGCGCTGATGGCGCTGCACGAATCCGATCAGGCGCTGCTGGCGATCTACGACCGGCTGGCCCGCGTCGGGCAGAGTGCGCGCGCCGCGCAGACCGAGGGGGAGCGGCTGGCCACCCAGCGCGCGGAAGCCGAAGCGGCGCGGGAGAAGTCGCTGGCCTCGCTGGCCGAACTCGAGGACCGGTTGCGGCATGCAGAGATCGAACACGACGGCAGCGATGACAGTTTCGGCGCCGCGAGCACCGAGACCGCGGGGTACGCCCGTGAAGAAGCCGCTGCCGCGCTCGCCGAGGCCCGGACCATGGAGGTCGAGGCCCGGTTGTCCGTGCGCACCTCGGAGGAACGCGCGGAATCCGTTCGCGGCAAGGCGGATTCGCTGCGCAGGGCCGCGCGTGGCGAGCGGGAGGCCAGAGCTCGCGCCGAACGTGCGCAAGCCGCTCGGCGCCAAGCGGCCGCCGTGGCCGCGGCGGTCGCCGAATCGGGTAGCAAGATCAAGCACGAACTCGAGCAGGTGGTGGCCACCGCCGCGGCACGACGTGACGAATTGGTCCGTCGCCGTGGCGAATGCGCCGCCGCGCTGGAACAGGTGAAGGAGCGCGCACGCGCGCTGAACACCCAACTGGCCCAGCTCACCGATGCCGTGCACCGCGACGAAGTCGCCAAAGCCCAAGCGGCACTGCGCATCGAACAGCTCGAGACGACCATCTCCGAACAGTTCGGCATCGCACTGGCCGAGCTCGTCGCCGAATACGGGCCCGATGTGGTGCTGCCGCCCTCGGCGCTGGAGATGCACGAGTACGAGCAGGCCAAGGAGCGCGGCGAACAGGTCAGCGCACCGCAACCGATGCCCTACGACCGGCCGACCCAGGAGCGCCGCGCCAAGCGTGCCGAGAAGGACCTCACCACGCTCGGCAAGGTGAATCCTCTTGCGCTGGAAGAGTTCGCGGCGCTCGAGGAGCGCTACACCTTCCTCGCCACCCAGCTCGAAGACGTGAAGAACGCGCGCAAGGATCTCCTCGACGTGGTCGCCGAGGTCGACGCCCGCATCCTGCAGGTGTTCACCGAGGCCTACGCCGATGTGGAACGCGAATTCGTCGGCGTCTTCGGGAAACTGTTCCCCGGCGGCGAGGGCAGGCTGGTTCTCACCGACCCGTCGGACATGCTCACCACCGGCATCGAGGTCGAGGCCCGTCCGCCCGGCAAGAAGGTCAAGCGCCTCTCGCTGCTCTCCGGCGGCGAGAAGTCGCTCACCGCGGTGGCTTTGCTCGTCGCCATCTTCCGCGCCCGCCCCTCTCCGTTCTACGTGATGGACGAGGTCGAAGCGGCGCTGGACGACACCAACCTGCGCCGCCTCATCGGCCTGTTCGAGCAGCTGCGCGAGAAGAGCCAGCTGATCGTGATCACCCACCAGAAACCCACCATGGAGATAGCCGACGCCCTCTACGGCGTGAGCATGCGCGGCGACGGCATCACCCAGGTGATCTCGCAACGCCTGAACCGAGCCGAGGTCACCGACCCCGATCCGGTGGCGGCTTCGGTCTGAGGCCGGGTCGGCGCACGAGCGGCGGGGCGTTGTCGATGTGGTTCTCCGGGCAGCTCACGGCTGCAGTCGCAGCCCGGCTCGCGAAAGCCGGCCGGATTGGGCTGTGTCCAGGACGTGTCCCGCCGCTGGTTCAGCGGGGTCGGCTCGCCGGAACCGTGGCGTCGATCCGGTCGAGAATCCGTTGTGTGCCGCCGCGTGCCAACCAGTCGCGCAGCGAGGTCAGCTCTGGGTGCAGCGAGCGCAACGCGGGGATGTCGGCGTGCCAGCCGCCTGTTTCGCGGATCAGGCGCCAGGTGTTGCCTAGTTGGGGTCCGATCGCGTCGGCTTCCTCCTCGGTGACCTCGCGGTAGTGGATAGGGCGGCCGATGGCGGCGCCGATCGTGGCGGCCGCCTCGACGGGGGTGATGGCCTCGCCCGCGAGCTCGAGGGTGCGGGCGTGCCAGGTGTCCGGGTCGGCGAAGGCCAGGGTGGCGAAGGCGGCGATGTCGTCGACGGCGATCATCTGGAGCGGGCGATCGGCGGGGAACAGGTGCGCGTGTTCGCCGCCTTCGCGGATGCCGTCTACGGGGGAGCCGTGGAGGAGATAGTTCTCCATGAATCGCACGGGGCGCAGCACGGTGTAGCGCAGGCCGGATTCGGCCATGGTCGCTTCGATCTGACGCTTGCCCTCCTGGCCCCATGATTGCGCGGCGCCCATCGTGGCGACGCCGGTGAACACGATCTGCTCGACACCGGTGGCGCGGGCCGCGTCGATCACGGCCGTACCGCGGCGGGCCTCGGTCCCCTCGCCCCAGCCTTCCGCGCTGTAATCAGCTGGTGGAACGAGGAATACGGCCCGGGTACCGGCTGCCGCAACACGCAGAGATGCGGGGTCGTCTAGGTCGCCGACCGCCAATTCGGCGCCGAGGATGGCCAGTGCGCGGGCAGCGGGGGAGTCGGTGTCGCGGACCAGGGCGCGGACCGGATGTCCTTCGGTGAGCAACCGGCGGGCGGTCGCGCCGCCCTGCTTGCCGGTGGCGCCGGTGATCAGGACGGGAAGTGCTGACGTCATTGCGGAGGGGCTCCGTTTCGTGATCGATCGTGTGCCTACAATCGGGTCAGTAAACCCGTATGCCGGACGTTACGGGCGGTTGCACCCGGTTGGCGAGGTCACGTATAGGAAAGGCGTAACGAAATGGCGGTCGGCAACGGTGCGGAACCCGCGATCCGAGCCGACGCGCGGCGCAACCGCGCACAGATTCTGGCCGCCGCCCAGCGCGCGCTCGCGGAACGAGGGACCACCGTCTCGCTGGCCGAAGTGGCCCGCCGCGCCGGTGTCGGCGCCGGCACCGTCCACCGGCACTTTCCGACGAAAACCGATCTGTTGGAAGCGGTGATGCAGCAGCGCGTCGACGGATTGGCCGCGCTGGCCGCCGAACGCCTCACCGATCCGGATCCGGGCTCGGCCTTCTTCGCCCTGTGCACCCACGTCATCATCACGACGCCCGGCAACAAAGACCTCTGCGACCTGGTGCAATCCGACGACGGCTGGCCCCGCGCCCTACTTCGCGGCGCAGGTAACCGCTTCCACCGCGGACTGGGCGCGCTCCTCGCCTCGGCTCAACGTCAGGGTGCGGTCCGAGCCGACGTGGTCGTCACCGACGTGCTCGACATCTTCACCGGATGCGTTGCCATCCAACGACATCGACGCGCGGACGACCCCCTCGCCCCGGCCGTCGCCCTCATCCTCGACGCCCTGCGAACCCACCCGTCTCCCGTAACGGAACCCGGGAAACCTACCCGTAACGAAACTAGGGAGAGTAGCGAAACTCCGTCGGCCTGTCCTGTCTGCGGCGCTAGTCTGCGTCGCTCCACCACCGGGAGGCCGGCCCGCTACTGCTCCGCAGCGTGCCGCCAGAAAGCGCATCGCCAACGCCACCCCTGATCGCGTGCGTGTGGTACGCGGGGCGGGGATTCAGCGACAGCCCGCAACCGCCGCGGACCGCCTCCTACACGTGTCAGCGCAGCATCATCGATGCACGAGCGTCGCCGACGCCGCCCCAGCGCCCGGCCCCGCCGCCTACCGGCCAGATGCGCACAGCTACCCACCCGCCACCGCCGCAACGGTGTGGCCCGTGGTGAACGGCGGCAGCACCATGCCGGAGCAGAACGCAAAGTCGGAACAGGTGGGTCTAGTCCACGCCGGACCGGCGTGGCCAGGGTGCGGAGGCCTACAACAGGTCGCTGACGTCGTCGGGGACGTCGACGGCGTATTTGCGCAGGATGTCCACCGAGATGACCTCCAGCGCGTTCTCGTGGGTTGCGGCCAGCACCACGGGTGCGGCGACGCCGTCCTCGTGGGCGTGCAACCAGCGAACCGCCACCACGCACCAGCGGTCGCCCGGTTGCAGGCCGGGGAAATTGTTCTCTGGGCGGGGGGTGCTGAGGTCGTTGCCGATGGAGGCCTGATGCTCCAGGAATTCGGCCGTCACGACGGTGCACACGGTGTGGCTGCCGAGATCCTCCGGACCGGTGCTGCAGCAGCCGTCCCGGTAGAAGCCCGTGAGAGGATCGGCGCCGCACTCTTCCAGCGGCCCCCCAAGCACGTTTCGATCGGTCACTCCGCCGATCCTATGGGGCAAGTGCCAGAAGTTCCGCAGGACAACGAATCTGTAGTGTTTCCGCCACACCGCGACGCGCCCGGAGACGTCTCCCCGACCTGCCGCGCAGACGCCGCCGACGTGCGGTAACTCCCCGCACGAATAGACTCGCCGGGTGAGTTCGCAAGCGTGGATCCTGATCGCCGCGATCGCCGCCGTGCTGTTGGTGGCGCTCGTCGCGGGTTTCGTCCTGTACAAGCGACGCCAGATTTCGCTGGCCCCGCCCGAGCCGGACAAGGAGTTGACGGACCGCTCCGGTGGTTACACCGCCTCCGGTGGGTTCAACTTCAGCCAGGGCGGTTCGACGGCGACATTGCCGAAGCCCGAACCCGTCCCGGAACGCACCGACACCGACGGCCAACCGCACATCGGCGACGACGCCGCTATCCCGCGTGACGCCCCGCGCCGCGGCATCACCGATGTCGCGCTGCCCGAGGGCGACGTGGCCGTCGACGAGACCGTGGTCGTCCCCGACGACGCGTCCACTCTCGACACGGTCGCACCGGCCGAGCCCGACACCGCGATCGCGCCTACCGACTCCGCGCCAGCCACCGCTGCGCCCACCGCGCCCGCGGACACAGCGCCCACCGCGCCCGCGGACACAGCGCCCACCGAGGCCGCGCCCAGCGCAGCGCCCACCGAGGCCGAGACCGCAGCGCCCGACGCCACCACCACCGCGATCGAAGAGATCGACCCCACCACCGGCCGCCTCGTCCGCCTGCGCGGGCGCCTGGCTCGCTCCCAGAACGCGGTCGGCAAGAGCCTGCTCGGCCTGCTCGGCGGCGGCGACCTCGACGAGGATTCGTGGGAGGAGATCGAAGACACCCTGGTGCTGGCCGATATCGGCACCGCGAGCACCGCGAAGATCGTCGAACGCCTGCGCGAAGAGATGGCCTCGCGCAGCGTGCGCACACCCGAGCAGGCCCGCGGCGCCCTGCGCGACGTGCTCATCGAGGCGCTGCGCCCCGAGCTGGACCGTTCCATCCATGCCCTCCCGCACGGCGACAAGCCCGCGATCCTGCTCGTCGTCGGTGTCAACGGCACCGGTAAGACCACCACCACCGGCAAACTGGCCCGCGTGCTCGTCGCCGACGGCCGCCGCGTGCTGCTCGGCGCCGCCGACACCTTCCGCGCCGCCGCCGCCGATCAGCTGCAGACCTGGGGCGAACGGGTCGGCGCCGAGACCGTGCGCGGTAAAGAGGCCGCCGACCCGGCCGCCGTCGCCTTCGACGCGGTCACCGCGGGTATCGACGGTGGTGTCGACGCGGTGCTCATCGACACCGCGGGCCGCCTGCACACCAAGACCGGCCTGATGGACGAGCTGGGCAAGGTCAAGCGGGTCGTGGAGAAGAAGGGTGAGGTCGACGAGGTGCTGCTGGTCCTCGACGCGACCGTCGGCCAGAACGGCCTGATGCAGGCGCGGGTGTTCGCCGACGTCGTCGACATCACCGGCGTGGTGCTCACCAAGCTCGACGGCACCGCCAAGGGCGGCATCGTGTTCCAGGTGCAGCACGAACTCGGTGTGCCGGTGAAACTTGTCGGCCTCGGCGAGGGTGCCGACGATCTGGCCCCCTTCGAGCCGGGTGCGTTCGTCGACGCCCTGCTCGGGGGCACCGCGTAGCGATTCTCGTAGATGCCCGTCCGATCCAGCGATCGGGCGGGCATCGCTGTTTTTCGCGGCTGACATCCCTGTTTCCGGGAAACGACGCCGCGGCGAATCGCCGCGCGAACTCGCGGCGAATCCCACCTCCGTACCAACCTCACCGTGAGCTGACAGGCTCATGCCAACCACACGAAACGTGGATGCAACACAACAGCGCTATCCGTTCACTCAGGCGAAACACCACAGCTCAACGGATGAAACACCGAGTGGCGACCCTTCTGTACAGGTCCTTTTGCCGTCATCGGCGAGGCCCGAGATGAGGAGGAAGACAAGGTGGCATTTCCACTGATCGGTACACCGGATACCGGTGATACCGCTTGGATGCTGGCGTCGGCAGCGCTCGTGCTGTTGATGACGCCGGGTTTGGCGTTCTTCTACGGCGGCATGGTCCGCGGTAAGAACGTGCTGAACATGATCATGATGAGCGTCTCCGCGATGGGCCTGGTCACCATCCTGTGGTGTCTATACGGCTTCTCGATGACGTTCGGCGAGGACAAGGGCAACCTGATCGGTGATCCTCTCCAGTACTTCGGTCTGAAGAGCATCTTCGGTGGCACCGCCGCGGATTCGGCGGGCATCCCGCTGTTCACGGCGACGCCGGAGGACCCGACGGCCCCGATCACGGCGGGTATCCCGCTGACGGTCTTCGTCGCCTTCCAGCTCATGTTCGCGATCATCACGGTCGCACTCATCTCGGGCGCGGTCGCCGACCGCCTGAAGTTCGGCTCGTGGCTCGTATTTGCCGGAATCTGGGCCACCGTCGTCTACTTCCCCGTCGCGCACTGGGTCTTCGCCTTCGACGGCTACACCGCTGAGGCCGGTGGCTGGATCGCCAACAACCTCAAGGCGATCGACTTCGCCGGTGGTACCGCGGTCCACATCAACGCCGGCGCCGCCGGTCTGGTCCTGTGCCTCATCCTGGGCAAGCGCAAGGGCTGGCCGAAGACGCCGTTCCGTCCGCACAACCTGCCGTTCGTGATGCTCGGCGCCGGTCTGCTGTGGTTCGGCTGGTACGGCTTCAACGCCGGTTCGGCGCTGGGCGCCAACGGCATCGCCGGTGCCACCTTCCTCACCACCACGATCGCGACCGCTGCCGCGATGATGGCCTGGCTGCTCGTGGAGAAGATCCGCGACGGTCACCCGACCTCGCTCGGCGCTGCCTCGGGCATCGTCGCCGGTCTGGTCGCCATCACCCCGGCTTGTTCCTCGGTGAACGTGGTCGGCGCCCTGGCCATCGGTGTGGTCGCCGGTGCGCTGTGCGCCCTGGCTGTCGGCCTGAAGTTCCGCTTCGGCTTCGACGATTCGCTCGACGTGGTCGGCGTCCACCTGGTCGGTGGTCTGGTCGGCACCCTGATGGTCGGTTTGGTCGCTGCGGGCGAAGCTCCGGCGGGCGTCACCGGCTTGTTCTACGGTGGTGGAGTCGAGCAGTTGAAGCTGCAGGCTGTCGGTGCTTTCGTCGTCTTGGCCTACTCGCTGGTCGCCACGGCCATCATCGCGTACGCGATCAAGTTCACGATCGGCCTGCGCGCCAGTGAAGAGTCCGAGGCTGCGGGCCTGGACGAGGCCGAGCACGCGGAAACCGCATACGATTTCGCTGCTGTGGGTGGCACGGCACGCTCGCTCGTCAAGGAGGCATGACGAACATGAAACTGGTTACCGCAATCGTCAAACCGTTCACGCTCGAAGATGTGAAGACCGGGCTGGAACAGGCAGGCGTGCTCGGCATGACCGTCAGCGAAGTCCAGGGATACGGCCGGCAGAAGGGCCACACCGAGGTGTACCGCGGTGCTGAGTACTCGGTGGATTTCGTTCCCAAGGTTCGGGTCGAGGTCGTCGTGGACGATGCGTCGGTCGAGAAGGTCGTCGAGGTGATCGTCGAAGCCTCGCGGACCGGCAAGATCGGCGACGGCAAGGTGTGGGTGACCCCGGTGGACACCATCATCCGCGTCCGTACCGGCGAACGCGGAAGCGACGCACTGTAATTCGGTAGGGAACGCACGACAATCGATCGAGCGGCGGCCCCGCTCCCACCGGTGAGAATCCGGTCGGGGCGGGGCCGCCCGCATGAAATGGTGGTGTGGGCTGTGGCACAGCGGAACGGCGGTACGCAGAACAACGGAGCGGCGGATCTGGTCAAGGCCAGGGCGCAACTGCTCGACGGAGCGGGCACCCGCAATCCACGGCTCGATCCGGAATCGCTGCGCGAGGCCCTGGTCGACCTGTTCGAACTGTGGCTCACCGGCAAGGGCAACGAACTCGGCATCACCGCCGACAGCGGCCTCTCGGTCGTGGCGGTCGGCGGACTCGGCCGCCGCGAGATGCTGCCGTATTCCGATCTCGACCTCGTGCTGCTGCACGACGACGTCGACCCCAAGGTGGTCTCCGAAGTCGCCGATCAACTCTGGTATCCGCTGTGGGACGCCCACATCAAGCTCGACCACAGCGTGCGCACCGTGCCGCAGGCGCTGCGGGTGGCCGCCGACGACATGATCGCCGCGCTGGGCCTGCTCGAAGCCCGCCACATCGTCGGCGACGAAGACCTCAGCAATCTGCTCATCGGCGGCGTGCGGCGGGAATGGCGCACCGGAATCCGGTCCCGCTTCGACGATCTCATTGCCCAGACCACCGCACGCTGGCAGCGCAGCGGCGAGATCGCCCACCGCGCCGAACCCGATCTCAAGAACGGGCGCGGCGGCCTGCGCGATATCCAGCTGCTCGACGCGCTCTCGATCGCCCAGCTGACCGACGCCATGCCGGGATTGGGTCCCGAGGTCCCCGGCGGCGGCCTGAAACAGGCACACCGCCGACTCCTCGACGTGCGCACCGAACTGCACCGGGTCGCCGGCCGGGCCCGCGATCAGCTGCGCGCCCAGGACGCCGACGAGATCGGCGCCGCGCTGCGCATCGGTGACCGCTTCGATCTCGCCCGGACATTGACCGATTCGGCGCGTACGGTGAGCTATTCATGCGACGTCGGTCTGCGTACGGCCGCCAACGCGCTACCGCGGCGCGGCCTGGCCAGACTGCGCCGGATGCCGGTGCGCCGACCACTCGATGAGGGGGTGGTCGAGCACTCCGGCGAGGTGGTGCTGGCCAGAGACGCCCGCCCGCAACGCGATCCCGGGCTGATCCTGCGGGTGGCCGCGGCGTCGGCGCAGACCGGGCTGCCGATGTCGGCGACCACGCTCAACCGCCTGTCCGAGGACGCGCCCGAACTGCGCGAACCGTGGCCCAAGGACGCGCTCAACGACCTGCTCGTGCTGCTCGGCGCGGGCCGCGGCAGCATCGATGCGGTCGAGGCGCTCGATCGAACGGGATTGTGGGGCAGGCTCTTTCCCGAATGGGGTGCGGTCCGCGACCTACCGCCGCGCGACGCGCTGCACACCTGGACCGTCGATCGGCACCTGATGGAGACGGTCGCCTTCGCTAGTGGCCTGAGCACCAGGGTCGCCCGGCCCGACCTGCTCGCCCTCGGCGCGCTGCTGCACGACATCGGCAAGGGCCGAACAGGCGACCACAGCATCGTCGGCGCCGAACTGGCCACCCACATCGGCCGCAGGCTCGGCCTGTGGCCCTCGGATGTGCGCACCCTCAGCGCGATCGTGCGCCACCACCTGCTGTTGCCCGACACCGCTACCCGGCGCGACCTCGACGACCCGGCGACCGTGCAGAATGTCGCCGACGCGCTCGGCGGCGACGTCGGCCTGCTCGAACTGCTGCACGCGCTGGCCGAGGCCGACTCGATGGCCACCGGCCCCGGCGTCTGGGGTGACTGGAAGGCCTCGCTGATCGGCGAACTGGTGCGCCGCTGCCGGCTCGTCATGGCGGGCGAGCCGCTGCCGCAACCGGAACCCATCGACCCGGAGCTCTCGGACAAGGCCGCGGCGGGCGGCGTGCACGTCAGCCTCGCGCCCGGCGACGGCAAACACACCTTCGTGGTGACGGTGATCGCCCCCGACGAGCCCGGTCTGCTCTCCGACGCCGCCGGTGTCCTGGCACTGCACGCGCTGCGCGTGCTCTCGGCCTCGCTGGGCAGTGCGGGGGACTCGGCGATCAACACCTTCGTGGTGATGCCGAAATTCGGCGACCCGCCGGACGCGGGTCTGCTGCGTCAGGAACTGATCCGAGCCACCACCGGCGCGCTCGACCTGCCCGCAGTGCTGGCCAAACGCGAAGCCGAAGCAGTCGGGACCGGGCCCGGCCGGTACGCGCGTGCTGTGCCGCGACTGATCTGGTCACCTATCAGCACACCAGGACAGGTGATCTTGGAGCTGCGTGCCGACGATCGGATCGGTTTGCTGAGCAGACTGGCCGGTGCCTTCGCCGCGACGGGAGCGAACGTCCGGTGGGCCAAGGTGGTCACGATGGGCTCGGCCGTGGTCGACGCCTTCTGCCTCGATCTGGGCGACTCCGACAGCCCGGCCCTGCGCGACCGCATCGAAAAGGCCGTCCTCGACGTGGTTCCCCGGCCCGCGCCCACTCCGCCGCCGACCGCAACCGACGGGACCGCCTGACAGTGTAAGGACACGGTTTACTCACCGATTGCTATCAGGTTGCTACACAGCGATCTCGCGGCCCGATAAGTCGAGATAGGACCTATAGCATTTCTCTGGTCTGGCTGTCACTCGTTCGAGGGGAGCTGATCCGTGGCTATCGAAGTCGTTTCCGCGTCAATGATGACCAGCGACGCGACCGCGCACATCGCGCGCTGCGTCGGTGGTGACCTGTGGGTGGTTTCGTGGTTGCCGGGGCGCACCCTCAGTGGTGCGCAGGCGCTGGCCGCGATGACCATCGCCTCGACCGCCGCCCACCACGCCGACAGCGCCGATTCCGAATGGCTTCGCATCGAGGCGCTCTCCCGGGAACTCGGCCTCACCGGCAGGGAAGCGGTGTACCTGGTGAACATCGAATCGCACGAGTTGCGCCGCACGGCGCCACCGCACGTGCGGCATACCGAATAACCTCCATTACCCTGGGAGGGCAATAGACGTCCGACTTCGGTCTGACGACCTGAGACCCTTTCAGATCAGGAGCGCGATCGGTGTTCGAATCCCTGTCCGACCGGCTTACCGGTGCATTGCAGGATCTGCGCGGTAAGGGGCGTCTGTCACCGGCCGACATCGACGCCACCGCGCGCGAGATCCGCCTCGCACTCCTCGAGGCCGACGTCGCGCTGCCCGTGGTGCGCGGCTTCATCGCCAACGTCAAAGAGCGCGCCAAGGGCGCGGAGGTCTCCGGCGCGCTCAATCCCGCGCAGCAGGTCGTCAAGATCGTCAACGAGGAACTCGTCGCGATCCTCGGCGGCGAGACCCGTCGCCTCAACCTCGCCAAGAACCCGCCGACGGTGATCATGCTGGCCGGTCTGCAGGGTGCGGGTAAGACCACCCTCGCCGGCAAGCTGGCCAAATGGCTCAAGGGTCAGGGACACCAGCCGTTGCTGGTGGCCTGTGACCTCCAGCGTCCCGGCGCGGTCACCCAGCTGCAGGTCGTCGGTGAGCGCGCGGGTGTGCCCGTGTTCGCCCCGCACGGCGGCACCTCCATCGGTGGCGGCGAGAATCCGCTCGGGATCACCGCGGCCGACCCGGTCGCCGTCGCCGCGGCCGGTATCGAAGAGGCCAAGGCCAAGCAGTACGACGTGGTCATCGTCGATACCGCCGGTCGCCTCGGTATCGACGCCGAGCTGATGCGCCAGGCCGCCGGTATCCGCGATGCCGTGCAGCCGGACGAGACGCTGTTCGTGCTCGACGCGATGATCGGTCAGGACGCGGTCAGCACCGCCGAAGCCTTCCGCGACGGTGTCGGGTTCACCGGTGTCGTGCTCACCAAGCTCGACGGTGACGCCCGCGGTGGCGCGGCGCTGTCGGTGCGCAATGTCACCGGCGCGCCGATCATGTTCGCCTCCACCGGTGAGAAGCTCGAGGACTTCGACGTCTTCCACCCCGACCGGATGGCCTCGCGCATCCTCGGCATGGGCGATGTGCTCACCCTCATCGAGCAGGCCGAACAGGTCTACGACGCCGAGCAGGCCGAGGAGACCGCGCGCAAGATCGGCAGCGGCGAACTCACCCTCGAAGACTTCCTCGACCAGATGCTGGCCATCCGCAAGATGGGCCCGATCGGCAACCTGCTCGGGATGCTGCCCGGTGCGGGTCAGATGAAGGACGCGCTGGCCGCGGTCGACGACAAGCAGCTCGATCGGGTGCAGGCGATCATCCGGGGCATGACTCGCGCCGAGCGCGACAACCCGAAGATCATCAACGCCT
Organism: Nocardia sp. NPDC059195; assembly: GCF_042754695.1. Lineage (NCBI taxonomy): Bacteria > Bacillati > Actinomycetota > Actinomycetes > Mycobacteriales > Nocardiaceae > Nocardia > Nocardia sp. NPDC059195. The sequence goes on along the minus strand of NZ_JBHZBG010000027.1, from coordinate 542 downwards.
CGCGGCGCTTGCGCATCGCCAATGGTTCCGGAGTGCAGGTTTCCGAGGTCAACCAGCTCGTCGACCGCTTCTTCGAAGCCAAGAAGATGATGGCGATGATGGGCAGGCAGATGGGGATGCCCGGCGCACGCCGCAGCAGCACCAAAAAGGGCGGCAAGAAGGGCAAAAAGGGTGGGCGTGGGCCTACCCCGCCGAAGGTGCGTGGCGGGTTCCCCGGGATGCCCGCCGGGATGCCGGGGTTGCCGCCGGGCATGGATCTGTCGAACATGCCGCCCGGTCTCGATCAGCTGCCGCCCGGCCTGGACGGAATCGATCTGTCACAGCTGAAGTTCCCCAAGAACTGAGTTTTTGGTGCGCTGGCGCGCGCGTGTCCGCGGCCCCGAGGGGCCGCCGGTTAGCGCTCGAGACTAGAGCCTTCGGCTCAGCGCTTTCGAGCGCTAACCGGCGACCCGGCCGCGGACCGGCCCCATCGTGGCCGCCGCTCCCCAGGGGTCGCGGGTGCGGGGTTGGGAGTGCGGTCATGGCGGTTTTAAGGAGTGGCG
>NZ_JBHZBG010000026.1:5664-100945 GCF_042754695.1 Nocardia sp. NPDC059195 | reverse complement strand
CGGCGACCCGGCCGCGGACCGGCCACTTCGTGGCCGCCGCTCCCCAGGGGTCGCGGGTGCGGGGTTGGGAGTGCGGTCATGGCGGTCTTGGGGTGCGCGGTGGGGTGGTAGTGCCATGGCGGATTTGGGGTGTGCGGTGTGGATGGTGGTGAGTGCTGGTTGGTCGGTTACACGAGGGCGTTGACCGGCTGGCTCAGTAGCTGAGCGCAGCGCAGCAGGCCCAGGTGGCTGTAAGCCTGGGGGTGATTACCGAGGGAACGCTCGGCGACGGGGTCGTATTCCTCGCTGAGCAGGCCGGTGGGGCCCGCCGCCGCTACGAGCTGGGCGAAGAGTGCCTCGGCATCGGAGCGCCTGCCGATCAGCAGGTAGGCCTCCACCAGCCAGGCGGCACACAGGTGGAAGCCACCTTCGCCGCCGGGCAGGCCGTCGTCGTGGTGGTAGCGGTACACCGTCGCACCACTGCGCAGCTCGGCCTCGGTGGCCACCACCGTCGCGGCGAAGCGGGGGTCGGCGGGGTCGATCAGGCCGCTCAGGCCGATGTGCAGGGTGGCCGCGTCCAGATCGGTGCCGTCGTAGGCGGCGGTGTAGGACTGGACCTCGTCGTTCCAGCCCTTCGCCTTCACCTCGTCGGCGATCGTGTCGCGCAGCGTCACCCAGTCGGGGTCGGCGGGGCGATCGAAGCGCTCGGCCAGGGTCAGTGCGCGGTCGATGGTGAGCCAGCCCATCACCTTCGAGTACACGTGGTGGCGCGGATTGCCGCGGATCTCCCAGATGCCGTGGTCGGGTTCGGTCCAGCGCCGCTGCACCGCCGACACCATCGCGGACACCAGTTCCCAGTCGGCGTCCGGCAGGGCCTTGGCCGGGGAGGTGATGCCCTGACGCTCGCGTTCGTGTGACATCGAGGTGATCAGGTCGACGATCGGCCCGAACACGTCGAGTTGCACCTGCATATTGGCCGCGTTGCCCACCCGCACCGGCCGCGACCCGGCATAGCCGGGCAGCGCGTCGATCACGGCTTCGGGCGGCAGGGTCTCGCCGTAGATCGTGTACAGCGGGTGCAGGCGCTCGGGCCCCGGCAGGGTGTCGAGCACCTTGTGTACCCAGCCGAGGAATTCGTCGGCCTCGGTGAGCGAGCCGAGGGTCACCAGCGCCTGCGCGGTCAGCGACGCGTCACGCAGCCAGCAGTAGCGGTAGTCCCAGTTGCGTACGCCGCCGATGTCCTCGGGCAGCGAGGTGGTGGCCGCGGCCAGGATCGACCCGGACGGGCGATGCACCAGACCGCGCAGCGTCAGCGCCGACCGCTTCATCAGATCCGGCTTGAGCGGCGGCAACTGCAACCCGGCCGCCCACTGTGACCAGTACTGCTCGGCGAGCTGTCGGCGTTGCGGCTCCGGCGTCATCGAGGGTGCGAGATCGGCCGTCCCGCATCGCAATTCGAGCACGACCGGCCCGAGCGACGGATCGACCACCGCGCGCGCCTGCTCGTTGGTGCCGTCGGACCGGATCTCCCACACCACACCGGGGGAGCGCAGCACCATCGGATCGTTGGTGCCGCTGACCTGAATCCCGTTGCGCACGGCCTCCATTCGCACCGGCACCTGACCGAACTCCGGCTGCGGCGCGAAGGTGACGACGGCCTTCGCGGTGCCGGTGATCACCCTGGTCAGATCGGTGCGATCGGGGGCGACGTCGTGCGGCAGGTAGTCGGCCACTTGCAAACTGGCCCACCGTGTTTCGACCGTCATCGTGCCGTCTACGTACCGCTGCGACAGCGGCAGGCTCTGGCGTTCGGGTGCCACTGTGAAGTGCCCGGCCGCCGCGCCGCCGAGCAGGTGCGCGAACACCGCCGCCGAATCCGGCTCGGGGTGGCAGAACCAGGTGACCGTCGCGTCAGGGGTGAGCAGTGCGACCGAGCGCGGGCTGGCGAGCATGCTCAGCCGCTCGATCCGCGGTGCGCTCGCCCCGGCCAGCCAGGTGCGCCGCTCCTCGACCAGGAACGCCAGCGCGCGCGCCACGTCTTCGGTGGAGTCCACGTGCAGCTTGGCGATGGTCTCGCCCTCGCCGACCTTGATGCCCACATCGGGTCCCGACAGCACCCGGAACGCCTTCTCGTCGGTGACGTCGTCGCCGAAGAACACTGCGGCGGAAGCGCTTTCCTGATGACGAATGGTGTCGAGCGCGGTGCCCTTGTCGGTCGGGATCACCGCGAGCTCGATCACCGCCTTGCCCTCGGTCACCTGCACGCCCACCCAGCAAGCCGGGCCCTGGCGCACGGAAGTCAGTGCGCGCCTGCCGATTTCAGGGCTGGCGTTACGCACGTGCAGCGCGGCGCTGGCCGGCTTCATCTCGACGGTTACGCCCGGGTTCTCGGCGGCGATCTTGGAGAACGCTGAATTGATCTCCGTCAGTAGCTGTTTGGCGTCATTGTCGATCGCGTGCACGAAGCCGACGTCGAATTCCGAGCCGTGACTTCCGATCAGCTGCACCTCGACCGGCAGGCGCGACAGCGCGGCCAGATCGCGTAGCGCTCTGCCGGAAATCACCGCCGCGGTAGTGTTCGACAACCCCGCCAGCGCGCGTAACGCGCTCACCGATTCCCGTTGGGGAAACGCTTTCGACGGGTCGGACACGATCGGGGCGATTGTCCCGTCGTAGTCCGAGGCAACCAAGAGCCGTGGCACGCGCGCAACCGACGCCAGTGCACGGCGGACATCCAAGGGCAGTTCCTGTGCGCTCACGCATCCAACCTAGTGATGGGAGGAGTTGATCAGGGGGCGCGAAAAACAATACTGCGTCAATTTTGCCGCGCGAGCGGCGCGGCGGGTTGTGCGCACGATCCCCGTTCGTTTGCTCGCGACCTTACGGCAAATTCCGGACCGGCGGCCTGCCGTCGCCCGCCGGATCTGTCGAGCTCACCGGGCGTATGGCGGCCCGGCGAGGCGCGCGGGGCCGGTAGATGCGCTGTTTCGCATATGCGACGTCGGCTATGCATCTTCCTACTGGAAGACGCACAGCCGACGTGTGTCAACAGCTATGGGTGATTTGTGATGATGCGGCAGTACGAATTGCCGGGTTGCTGAGTTATCCGCGATTGCCCAGCAACAGGTCGACGGTGAGCTCGAGCCGTTCCGTTACATCGGTCGCGGAGGCTCGCCGAGTGAGCCAGGCCACCAGGTTCGACAGCCACACATCGGAGATGACGCGGGCGATCGCGAGCTGACGTTCGTCGGGTTCGCCGTCGCTCATCGCGCGGGCGAAGACCCGGTCCATCACCTTGCCGACCCGATCGACCTCCGCGGCGGCCGAGGCGTCGGCGAACATGAACGCGCGCGTCATGGCCTCGGTGAGTAGGGGGTCGCGCTGCATCATCCGGGTGATCTGGGTGAGCAGGGTGTGCATCCGCTCGGAGGGGCCGTCGCCGGGTAGTGGCTTGCGCTTGCCCTCGAACATCTCGAATTCCCTGGCCAGCGCCGAGACGAGTAGGTGCACCTTGGACGGGAAGTAGCGGTACAGGGTGCCGACGGCGACATCGGCGCGTTCGGCGACCGCGCGCATCTGCACGGCGTCGTAGCCGCCCTTGGAGGCCAGCGCGAGGGTGGCGTCGAGGATGCGCTTGCGCCGGTCGCGTTGCGCGCCGGAGCTGAGCTCTTCCTCGGACAGCGTTGTCACGGTGGGCGTTGGTGCAGGCCTGTCCATCGTGGAAACCCTTTCGCTTCGGTGAAATTTCGTCGGCCGCGCCGAGCGAAAAACGTGGAGCGAGTGTAGCGCTCTTGACTTATGCCCGGCCTAGATATTAGAACATGTTCTAGGAGTGGTAACCACGCCGGAAAGGCGGATCTTCTTGTGACCATCGCCACCACTGACGAGCACAAAGCCGTCGCGGCGTCGCTGCGGGGCTGGGCGAGTTCGGTCGCGCCGATTGAAACAATGCGGGCAGGCGGTTCGGGCGCCTGGCGCGACTACTGGCCCGCGCTCGGCGAGTTCGGGCTGTTCGAAGTCGCCCTGTCCGAGGACAATGGCGGGCTCGGCGGCACGGTCGCGGACCTCGCTGTCATGCTCGAGCAGACCGGCGACGACTTGGTCGGCGGTCCGGTACTGGCGACCGCGCTGGCCGGACTGATCACCAAGGGCGCGCTCGCCGAGGGTGCCCCGTGCGCGGTCGCGGTGCCCGGCGACGAGCAGGCGGCGAAGGCGGCTCCCACCGATGCCGGCTGGAGTGTCACCGGCACGTGGGATGTCGTCTACGGCGCCGATGCCGATACGCAGGTCCTGGTGCCCGCCGACACCGTCGACGGCACCCGCTGGCTGCTGATTCCGGCTGCGGCGGTGACGATTACGCTGCTGTCGCAGGGCGACCACACCGTGCCGCTGGCGCGGGTGAGCGCCACCGAGGTGGCGGTTCCCGCTGAGCACGGCTTCGCGCCCACCGCCGATGTCACCGATCTGTTCGTGGCACTCGCGGTGTCGGAACTGGCGGGCGTGGCCGGCTGGTGCTTGCGCACAGCCGTCGAATATGCCCGTGTCCGTGAACAATTCGGCAAACCCATCGGCAGCTTCCAAGCGATCAAGCACCTGTGTGCCTGGATGCTGTGCCGCACCGAACTGATCCGCGCGGTCGCCGCCGACGCCGCTGCCGCAATCGATGAAGGTGGCGACGAACTCCCGATCGCCGCCGCTGTCGCCGCGTCGGTGGCCTTGGACGCCGCGGTCGACAACGCCAAGGACGCCATCCAGGTGCTCGGCGGTATCGGCTTCACCTGGGAGCATGACGCGCACTTCTACCTGCGCCGGGCGAGCTCGCTGCGCCAGCTGCTCGGTGGCTCGGCACGCTGGCGGGCCAGGGTCACCGAGCTCACCAGGGCCGGTCAGCGGCGCACCACCGGTGCCGAGCGGGTCCTCGGCGACGCGACGGGCGACTCCGCGCTGACCGCCGAGATCGCCGCCATCGCCGCGCTCACGCCCGAACAGCAGCAGCGCGCCCTGGTCGAGGGCGGTTTCGTGATGCCGCATTGGCCGAAACCATATGGGCGCGAAGCGGATCCGATGACTTGCCTGCAGATCGGCGAGCAGCTGCGCCAGGCCGATCTGCAGACCCCCGACCTGGCGATCGCGGGCTGGGCGGTGCCGACCCTGCTGCGTTTCGGCACGCCCGAGCAGATCGAGCGCTATGTCTGGCCGTCGCTGCACGGCGAGGTGACCTGGTGCCAGCTGTTCAGCGAACCGGGCGCCGGCTCGGACCTCGCCGCCCTGCGGACCACCGCCGAGAAGGTCGACGGTGGCTGGGTGCTGCGCGGCCAGAAGGTGTGGACGTCGCTGGGAACTATCGCGAACTGGGGCATCTGCCTGGCCCGCACCGATCCCACCGCCGCCAAGCACCGCGGGATCAGCTACTTCCTGGTCGACATGCGCGCCGCGGGCGTGCAGGTGCGCCCGCTGGTCACGATCACCGGTGAGGAACGCTTCAGCGAGGTTTTCCTCGACGACGTGTTCGTGCCCGACGAAGGCCTGGTCGGCGCGCTGAACAACGGCTGGAAGATCGCGCGCACCACCCTGACGGCCGAACGGGTCGCCATGGGCGGCGGTGGTATCGGCGGCGCGCTGGAAGCGCTGCTCGACAGCTTCCCGGCCGGCGGTGGCTGGGGATCTGAACTGCGTGAGGACCGCTTCGGTGCCCTGATCACCTCCTCGGTCGCCGGTTCCCTGCTGGAACAGCGGATCGCGGTGGCGACCATGGCCGGCGTGGACGCGGGCCCGCAGGCCAGCGTCCGCAAGCTCGTCGGCGTCCGGCACCGGCAGGACCTGGCCGAGTTCGAGCTGGAACTCAACGGCCGTGACGGTGCCATGGAGAACATCGCCCTGCAAGAATTCCTGCTCACACGCTGCCTCTCCATCGCGGGTGGTACCGAGCAGATCCTGTTGACCGTGGCCGCCGAGCGGATCCTCGGTCTGCCGCGCGACGCGGACAGTTAGCTCGATGAGAGAGGACGCCGTGGACTTCAACCGCGACGAAAGCGCCGACGCTGTAGCCGAGGTGGTCGTGAGCCTGCTCGAACGTGAGCAGGCCCGCGATATGCAATTGTGGCCGAGCCTGATCGACTCCGGTCTGCTCGCGGTCGCCGTACCCGAGCGGTTCGGTGGCGACGGCATGGGCCTGCTGGAGGTATCGGCGCTGCTCATGGAGCTGGCAACGGATGCTGTCGCGGTGCCCGCGCTGCCGACCTTCGGGTTCGGCGTGCTGCCGCTGCTGTCGCAGCTGTCCGACGAGCTCGCCGAGCGGGTGCTCGCCGAGGTCGGCAAGGGCACCGTGCTCACCGCGGCGCTCAATGAACCGGGCGCGCCGTTCACCACCGCGCCGAGCACCACCGCGGTGCGCGCGGGTGACACGGTGCGGATCACCGGCCGCAAGGTCGGTGTGATCTACGCCGAACAGGCACGCTGGATCCTGGTCCCCACCGATTCCGGTGTGGCCCTTGTCGAGTCGGTGGCACCGGGGATCGAGATCCTGCCGATCGCCGGCTCGGCGGGTATCCCGGAGGCGACGCTCGTGCTCGACGACGTCGAGATCCCGGCCGCCCAGCTGCTGCCCGACGCGCTGCCCACGCTGCACCGCTACGCCCTGGCGAGCGTCGGCGCGGTCGCCGACGGCCTGCTCGCAGGCGCGTTGAAGCTGACCGCCGAACACGTGCGCACCCGCCACCAGTTCGGTCGGCCGCTGGCCGAGTTCCAGGCGGTGGCCCAGCAGATCGCGGATCTGTACGTGGTCTCGCGCACCCTGCATGTCGCCGCCGAGTCGGCGTGCTGGGCACTGGCACAGGATGATTCGTCGCCGGAGCGTCAGCGCCGGATCGACGAGGACCTCGACGTGCTCGCCTACTGGGCGGCGGCCGAAGTGCCGCGCGCGATGCAGAAATGTCATCACCTGCACGGTGGCCTCGGGGCCGACATCACCCACCCGATGCACCGCTACTTCTCACAGGCCAAAGACCTCGTCCGCCTGCTCGGTGGCGCCGGTCTGCGCCTCGACCTTCTGGGGGCAAGATGTTCATCGATCTGACCGCCGAGCAACAGCGACTGCGCGACGAATTGCGTTCCTATTTCGCCGATCTGGTGAGCCCGGCGGAAGCGGCCGCGATGGCCACCGACCGGCACGGCGACGCTTACCGCGAAGTGGTGTGCCGGATGGGCCGTGACGGCTGGCTCGGTGTCGGCTGGCCAAAGGAGTTCGGCGGCCAGGGCTTCGGTCCGATGGAACAGCAGATCTTCTTCAACGAGGCGGTCCGCGCCGATGTGCCGCTGCCGCTGGTGACGCTGCTGACGGTCGGCCCGACTTTGCAGAAGTACGGCACCGATCTGCAGAAGAAGAAGTTCCTGCCCGGAATCCTTTCCGGTGACATCCATTTCGCGATCGGTTACTCCGAACCGGATGCCGGAACCGACCTGGCCTCACTGCGGACGTCCGCCGTGCGCGACAGCAACGGCGACTGGATCATCAACGGGCAGAAGACCTTCACCACCGGCGCGCACGAAGCCGACTATGTGTGGGTGGCCTGCCGGACCGGTTCGGTCGAGTCGCGCCACCGGGGGATCACGATCCTGATCGTGGATACCAAGGATCCCGGCTACTCGTGGACGCCGATCATCACCGCCGACGGCGCCCACCACACCAACGCCACCTACTTCGACGACGTGCGGGTGCCCGCGGAGATGCTGGTCGGCGAGGAGAACAAGGGCTGGCGGTTGATCACCACCCAGCTCAACCACGAGCGGGTCAGTCTCGGTCCGTCGGGCAAGATCGAGCAACTCTACGATCGCCTGCACGACTGGTCGGCTGAGCACGGCTTGCTCGGCGAGCCGGAGGTTCGCCGCGCGCTCGGCCGGGTACGCACCATGGTGCGGCTCAACGAGCTGCTGAACTGGCAGGTCGCCGCCGCCGACAGCACCGCCGCGCAGAACGCGGTGATCGCCGACGCCTCGGCCACCAAGGTCTTCTCCACCGAGTCGTTGCAGGAGGCCGGTCGGCTGGTCGAGGAGATCATCGGCCGCTTCGGTGATCTGGCCGAGCCGGATACGGCGGCGTTGATGGGGTGGCTGGACCGGCGCACCAAACAGAACGTCGTCGTCACCTTCGGCGGCGGCGTGAACGAGATCATGCGCGAACTGGTGGCCACGGCCGGCCTCGAACTGCCGCGCGTCCCCCGATGAGCAAGGAGTCGCGCGTGCCGGAAGGTATTGCCCCCGAAGATGTTCCCGAGGCGCTGGCGAAGCTGTCGGCCGCGGGCGAATCGGCGCCACGGGCCGGACGTGATCCGGTGAACCGGCCGATGATCAACAACTGGGTCGAGGCGATCGGCGACACCAACCCGATCTACGTCGACGAGGCCGCCGCCAAGGCTGCCGGTCATCCGGGCATCGTCGCCCCGCCTGCCATGGCGCAGGTGTGGACGATGAACGGTCTGCGCGGTGTGCGCACCGCCGACGATCCGCTCGGCCTGGCGACGCAGTTGCTCGACGACGCGGGCTACACCTCGGTCGTCGGCACCAACTGCGAGCAGACCTATCACCGTTACCTCCAGCCGGGCGAGGAGGTGACTGTCACCAGCAGGCTCTCGGAATTCAAGGGGCCCAAGCGAACCGGGCTCGGTGACGGCTGGTTCCTGACCTTCGCCACTACCTGGTCGGTCGGCGACGAGGTGGTCACCGAAATGCTGTTCCGCATCCTGAAATTCGCGCCCGCCGCGAAAGACGATGTGGCCGCAGGCGATATCGCCCTCGCGCCCGAGGGTCGGGTCGGACCGGTCATCTCCAAGGACACCGAATTCTTCTGGGCCGGAACCGAAATCGGCGAGCTGCGGATCCAGCGCAGGCCCGACGGCACCCTGCAGCATCCGCCGGTGCCCGCCCTCTGGCAGGACAAGGCCGAGACCACCGACTATGTGGTGTCCGCCGGTACCGGCACGGTGTTCAGCTTCGTCGTGCACCACGCGCCGAAGGTGCCAGGACGCGAGCTGCCCTTCGTTGTCGCGCTGGTCGAACTCGACGAGGGTGTGCGGATGCTCGGTGAGCTGCGCGGCATCGACCCGGCCGAGGTCGCCATCGGCGTACCCGTCCGCGTGGCCTTCGAGAAACTCGGCGACGGAACCGTCCTGCCGTACTGGCAGGCCGTGCGATGACCGGCGCACCCCACGCAGGCGCAACGCGGTCCACCGTCGGCGGTCATGGCATGCCGACGCGCTCTGTCCGTCCGGAAAGGACCTGCTAGTGACAACGACTATCGATCCCGCGGCCATCGCAGTGGGCGCTGTCCTCCCGGAGCTGGTGATCCACGCCGATCCCACCTTCGTGATCAGCACCGCGCTGGCCACCCGGGATTTCCAGGATGTGCATCACGACCGCGACAAGGCGGTCGAGCGTGGCTCCAGCGATATCTTCGTCAATATCCTCACCGACACCGGTCTGGTGCAGCGGTTCGTCACCGACTGGGCGGGTCCGACCGCGCTGGTGAAGTCCATCGCGTTGCGGTTGGGCGTGCCGCTGTATTCCGGTGACACCCTGACTCTTTCGGGCACCGTCACCGAAGTCGCGGGTGCGCGGGTCACCATCGACGTGCGCGGCCGCGACAGCCTCGGTGAGCACATCACCGCCACCGCCGTCATCGGCGTTCCCGAACTGGAGGCGAAATGAGCACCACAGCCGCTGGCCTGTCCGGGCGCGCCGCCATCGTCGGCATCGGCGCCACCGATTTCTCCAAGGATTCCGGCCGCAGTGAACTGCGGCTGGCCGCGGAGGCGGTCAGCGCGGCGCTGGCCGACGCGGGTCTCACTCCCGCCGATGTCGATGGTCTGACCACCTTCACCATGGACACCAACACCCAGGCCGCGGTGGCCAGGGCGGTCGGCATTCCGAGCCTGAAGTTCTTCAGCCACATCGGTTATGGCGGCGGTGCCGCGTGCGCGACCGTGCAGCAGGCCGCCATGGCCGTGGCCACCGGTGTGGCCGATGTCGTGGTCGCCTATCGCGCGTTCAACGAACGTTCCGGCGCCCGATTCGGCCAGTTCTCGCCCGCGCTGGCGGCCGCGCCGACGTCGTCGGGGATCGACGCGGGCTGGGCCTACCCGCAGGGTCTCGGCACGCCCGCCGCGCAGGTCGCGATGGTTGCCCGCCGCTATATGCATGTCACCGGCGCGACCAGCGCCGACTTCGGCGCCGTCGCGGTGGCCGACCGCAAGCACGCCGCGGTGAACCCCAATGCCTTCTTCTACGGCAAGCCGATCACCCTGGAACAGCACCAGGATTCGCGCTGGATCGCCGAACCGCTGCACCTGCTCGACTGCTGCCAGGAGTCCGATGGTGGCGTGGCCATCGTGGTCACCAGTGCCGAACGCGCCCGCGACCTCCCGCAGCGCCCCGCGATCATCGCGGCCGGCGCGCAGGGCAGCGCCGTCGACCAGTACGTGATGACCAGCTACTACCGCGACGCCATGACCGGCCTGCCGGAAATGGGTCTCGTCGGCGACCAGCTGTGGGCGCAGAGTGGCCTGACCGCCGCCGATATGCAGGCCGCGATCCTCTACGACCACTTCACCCCGTTCGTGCTCATGCAGCTCGAGGAACTGGGCTTCTGCCCCCGCGGGGAAGCCAAGAACTTCATCGCCGACGGCGCCATCGAGATCGGCGGCCGCCTTCCGCTCAATACGCACGGCGGTCAGCTCGGTGAGGCCTATATCCACGGCATGAACGGCATCGCCGAAGCGGTCCGCCAGATCCGCGGTACCTCGGTCAACCAGGTAGACGCCCTGGAACGCATCCTGGTTACCGCGGGCACCGGCGTCCCCACCTCCGGGCTGGTGCTGACGTCGTAACACGGTGCCCGTTCGGGCCGCGCCTCTCGTACGCTCGACCAGGTGACTCCCCGCCACCTGGTCGACGTGCACATCCTGCTGATCCGCGGTGACCAGGTCCTGTTGAGCCTGCGCCGCAGCGGCGACGAGTTCGATCACCGCTGGCACCTGCCGTCGGGAAAGCTCGAGGCAGGCGAATCGGTGGCGACGGCCGCGGTCCGGGAAGCCGCGGAGGAGGTCGGGGTCGACCTCGATCCCACCGCGTTGCGTCTGTTTCACGTCGCCCATGTCACCGCCCCCGGCCGTGACTCCCGGCTCGGCCTGTTCTTTCGTGCCGAGGATTGGCGCGGTGAACCTTTCAATCGTGAACCCGATAAATGCTATGCACTGCAGTGGTTTTCGCTGGGTGAATTACCCGCCGACCTGATCGAGTATTCCGCTCTCGGATTGGCGGCGCTGAATTCGGCCGCTCCCTATTCCGAATTCGGTTGGCCCGGCTGATATTGCGGCCACTTGTGGAGAAACTCGGCCAGCGGCCGGGCGAGCTGATCGACGTCGCCCGACGATCCCGCGCGCAGTCCCGCGAACCGATCGAAGACGAGTCCTTCCAGCAGCGCGAGGAAATCGTGGGCCGACTCGCGGGGTTCGGCGGCGCCGAGCGCCTCGAACAGATCGGTGGCGCGCTCCAGCGAGAACAGGCTGCCTGCCAGGCGGGCGTGTAGTTCGGGGTCGGAGAGCACCTCGATGATCAAGGCGTGCCGGGCGATCAGGTCGTGGCGGCGATGGTTGAGTAGCTGATCGAGCCAAGTCGCGATATCGCGTGCGACCTGCGCAGGGTCCAGGGGCTGCCCGCTCGGGAAGTTCGCTTGTGCGGCAAGGAAATCCGCGCGCGACCGGGCAGTGATCCCAGCTGCGACCGCTTCGATCAAGGCCTGTCGCGTGCGGAAGTAGTACGAGGTCGAACCCGGAGGCAACGCCAGCTGAGTGTCCAGCGCGCGGTGGGTGAGCGCGCGGATTCCCCGTGTCGCGATGAGTTCGATGGCGCCCGCCACGATCTGTGCCCGCCGGTCTGTGGACATCGTCACCTCTCCTGGCCGTCGGCGACGCCCGTCCTCTACAACTGTAGAGGATCAAGGAGGCTCGCATGGAACCCGACACCGTGGTGCTCGACCCCGCCCAACAAGCGGCCCTACACGCGCTCGAATCACTGCTCGACGAGGTCCGCCCTCTCGGGCGCCCCGCCGAACACGACGATCGGCGCACGGGTCGTTTCGGCATCCCGCGCAGACGCCCCGCTCAACGCGGCAACCGATGGCCGGGCGCATCTGCCATACCGCGCGGGCGCCCCGCTGCACGCGGCGACCGACATCCAGGTCGACCCGGTGACCTGCGCGCGGGTATCTACCTGCACGGCCGCCCGGGTCGCGGCAAGACGATGGTGATGGACCGCTTCTTCGCCTCGGTCGACACAAACCGCAAGCGCCGCTTCCACTTCCACACCTTCTTCGCGGCCCTGCACTCCGCCACCCACACCCTCGGCTCGATCGAACGCGCCATCGACGAACTCCTCGGCGCCGCCGACCTGGTCTGCTTCGACGAATTCCACGTCAACGACATCGGCGACGCCATGCTCGTCGCTCGCATGCTCGAAGCCCTCTTCGCCGACCACCGCACCCTCGTGGTCACCTCGAACTACCGGCCACGCGACCTCCTGCCCAACCCGTTGTTCCACGATGCCTTCTTGCCCACCATCGAGTTGATCCTCGCCAACCTCGACACCATCACCCTCGATGGACCACTCGACTACCGCACCCGCACGCCACACCGCGACGCCGGCTTCCTCGCGGGTCGCTACGTGCTCACAGGGGGTGTCGGATCGGTGTCACCTCGCGTAGGCTCTGCCGTTGCTCGTCACAGCACGGGTTCGCCCGCTGTGGGGCAGGCTTACTCTCACGACATCGAGCGGTCCGCCGTCGACGTGCCCCTCGGCAACGGCCGAACCATTCGCGCGCACGCCGCCACCGACACCATCACCCTCGACTTCCACGGCATCTGTGCCGCCCCCACGAGCGCCGCCGACTACCTCCGCCTCGCCGAGCGCTTCCGCCACTGGACCATGCGCGAGGTCCCGCCACTTCGCGAGGTCCCGCCCGATTGGTCCATGCGCCTGGTGAACCTCGTCGATGTCCTCTACGACGCCGATCTGCCGTTCACCATCCACGCCGCCGAACCCCCACATGAGTTGACCGCGGGCGTCCCCGCGATTCCCGATCTGGCGCGCACCGCCAGCCGTCTCGGTGAGCTGCCGATAATTGCGTGCTGAAAGGCTCGCATTGCATAGCGGGCCCTTGATCTCGGGGGGACAATAAAGGCAGAGTGGCCGAAAGTGTCGATTCACTCTCGAGCGGACCACTCGCCATGTAACTATGTGGCTGATTTGTGCAGGCTCTGGGGTTTGGTGGTACAGCTGTGATCGGGGTGAATCAGCCCATTACGCGGGCGATTGTCGTGATCGCACTGATCGTCGCCGCGACGATCGCGTTGCAGGGCACCCTGCCCGGCGCCGGGCCGCACTCGACCGGCGCCCCTTCGCCGCTGCTCATCGCCGTGATGCCGGTACTGCTGCTGGTCTCGATCGTCATCCTGGTCGCGGGCGTGATCGCCAGCCAGCATCGGCTGCCGCTGGCGATGCCGGAAGCCGAACGCGACGCCATGCCGCGCATCAAGTGGCGCAGGATGGCGCTGCTGATCCCGATCGCCGTGGCCGGGGTCGCGCTGATCTTCGCCGGTGGTGTCACCGCGCTGTTCCTGCTGCCCGGTGCCCGCCCGATGCAGCCGGCCGCCGAGACGCTGTCCGAGGGCTCCGGCCCCGTGCCGACGACCGACACCCATGCCGCCGATCCCACGACCGGACCTACGGAACTCACCGGCACCGCCCTGGTGATCGCGGCGATCCTGGCCATCGTGCTGATCGTGGTCGCCCTGGTCGGCCTGGTCGTCGTCGCCGTGGCCGCGCGCCGCGAACCGGCCAACGCCGCGGCCATCGAGGACGAACCGAGCGCCAGCGCGGTCGATTCCCTCACGCGCGCTGCCGAAATGGGCCTCGCCGCGATGAACGCCCCCGGTCAGGATCCGCGCACCGCCATCATCGCCTGTTATGTGGCGATGGAGCGCGGCCTGTCCAGCGACCTCGCCGCCCGCCCGCTGGCCTCGGACACCCCGATGGAAGTGCTGGCCCGAGCCTTCGAAAGCGGTGTGCTGCACGATGCTTCGGCCCGTGAGCTGGTCGCGCTTTTCGAGGAGGCGCGGTTCAGCCCGCACTCGATGCTCGAATGGCAGCGCATGCGCGCCGAACAACTGCTGCGCATCGTGCTCACCGATCTGCAACGCAGGCTGGTGACCGCGTGAATCGGACTTCGGTGATTGTCACGGCCGTGCTCGCGGTCGTTGTGATCGAAGTGGTGTTGGTGCGGCTGAACCGTGACTCGGTGCTGCTCGCTGTCACCGTTCCGGTGGCCGCGGCGCTCGCGATGCTGGTCTGGTCGCTGCGCCACCGGGTGATCCGTGAGGAACCGCTCACCGAGTACATCGACAACGGACCGGCGGAGATGCTCGGTCGCTGGCACGCGCGCGCCGAGATGCTCACCGCGCGCGCCGACGGCACCCGTGCCGACTGGGACCGCCACCTGCGGCCGTTGCTCGCCAAGGAATTCGAGGTGTCCACCGGGTTGCGGATTTCCAAGAATCGCCGGGCCACCGAGGCCGCCGGTCAGCTGCAGTTCGGACCTGAACTGTGGCGCTGGGTGGATCCGGCGAACTCCGCGCTGCGCGATCAAACCGGTCGCGCACCGGGTAGAGAGGCGCTGGATGAGATCCTGCGCCGTTTGCAGACGATGTGAGGGGTTAGAGGCCACCGATGACAATGCCGTTGAACGTGACCGTCCAGCGCTCCGATGCCGTACTGCGTGAGCTGGGCCGTGTCGTGGTCGGCAAGCGAGATGAGCTGCAGCTCATCATGATTGCCGTGCTGGCCGGAGGGCATGTACTCATCGAGGACCTGCCCGGCCTCGGAAAGACCTTGATCGCGCGGTCTTTCGCGGCCGCGCTCGGACTCGACTTCACCCGCGTGCAGTTCACGCCGGATTTACTGCCCGCCGACCTGCTGGGTTCCACGATCTATGACATGGCGTCGGGCCGGTTCAATTTCCGTCGCGGCCCGGTGTTCACCAATGTGCTGCTCGCCGACGAGATCAACCGCACGCCCCCCAAGACCCAGGCCGCCCTGCTGGAGGCCATGGCCGAGGGTCAGGTGAGCATCGACGGCGAGACCTTCCTGCTCCCACAGCCTTTCGTTGTGCTGGCCACCGACAACCCGATCGAGTACGAGGGCACCTACCCGCTGCCCGAGGCGCAGCTCGACCGCTTCGCCATCCAACTGCGCCTGGGCTACCTCTCCGAGGCCGACGAGACCCAGATGATCCGGCGCAGGCTCGAACGTGGTTCCACCGCACCGCAGGTGGGCCAGGTCGTCGACGCGCAGGGGCTGATGGAGATGCGGCAGTCGGTCGAATTCGTCACCGTGCACCCCGACGTGGTGAGCTACGTCGTCGCGCTGGCCTCGGCTACCCGTAGTCATCCACAGGTGGAGGTCGGTGCCAGCCCGCGTGCCGAACTCGATCTGGTGCAGATGTCACGGGCCAGGGCCCTGCTGCTCGGTCGCGACTACGTGATCCCCGAAGATGTGAAAGCGCTGGCGGTCGCGGCGATGTCGCACCGCATCACCCTGCGCCCCGAGATGTGGGTCCGCCGCATTCGCGGTGAGGACGTCATCACCGAACTGCTCCGCCGGCTACCGGTGCCCCGCGCCACGAGCACATGAAGCATCGCGACGAATCCAGAACGGTCGAGGTCGACCTCCGGTGGCGGCCCGCCCCGCTGGTGTTCATCCTGGCCGGTTGCGCGGCAGCGGCACTGGTCGTCGCGGTGCTGCTCGGGCAGTGGCAGCTGGTCGTGTTCGCGGCGCCGATGCTCGGGGTGCTGGCCACCGCGCCGTGGCAGCAGGCGCCGACCAGGGTGCAGGTCGACGGCAGTGGCACCGTTCGCTGTTTCGAGAGCGAGGTGATCGGTTGCAGCGCTGTCGCTTTCGTCGACAGTGGGCACGCGCTGCTACGGATGACGGCCCTGCCGATGCCCGGCCTCGAGGTCGAGGTGGAGGAAGCCCACGATTCCGGCGGCGCCCCCGCCGGCCTGCGACTCGGGCTCTCGGCCACCCGCTGGGGACGTTATCCGGTGCAGGTCAAGGTGTCCGCGCTGAGTCCGGCCGGTCTCGCGGTCGCGACAACCGAGCTGCCCGCGGCCAAACTCTATGTTTATCCCATCGCCGATCCGCAGCGAATGCGCCTGCCGCGCACCGAACTGCCCGACCGCATCGGCACCCATCTGACCCTCCGACACGGTCCCGGCGTCGAATACGCCGACATCCGCGCCTATACGCCGGGCGATCAGTTGCGCGCCGTCAACTGGCCGGTGAGTGCGCGGCGCGGCAGGCTCTACGTCACCCAGCGGTTCACCAACCGCTCCGCCGACGTGGTCGTCATGGTCGACACCTCCCAGCAAGCGCCTGGTCCGGCCAGCGCCTCGCTGGAACTCTCGGTGCGCGGCGCGGCCCAGGTGGTGCAGTCGACCCTGCAATCGGGCGACCGCACCGCCGTGGTGTGCCTGGGTGAATCGCCCCGCTGGCTGCGCCCCGATATCGGGCGCAGGCAGTTCTATCGCATCGTCGACACCGTCCTCGGCGTCGGTGACGAACACGTCGAGACCACCGGCACCCTCGCGCCGCACGCGGCCGTCCCGATCGGCGCGATCGTGGTCGCCTTCTCCACCCTGCTCGACACCCAGTTCGCGCTGTCCCTGATCGACCTGCGCAAACGCGGCCACGTGGTCGTCGCGGTCGACGTGCTGCGTGGCACGCCTTTCGAGGACGGCCTCGACCCGACCATGGCCAAGATGTGGCAGCTCGAACGCGCATCGATGTATCGGGATATGGGCACCGTCGGCGTCGACATCATCGCCTGGCCCGAAGACACCCGTCTCGACCAGGCCATGCGCCTGCTCCCCGAACATCGCCGAGCAATACGGGTACGCCGATGACCAGATTCCTTGCCCTGCTGGCAGGCTTGCTCCTGGTCGCGGCGGTCGCGCTGATCAACCCCGTCGCCGGCGTGCCCGCGCTGGTGCTGGTGATCGCGAGCTGGTGGTGGCGCCCGGCCTCGGTCGGTGCGGTCCTGATCGCCATCGCGGCCCTTGCCTTCGCCGATGTCGGCGTCATAGCCGCAGCGG
Organism: Nocardia sp. NPDC059195; assembly: GCF_042754695.1. NCBI lineage: Bacteria > Bacillati > Actinomycetota > Actinomycetes > Mycobacteriales > Nocardiaceae > Nocardia > Nocardia sp. NPDC059195. The sequence continues at coordinate 83,768 of NZ_JBHZBG010000026.1, read as the reverse complement.
CAACAGGTTTGGTCGCGACTACCTATCTGCTGAACGCCGCCGTCCTGCACGCCCCCGAAGGCGTAGTCCCCACCACCATCCCCTCGGTCGGCGGCGCGGTCCTGTTCACCATCGCCGCCGCCACCGCGGCCTGGGTCCCCGTCCAACTGATCTGGGCCCCGTTGGCCGCCCCCATCCTCATCGTCGCGATCTACGCCCTGCTGGTGAGCGGCCTCGCGGCCAAGGGCCCGACCGTCGACGAGATCCGCACCGACCAGGACTAGCTGTGTACGGCCCGGCTGACGGGAAACGTCACGCCGGTGAGCTCCTCGGAGACGGTCCACAGGCGCTGCTGAACCGTTTGGTCGTGGGAGTCGGGGCTGGAGGTGACCAGCTTCGGATATCCCCGGATCTCCCCGCGGTTGCCCGGTCCGTAGTACTGCCCGCCGACGACGGCAGGGTCGGTGGCGGCGCGCAGAGTGGGCAGGGCGCCCATGTCGGCCCGCTGGGTGAGCAGTGGCGCCAGCCAGGTGACGGGCAGGCGGAGCGCGGTGGGCGTATTGCGGATGAGTTCGGTGTTGGACACGCCGGGGTGGGCGGCGACCGCGACGGTGGTGCCGTGCGATGCGAGCCGGCGCTGCAATTCGTAGGTGAACATCAGGTTGGCGAGTTTGGACTGGCCGTAGGCGCCGATGCGGCCGTACGAGCGCTCCCATTGCAGGTCGTCGAAGTGGATGGCGGCCCGGATGCGGTGGCCGGTGCTGCTGACGGTCACGACGCGGGAGCCGGGGACGGGTAGGAGCCGGTCCAGCAGTAGGCCGGTGAAAGCGAAGTGGCCGAGGTGATTGGTGCCGAACTGCACCTCGAAGCCGTCGGCGGTGGTCTGCCGCGGGGTGTACATAACACCCGCGTTATTGATGAGGAGGTCGATGCGCGGGTGGGCGGCCCGCAGGTCGGCGGCTGCGGACCGGATCGAGTCGAGCGAGGCCAGGTCGAGGGCCTGCACGGTGACGTCGCCGTTGATTCGGGCGGCCGCTTGCCTGCCCTTCTCGATGTCGCGGACGGCCAGCACCACCGTCGCCCCGCGTTCGGCGAGCATTCGGGCGGTCTCGAAACCCAGCCCGGTGTTGGCGCCGGTCACGATCGCCACCCGTCCGTGCTGGTCGGGGATGTGCTGCTCGGTCCAGTTGCCGCTCATGACGTACTCCTTATTAAGAACCATCGGTCTGTTATGAACATCAATGTAAAAGACCGCCGGTCTCCTGTCAAGGGACCGGCGGTCTTTAAGCTAGGGTGAAGGAGTGACATTTCAGCGGGCGCGTAGCGAGGAGCAGCGGGAGATCCGCCGCCGGGCGATCCTGGACACGGCGGCGGCGATGCTCGACGAGATGCCCGTGGCCGAGGTGACCCTCAACGAGCTCAGCCGACGGGTTGGCCTGGCCAAGTCGAACGTCCTGCGGTATTTCGAGTCGCGCGAGGCGGTGCTGCTCGAACTGCTCGACGTCTTCCTGGGGAGCTGGCTCGCCGAGCTTGCGGACGAGCTGGCCGCGGGCGTCGAGGCGCAGGCGGCGCCGGACGTGCGGGCGGGTCAGCTGGCCGAGATCCTCAGCCGGTCGCTGGCGGAACGGGTGGTGCTCTGCGACCTCTTCGGCGCGCAGGGTGGCGTCCTCGAGCACAACGTCTCGGTCGAGGTGGTCAAGCGGCACAAGCGTTCGTCCCTCACGAGGCTCGCGACCATGGCCGATCTCATGCGCCGTCACCTGCCGGAGCTCGGCGACGACGCACAGCTGTTCTGTCTGATGAGCCTGATCTCGGCCGGTGCCCTGTCGGCATACGTGCCGCCGCCACCCAGCGTCCTCGCCGCCTACGCGGACGAGCCCGCCCTCGGTGTGTTCAACATGGAGCTGCGCGACGCCCTGCGGTACTCCGTCACTACGGCGCTCGTGGGTGTGCTGCCGCGCGCCTGACTAGCGCTCGGGCCGCCAGGGGATTCGACCGTTGCCGTCGCCGGTGGGGGTCCACTGTTCGGACCAATCCCACAGGGGCTGGAGGGATTCGGCGAGGAGGGCGCCTTCGGTGGTGAGCTCATAGGCGCCCCGCGGTCCGTTCTTGCTGATCAGCGCTGCGGACTGGAGCTGCTGTAGGCGGTCCGAGAGCACGCTCGACGAGCAGTTGCCCATGCGCCGGCGGATGTCGAGGAAGCCGAGGGGGCCCGGTTCCAGTTCCCAGATGACGCGCAGCATCCAGCGCTGGCCGAGTAGGTCGATCGCGGCCAGGATCGCTTGCGAGGGCTCGTCGCCGGTTGCGCTTCTCATTCAGAAGCACGATAGTTGCTTCTGAATCAGAAGCGTTTTGACCGGTCGGGGATGTGACGAGGAGATCGACGATGGATTCGACAGTTCAGCGAATCGTGCTGGTGACCGGGGCCTCGCGGGGCATCGGGGCGGAGGCCGCCGCGCAGTTCGGGGCGGCGGGGGCGCATGTCGTCGTGAACTTTCGGGAGAAGCGCAAGCGGGCGCAGGACGTCGTGGACGGGATTACCGCGGCGGGCGGTAGTGCCTCGGTGCTCGGTGCCGATGTTTCCGATCCGGCGGCTGTCGAGACGATGGTCGAGGAGGTCGGCCGGACGTTCGGGCGGCTGGATACCTTGGTGCTCAACGCGTCCGGTGGACTCGAGCGGGATGCCGATCCCGGGTACGCACTCCGGCTCAATCGGGATGCGCAGGTGAACCTGGCGACGGCGATGCTGCAGCTGATGTCAGGGGACGGCCGGATCGTGTTCGTTACCAGTCATCAGGCGCACTTCATCCACGAAAACGACAACGTGCCACAGGGTTACACGCCGATAGCGCGGAGCAAGCGGGCCGGCGAGGATGCGTTACGAGCGCTGATTCCCGAATTCCGTGAGCGTGGAGTCGGTTTCACGGTGGTGTCCGGCGACATGATCGACGGGACGATCATCGTCCGCCTGTTGGAACGGCGCGACCCGGGCAGTGTCGAATCCCGCCGTGCGGCAGGCCCGTTGCCCACGGTCGAGGACTTCGCGCGCGTGATCGTTGCGGCCGGCACCGAAGCGGTCGCCGACGGCCACACGTACTTCGTCGGTGGAGACGACTACCTCGCCGCCGGTGCGCGCACGCGGTGACCCAACGATGTGGAACGCCGAACGGCGTGACCCGGGGTTCCGGGTCACGCCGTTCGGCGGGTCCGTCTCAGGCCGAGGCGGTGGCCGAAGCTTCGCGCTGGAGTTCCAGGGCGATATCGATGAGCTGGTCTTCCTGGCCACCGACGAGCTTGCGCTTGCCCGCGCGGACGAGCATTTCGGCGGCGGAGACACCGTAGCGTTCGGCCTGGCGTTCGGCATGGCGCAGGAAGCTGGAGTAGACACCCGCGTAGCCCATCATCAGCGCCTGACGGTCGAGCAGGCATTCCGACGGCATGGCCGGGCGGACCACATCCTCGGCGGCGTCGGTGACGGCGAAGAAGTCGACGCCGGTCTTGATACCGAGCTTGTCGCAGACGCCGATGAAGGCTTCGACCGGCAGGTTGCCCGCGCCCGCGCCGAAGCGGCGAGCCGAGCCGTCGATCTGGGTGGCGCCGGCGCGCACGGCGTAGACCGAGTTCGCCACGGCCAGGCCCAGGTTCTCGTGGCCGTGGAAGCCGACCTGGGCGTCGTCGCCGAGTTCGGTGACCAGGGCCGAGACGCGGTCCGAAACCTGCTCGAGGACGAGCGCGCCCGCGGAATCGACCACGTACACGCACTGGCAGCCCGCGTCGGCCATGATGCGGGCCTGCTTGGCCAGGTTCTCCGGCGTGGTCGAGTGGGCCATCATGAGGAACCCGACGGTCTCGAGGCCGAGATCGCGGGCGTAGCCGAAGTGCTGGATGGAGACGTCGGCTTCGGTGCAGTGGGTGGCGATGCGGCAGATGGACGCGCCGTTGTCCTGGGAGATCTTGATGTCTTCCTTGACGCCGACGCCGGGCAGCATGAGGAAGGCGATCTTGGCCTGCTTGGCGGTTTCCGCGGCAGCCTTGATCAGTTCCTGCTCAGGGGTTTTGGAGAAACCGTAGTTGAACGAGGACCCGGCCAGGCCGTCACCGTGGGTGACCTCGATGACCGGGACACCCGACGCGTCGAGCGCGCCGACGATGTCGCGAACCTCGGTCACGGTGAACTGGTGGCGCTTGTGGTGCGAGCCGTCACGCAGCGAAGTATCGGTGACGCGCACATCGAGTTCGCCCGAGTAGGGCTGCAGGATGTTGTTCATGGTCGAATCTCCTTACACCCGAGCCGAGAGGATTTGATCGGCCAGCACATCGCCGACCTTGGTGGCCGCGGCCGTCATGATGTCGAGGTTGCCCGCGTACGGCGGCAGGAAGTCGCCCGCGCCCTCGACCTCGACGAAGATCGACACCTTCGCCAAGCCGCCGGATACCAGCGACGGGTCGTCGAACTGCGGTTCGTTGAGCAGCCGGTAGCCGGGCACGTACTCCTGAATGGACTTCTCCATCCGGAAGATCGACTCGGAGATCGCGTCGCGATCGGCATCCTCGGGGATGGCGCAGAAGATGGTGTCGCGCATGATCATCGGCGGCTCAGCCGGGTTCAGGATGATGATGGCCTTACCGCGTTCGGCGCCACCGATGGTCTCCACACCCTTGGAGGTGGTCTTGGTGAACTCGTCGATGTTCGCGCGAGTACCCGGACCGGCCGACACCGAGGACACCGACGCCACGATCTCGGCGTAGGACACCGGGACCACCCGCGAGACCGCGTTGACCATCGGAATCGTGGCCTGACCACCGCAGGTGATCATGTTGACGTTCATCGCATCCCGGAGCGTGTCCAGGTTCACCGGCGGAATGACGGCGGGGCCGACGGCGGCCGGGGTCAGGTCGACGGCGCGAATGCCCGCGGCCTCGTACTTCGGGGCGTACGCGCGGTGCACGTAGGCCGAGGTCGCCTCGAACAGCAGGTCCGGCTTCTCGTCGAGGGCGAGCAGCCAGTCCGCGCCCTCAGGGGAGGTTTCGAGGCCGAGGCCGCGAGCGCGCTTGAGGCCCTCGGACTCCGGGTCGATACCGACCATCCAGCGCGGCTCGATCTTGTCCGAGCGCAGCAGCTTGTACAGCAGATCGGTGCTGATGTTGCCGGACCCCACGATCGCGGCGGTGACTTTGCTGGTCACGGTGTACTCCTAGGGAAGTCTGGTTCAGCTGAAACGCAAACGGACGGAACCGAGTCCGGTGAACTCGGCGAGGAAGTCGTCACCGGGGCGAGCGTCGATGGCGCGGGTGCAGGAACCGGGCAGCACGATGTCGCCCTTCTTCAACCGCACCCCGAAGGTCGCGACCTTGCGCGCCAGCCACGCGACGGCGATCACCGGATCGCCGAGCACCGCGTCGCTGCGGCCCTCGGCGATGACCTCGCCGTTGCGGGTGAGCACGGCGTCGATGGCCTTGATGTCGATGTCGCCGGGGGCGACGCGCTCCTTGCCGAGCACCCACCCGGCCGAGGAGGCGTTGTCGGCGATGGTGTCGGTCAGGCCGATCTTCCAGTCGTTGATGCGCGAGTCGATGAGTTCGATCGAGGGCGCGTACGCGACGGTCGCGGCCAGCACGTCGGCCTCGGTGCAGTCCTCGCCGGGCAGGTCGGCGCCGAGCACGAACCCGACCTCGACCTCCACGCGCGGCAGCAGGAACTTCGAGGTGTCGACGGGAATGTCCTCGAAGACTTCCATCTCGGCGAGCAGGTGACCGTAGTCGGGCTCGTCGACGCCCATCATCTCCTGCATCGCCTTCGACGAAAGCCCCACCTTGTGGCCGACGACCTTGGCGCCCGCCTTCAGCCTGCGCTGGATGTTGAGCAGCTGGATCTCGTAGGCATCGACCACATCGATGTCGGGGAACCGGTCGACGAGCGGCGCCACGGCGACCCGGTCGTCTTCGGCGCGGGCGAGTTCGTCGGCGAGTTGAGTTCGTACCGCGTCAGGCAGCACGCGGACCTCCTTGGCAGCACGGCATGGGTCGGACAGGACGTTCCAGACATCAAAACTGTAACTGGTTTCGCCGGGCGACGTGACCTGTTCACCTGACCATACAACGCGACTACAGGTGATTTCTATAACACGTTCCACTTTTTCTAGGGCAAACGACGGGGCGCACTGGAACAAGTTCTACTTTCGGCTGTCAAACTTCGAAGTGCTTCTATAACGTGTTCTATATGAGTGATCGGGAATACGATGTCGTGGTCGTCGGGAGCGGCGCCGCCGGGATGACCGCGGCCCTCGCCGCGGCCCACAAGGGACTGAGCGTTGTGGTGCTGGAGAAGGCCGCGCACTACGGCGGGTCGACGGCCCGATCCGGCGGTGGCGTCTGGATTCCGGGCAACAAGGCGCTGCTCGCCTCCGGCCGGCCCGACGACCGCGAGGACGCGCGTACCTACCTGCACAGCATCATCGGCGATGTGGTGCCCGCCGAGAAGATCGATACCTACCTCGATCGCGGCGCCGAGGCGTTCGACTTCGTCCTCGATCACAGCCCGCTGAAGATGAACTGGGTGCCCGGCTACTCCGACTACTACCCGGAAGCGCCGGGTGGACGCGGTTCCGGACGGTCGTGTGAGCCGAAGCCGTTCAACGCCAAGGTGCTCGGGGCTGAGCTCGTCAACCTGGAACCGCCCTACGCCAAGGCGCCGCTCAATGTCGTGGTCACGCAGGCGGACTTCGTGCGCCTCAACCTGATCCGCCGTCATCCCAAGGGCGCGATGCGGGCGCTGCGCGTCGGCGCGCGCACCTATCTGGCCAAGTTCACCGGTAAGCACCTGCTCGGTATGGGTCAGGCCATCATCGCCGCCATGCGTAAGGGCCTGCTCGACGTCGGCGTGCCGGTGCTGCTCAACACCCCGCTCACCGACCTGGTGGTCACCGACGGCAAGGTCACCGGCGTCAAAGCCACCGTCGACGGCGAGTCGGTCGTCTTCACCGCGCGCTACGGCGTGGTGCTCGGCGCAGGCGGGTTCGAGCACAACGCCGACATGCGCGCCAAGTACCAGCGGCAGCCGATAACCACTGAGTGGACAACCGGTGCCGCGGCCAACACCGGCGATGGCATCGTCGCGGGCATGGCAGCGGGTGCGACGGTCGGGTTCATGGAGGACGCCTGGTGGGGTCCGACGATCTTCAAGGGCGGCAAGCCCTGGTTCGCACTGGCCGAGCGCAACCTGCCCGGCACCATCATGGTCAACGACCGGGGTGAGCGCTTCGGCAACGAGTCGGCGCCCTACGTCGAGGCGGTGCACACCATGTACGGCGGTGAGTACGGTCAGGGCCCTGGCCCCGGCGAGAACATTCCCTCCTGGCTGGTGTTCGACCAGCGCTACCGCAACCGCTACATCTTCGCCGGACTGCAGCCGGGACAGCGCTTCCCGTCGCGCTGGATGGAGAACGACTACATCGTCAAGGCCGACACGATCGCCGAGCTGGCCGAACGCATCGGCGTGCCCGTCGACAAGCTGACCTCGACGATCGAGCGCTTCAACGGCTTCGCCACCGCGGGCAAGGACGAGGACTTCGGCCGGGGCAACAGCCACTACGACCGCTACTACGGCGACCCGACCGTGAAGCCGAATCCGTGCCTGGCCGAACTGTCGCAGGGTCCGTTCTACGCGGCGAAGATGGTGCCCGGCGACCTCGGCACCAAGGGCGGACTTGTCACCGATACGGCCGGACGGGTGCTGCGCGAAGACGATTCCGTGATCGACGGTCTCTACGCCGCGGGCAACTCCAGCTCGCCGGTGATGGGCCACACCTACGCGGGCCCCGGCGCCACCATCGGCCCCGCGATCACCTTCGCCTACCTGGCGGTCCTCGACATCGTCGCCAAGAAGACGACCGATTCGGCGAAGGCGACCGCATGAGCGTCAGCCCGACGATCACCATCGGCTACCTGGCGGTCCTCAACGTCTCGACGACCGCGTCGGTGGACGAGGTCGACGCATGATCGGAGGTGGCGTTCTCGTGCCCACCGAACGAGCCATCCATACTGTTCAGCAGACACGCAGGAGTAACCAATGCCCATTGATCTAGCGACCGCGCTCGGCGCGACTCTGCCTGCGCGCGAGTTCAGTTGGACGACCACCGACGTGCAGCTCTATCACCTGGGCCTCGGCGCCGGCGCGCGTCCGACCGATCCGGCCGAGCTGGCCTACCTCGACGATCGCGAACCCCAGGTGCTGCCGACGTTCGCGGCGGTGGCACCGACCCTCGGCGCGACCGAGCCGCCGAGGGTGAGCTTCCCCGGCATCGAGATCGACCTGGCCAAGGTGGTGCACGGGCACCAGGAAGTCGTGGTGCACAAGCCGATTCCGGCCGCGGGCAAGGCGATGTGGGGCGGCCGGATCGCCGAGATCTGGGACAAGGGCGCCAATGCGGTGATCGTGCAGGAGCACACCGTCACCGGGTCCGACGGTGAACCGCTGTGGACGGTGCGGTCCTCCATCTTCGCCAAGGGCGAAGGCGGCTTCGGCGGCGAGCGCGGCCCGAGCACCCGAGCCGAACTGCCGGATCGCGCGCCCGACGCCGAGCTGCTCACCCCGACGTTGCCGCAGCAGGCCCTCCTGTACCGCCTGTCCGGCGACCTCAACCCGCTGCACTCGGATCCCGAATTCGCCCGTGGCGCAGGCTTTCCCGCCCCGATCCTGCACGGACTGTGCACCTACGGCATGGTCTGCAAGGCCATCACGGACGCTCTCCTGGACAGCGACGCGACCCGAGTCGGCGGTTTCCGGGCCAAGTTCGCCGGCGTCCTCTACCCGGGCGAGACCCTGCGCACCAAGGTATGGCGCGAGGGCGACGAGCTGATCGCGGTCGTCACCGTGGTCGAACGAGACGACGCACCGGTCCTCAGCGACGTCGCCTTGCGTATTGCCTGATCCGGACCACTGATCACCAGGCCATCACGTCACTATCGCCCGAGAGCGAAATACGTGGTGGCCTGGTGCTCTTGATTCCAGCGCGGTGATCGCGTGGGTGATGCGGCCGTCGGCGACGGCCGATTCGATGGCCACGTACCCGGCGGGCCGCATGCGCCCCGCGGTGATCAGGGCTTCGGCCTTGGCGATGTTGATCTGGGACCAGGGGCTGCGCGCTCGACGTGGCGAGTACCGCTGCAGGTAGTGGTGGGTGTCGAGGCTGCGTCGAACGCTGTCGATCCAGCCGTAACAGAGCGCGCCGTCCAGGGTTTCGGTGATCGTCACCGATGGCTCGGGTGCGCCCTTCTTCGCGATCCGCACCCAGACCTCACCAGCGGACGAGTGGTGGGTGGACAGCCACGATTCCCAAGCGTTCGCGTCAGTGCAGATGAGGTAGTCGATGGTCATGTGAACCATCGTCCGCGTCAAAGTGCTCAACGAATGAGCACTTAAAAACAAAAAACGGGCGCGGCCGCACATTGTGTGTGCGGCCGCGCCCGTTTAGCTCAGAGCCAGGTGTCGAGGCTGGTGGTGGTGAGGAAGTGGTCCAGGTCCGCGCGCCAGGGGGCGGGGGTGGTCTTGTCCGGCTCGATGCCGGTGTACTGGCCGCGGTAGAACAGCAGCGGTCGGCCGCCGGTGGCGACCGATTCGGCGAGGGCGTGGACCCGGCCGATCACGATGTAATGGTCGCCGCCGTCGACGACGGAGTCGACGGTGCACTCGATCGTGGCGAGTGAATCGTCGAGCACCGGCACACCGAGTTCGGATGTCCGCCAGCCCACACCGGCGAACTTGTCGGTCTCCCGCGAACCGAAGCGCGCGCAGACCGGCTGCTGTTCCTCGGAGAGGACGTTCACGCAGAACTTACCCGCCGCCTCGATCGCCGCCCACGAGCGCGAGCCCTTGGTGGGGCAGAACAGGACCAGGGGTGGATCGAGGGAGAGTGCGGCGAAGGACTGACAGGCGAAGCCGATCGGCGCGCCGTCTGGGTCGAGTGCCGTGATCACGGTGATGCCCGTGCAGAACTGCCCGAGCACGGTGCGGAACTGCCGGCCGTCGATCGCCGGTGCTTGCTCTGTCATGTCCTTCGCCCCTGCTCTACTGCTTGAATCCGATGGTGAAGTCGTGACCCCACAGGCTGACCGCGGTCGATTCGCGGGCGACCCAGTCGTGGTCGTCGACTTCCAGTCCTTCACAGCCGAATTCGATGTCGAATCCGCCGGGAGTCTTCATGTAGAAGGACAGCATCTTGTCGTTGATGTGCCGACCGAGAGAGGCCGACATCTTGACCTTCTTGCGGTTGGCGCGGTCCAGGCAGAGGCCGACATCGTCGGAGTTCTCCACCTCGAGCATGAGATGCACGATGCCGGTCGGATTCGGCAGCGGCAGGAACGCCAGCGCGTGGTGGCGCGGGTTGCAGCCGTAGAAGCGCAGCCAGGCCGGGTCGCCGTCGGCGGGACGACCCACCATCTGCGGCGGTAGCCGCATGGAGTCCCGGAGCCGGAAGCCGAGCACGTCCTGGTAGAACGCCTGTGCTGCGGCATCGTCGGTGCAGGTGAGAACCACGTGGCCCAGACCCTGCTCCGCGGTGACGAACTTGTGGCCGTAGGGGCTCACGAAGCGGCGGCCCAGGTACTGCGCGCCGTAGAACGCCTCGAGGGTGTTGCCGGACGGATCCTGGAACCGGATCATGCCCTCGACCCGGCGCTCACCGAGCTCTTCCTTGGTGCCTTCAGTGAAGGCGACTCCGGCCTTGTCCAGGGTCTCCCGCAGCTGCTGTAGGCCGGGGGCGTCGGTGACCTCCCAGCCCGAGACCAGCAGTCGGTCCTGCTCGCCGGGGACGATCACCAGACGCGCGGCGAAATCGTCCATACGCAGGTAGAGCGCGTCGGGGTTGAGCCCGGTGCCCTCCATCATGCCGAGCACCTTGAGGCCGTACTCGCGCCAGGCCGCCATATCGGTGGCCTCGATGCGCATGTAGCCGAGGGCGCGAATACTCATCACTTCTCCCCGAGGAAATCGACGGTGAGCCGGTTGAACTCGTCGAACTTCTCCAGCTGTGCCCAGTGCCCACAGCCGCCGAACACATGCAGCTGGACGCGCGGGATCACCTTGGTGGCGACGAGCGCGCCGTCGAGCGGGTTCACCCGATCCTCGCGACCCCAGATCAGCAGCACCGGCTGACGCAGCTTGTACGCGTCACGCCAGAGCATGCCCTTCTCGAAATCGGCACTCGCGAAGGACTTGCCCATCGCCTTCATCGCGGCCAACGACTCAGGGGTATTGGCCAGCGCGAACCGTTCGTCGATCAGCTCGTCGGTCACCAGCGACTGATCGAAGACCATGATCCGCAGGAACTTCTCCAGGTTGTCCCTGGTCGGTTCGTAGGTGAACCGAGAGAGCAGCTTCACGCCCTCGGTGGGGTCGGGCGCGAACAGGTTGGTGCTCAGCCCGCCCGGTCCCATCAGCACGAGTTTGCCCGCGCGGGTGGGGTTGTCCAGGGCGAATCGCACCGAGGCGCCGCCGCCGAGGGAGTTGCCGAGCAGGTGCACCCTGTCCGTGATCTCCAGGTGATCGAGCAACGCGAGCAGCGCGTTCGAGCTGTGCACGAAGTACTGCGGGTGGTCGATCGGCTTGTCGGACTTGCCGTACCCCGGCTGATCAGGCGCGATCACGTGATAGTGCTCGGCCAGTACCGGGATGTTGCGGGCGAAGTTCGACCACGCCGAGGCGCCGGGTCCACCACCGTGCAGCAGCACGATCGTTGTCCCGTTGCCCACACCGGCCTCGTGGTAGTGCAGCTTCAGATCGGGGGTGACCTGCGCGAAGCGTGAGGTCGATTCGTAGGTGAGTTCAGCGGTCTGGGTCATCGGCTACACCATGGCGTCGGTGACGGGCAGCCCGAACTCGTGCGTGCCGTACATGACGTAGGCGCGCTCGGGATCGTTGGCCGCGTGCACCCGCCCGGCATGCGCGTCACGCCAGAAGCGCTGCAGCGGAGTGCCGTTGGCGAGCGCGGTCGCGCCGGAGGACTCGAACAGCTTGTCGATCGAGGCGATCACGCGACCGGTCGAGCGCACCTGGTCACGACGAGCGCGCACGCGCAGATCGAACGGCACCTCCTCGCCTGCCAGCAGCAACGCGTACTCCTCGGCGACATTGCCCGAGAGCTGACGCCACGCGGCGTCGATGTCGCTGGCCGCCTCGGCCACGCGGACCTTGGCGAACGGATCGTCCTTGGCGTTCTCGCCGGCGAAGGCCGCGCGCACGCGCTTGCCCTGGTGCTCGACGTGCGCCTCGTAGGCGCCGTAGCCCATGCCGACGATCGGCGCGGAGATGGTGGTGGGGTGAATGGTGCCCCACGGCATCTTGTACACCGGGTCGGTGTTCTGCTCGAGGCCCGGCGCGCGGCCCTCGCCCATCGCGCGGAAGCTCAGGAACCGGTGCGACGGGACGAAGACGTCCTCGACGACGACGGTGTTGGAGCCGGTGCCACGCAGGCCGACGACATTCCAGACGTCATCGATGCGGTAGTCCGAGCGCGGGATCAGGAAGCTGCCGAAGTCGACCGGCTTGCCGTTCTTGATCACCGGACCGCCGAGAACCGCCCAGGTGGCGTGATCGGAACCCGAGGACCAAGCCCACGAACCGCGCACGATGTAGCCGCCGTCGACGGCCTGTCCCGCACCCATCGGCGCGTACGAGGACGAGATGCGCACATCGGTGTCCTCGCCCCAGACGTCCTGCTGGGCCTGCTGGTCGTACAGCGCGAGGTGCCAGTTGTGCACCCCGATGATGCCGGCGACCCAGCCGGTGGAGCCGCACGCGCTGGCGATCTTGCGCACGGTGTCGTAGAAGACCACCGGGTCGGCGGCATGGCCGCCCCACTGCTTGGGCTGGAGCAGCCGGAAGAAACCGGTCTCCTGCAGCGCCTTCATGGATTCTTCGGGAATGCGGCGCAGGTCTTCGGCCTCCTGCGCGCGCTCACGCAGTGTCGGCAGCAGTGCCTCGACCCGTTCGGTCACTTCTTGCGTCATTTCGGAGCCCGCTCCTGCCCTTGTCGGATCGACAAACCGGTTCTTTTCGTCTCTGAGATTAGAACAGGTTCTCGTTTCTGTCGAGAAGACCGCCCCATCTCGGATATAACAGGAGTCAACAGAGAAGTTCGCTGGACAGCTGGCGTTAAGTGGCTCGGTTTTGTAACGTGTTCTAGTGAACGAGGAGGGTTCGGGATGGCGATCAACCCCAAAGTGAGGGAACTCGACGTCGGTGCACCGCCGACGAGGTTCGCACGCGGCTGGCACTGTGTCGGTCTCGCGGCGACGTTCCGCGACGGCAAGCCGCACGCGGTCGAGGTCTTCGGTACCAAGCTCGTCGTGTGGACCGATACCGACGACGAGATCCGTGTGCTCGACGCCTACTGCAGGCATATGGGCGGCGACCTGACCATGGGAACGGTGAAGGGCGACGACATCGCCTGCCCGTTCCACGATTGGCGCTGGGGCGCGAACGGAAAGTGCACCGCGATTCCGTACGCGCGTCGCGTTCCGCCGCTGGCCCGCACCAGGAAGTGGACCACGCTCGAGCGCAACGGTCAGCTGTACATCTGGCATGACCACGAGGGCAACGAGCCGTCGGACGAGGTGACGATCCCGTACATCGAGGGCCCGTACACCGACGAACAGGGCAACCCCACCGAGACCCACAACAGCGGCTGGACCGACTGGACTTGGGACACGTTGCTGATCGAAGGCGCCAACTGCCGCGAGATCATCGACAACGTCGTGGACATGGCGCACTTCTTCTACATCCACTACGCCTTCCCGACGTACTTCAAGAACGTCTTCGAAGGCCACGTGGCGACGCAGTTCCTGGAGACCAAGGGTCGCCCCGACGTCGGCATGGCGGCCAAGCACGGCGCTGACACGCTGCTCAAGTCGGAGGCGTCCTACTTCGGACCGTCCTACATGATCAATCCGCTGGTGAACATCTACAGCGGGTACGAGATCAAGGTCCAGCTGATCAACTGCCACTACCCGGTCAGCCAGGATTCGTTCGTGCTGCAGTGGGGCCTGTCCGTCGAGAAGCCCAAGGGTCTGCCCGACGAGGCCGCGAAGAAGCTGGCCGACACGATGGCCAAGTTCTTCGGCGACGGTTTCCTGCAGGACGTGGAGATCTGGAAGCACAAGTCCAAGCTCGACAACCCGTTGCTCTGCGAGGAGGACGGCCCGGTCTACCAGCTGCGGCGCTGGTACGACCAGTTCTACGTCGACGTCGCCGACGTCACCGAGAAGATGACCCAGCGCTTCGAATTCGAGGTCGACACGACCAAGGCGAATCAGGCATGGGAGGCCGAGGTGGCGGAGAATCTGCGTCGCAAGGCCGAATCCGAGGAAGCGGGCGTCTGAACATGAGTTCAAGGTCGATGTCTGGCGAACCGCCGAGGTCTGGCGATCCGTCGCAGCGCGCATCGACCCCTCCAAGCGAGCCGCAAAGGTCCGGCGATCCGTCGCGGCTCGCTTCGGCTGAGCCGGGGTCGGGTGAGTCGCCGCAGCGTGCGGCGACCCGCCCGACCTGGGCCAAGGCTCCTGATTTCGCGGATCAGCCCGTGCGGCAGGCCGCGGTGCGGGCGCAGACCGTGGTCGACAAACAGCACTATCTCGATACCGGTCTGACCCCACTGCGGTGCCAGACGTGCTCGGCGCAGGTCTTAGTCCGCAAGGCGAGCGCGCATCAGACCTCGGTGCAGTGGACCGAACGACCTGACGCGCACTGCCCGGTTTTCGCGCAGTTGGCCGAACACGGCGCGCGTCCAGGCCGACCGGAATCGTGTCCGTCACTGGAGAAGTCGATCCAATGGGCCATCGATGAGGGCGTGCTCGAAGTCGGCGAATAGTCAGCCGAACGGTGTGTGCGGGCGATCCTGCCGCACCCCGTCGAGGTAGATGTCGACCTTCTCGTTGTAGAAGCACGCCAGGCCGGCGACCTTCTGGCTCTCCGGCAGCGGCGTGCGATAGATCCAGACGATATCGGCGTGTTCGGTGTCGTCGACTCGCACATTCCAGTAGTCAGCGGTGCCCTTGTACGGGCAGCTGGTGTGGGTGTCCGACGGTTTCAGCAGATCCATCCGGACATCGGTCAGCGGCAGGTAATACCGTGCGGGCAAACCGGTTTCGAACAGAATCCGCGGCGAACGCGAGTCCGCGACGGTGACCCCGTCGATCTCCACCCGCACGTTCCGGGAGCTGCCGAGAATGTCGACGCGCGAATACGGATCGCGCGGATGCACGAAGACCTGCTCGTCCTCCTCGAACCAGTCGAACGCGGCGATATCGAGTCGCACAGCGTCTTTCAGCTCCGACAGCGGCGAGTCGAGATAGCGCAGCGCCGCACCGTCGGCCCGCATGCCCTCGACCGCCACGTCGTAGCCCGTCGCTTCACCGCGGCTGGGGGAGTGCTCGGTGACCCCGTTCGGATCGAGATCGGCGTGCACATCGGTGAGTGGCACGTAGTAGGTCGGGTAGTAGGGGATTTCCCAGACCAGCAGCGGCCGCAACGTGTCGGCCACCAGTTTCCCGCGCAGATAGACCCGCACTCGCTTCTGTCCGGTCTCAACCTTGACAAGTCCACGTCGGTCCTCGGCCATACACCGACGCTACCCGAAGCCCGAACCCCGAACCCCGACCTTTAGGGAGGGGCCGACCGCGCAGCGGCCGGTTCGCGGCCGTCCCGCAGTTGCGGGTTCGAAAGCGCTACGCCGCAGGCGTTAGTCTCGAGCCCGCAACTGCGGGACCGCCAGGGCCGCGAATCGAGCGCGCCAGCGCTCCAAAAATACAGCTCAATCGCCGACGGTGACGGCCTGGGCTTCCTCGATGCTGTGCGGGGCTGGGTCGTGGTCGTCGATGTGGGCGAGTGCGTTGCGGCCGAGGTACAGCACCGCGACCGCGGCGGCGGTGAATGCCGCGCCGAGCCAGAACGGCAGCGACATATTGTGCTCGCCGAGCTTGCCCGCCACCCATGGCGCGGCCGCACCGCCACCGAACCGGACGAAGCTGTACGCCGCCGACGCGGTCGAGCGCTCGACCGGCGCCGAGATCATCACGGCCTCGGTGATCAGCGTGTTGTTCACGCCGAGGAACGCCCCCGCGATCACGACGCCGACGATCAGCACGATCTTGTGCTCGGTGAAGATCCCCATCACGGCCAGATCGATCGCGAACAGGGCCAGCGACAGTGCCATCATCGGCAGCGAACCGAAGCGCGCCTGCAGTTTCGGGGCCAGGAACACCGAGGACACGGCGAGCAGGATGCCCCAGCCGCAGAAGATGAAGCCGATCGCGTAGGTGCCCATGTCCAGCGGGAACGGGGTGAACGCGAGCAGGGTGAAGAAGCCGAAGTTGTAGAGCAGCGCGGTGATGCTGACGGTGAGCAATCCCTTGTGCCGCAATGCTTTGAACGGCGCGGTGATCGAGGTCGGATGCGGTGCCTTCGGTGTTTCCGGCAGCAGCACGACGATCGCGATGAAGGCCACGGCCATCAGCACCGAAACGCCGAAGAACGGTCCACGCCAGCTGATTCCGCCGAGCACGCCGCCCAGCAGCGGACCGGTCGCGATGCCGATCCCGAGCGCGGCCTCGTAGAGGATGATCGCCTTGGCGACCCCGCCGGTGGCCGCACCGACGATGGTGGCCAGTGCTGTGGCGATGAAGAGCGCGTTGCCGAGACCCCAGCCCGCGCGGAAGCCGATGATCTGGCCGATGCTGCCGGACAGGCCGGCCAGCGCGGCGAACACGATGATGATCGCCAGCCCGGACAGTAGTGTCTTCTTCGCGCCGAAGCGGCTCGAGATCATGCCGGTGACCAGCATGGCGACGCCGGTGACGGCCATGTAGCTGGTGAAAAGCAGCGACACCTGCGACGGCGTCGCGTTCAGCTGCTCGCCGATCGGCTTGAGAATGGGATCGACGAGGCCGATGCCCATGAACGCGATAACGCTCGCGAAGGCGACGGCCAGGACAGCTTTGGGCTGGCCGGCCGGGGAGGTGGCCGCGGTGTTCATTGGCGCTCCTGGTTTTGCATCACTGATGACCGCGGGCAACCGCACGAAGGGCTGTCAGCAGGTCGTTCATGTCGGTATCGAGGCGGATCAGCCGATCGAGATCGAAATCGGCGAGTCCGGGTGCCACGGCGGCGGCGAACGCGCGCCTGGCCTCGGTGAGGCGGGACCGGCCGGCCGGGGTGAGCGCGACGAGCACTGCCCGGGAATCGTGCGGGTCCTTGGTGCGGGTGGCGAATCCGTCGGTGACTAGTCGACCGATCAGCGCCGTTGCCGCCGGTTGGGAACATCTGTCGATCCGGGCGAAATCGCTCACTCGCAGACCACCGTGCTCGTCGAGCACGGCAAGGGCCCGCAGGACCGCGCGGGGCAGATCGTCGTTGCTGATCGCCCCGGCCAGCCGGGTCAGCCGACCAGCAGTGACCAGCAGGTCGACCACGATGTCGTCCGCGGATGGCTGCTCTGTCTGCTTCACGAGAGATTAGCTTACATAAGCTAACTATCTAAATCTAGGAGGATCGGCTCAGGAGCCTGGTGAAACGGCGCACAACATGCCGAAAGCCCCCGGCAGCGGGGCTGCTACCAGGGGCTTTCGGTGAATTCGGTCAGGCCGCGACCGGGCGTCGGCCGGTGCCGAACAGCTCGGCGGTGGCGTGCGCCCGCTTGAAATAGAGATGGGCGTCGTGTTCCCAGGTGATGGCGATGCCGCCGTGCAGCTGGATGGTCTCGGCCGCCACTGTGGAGAAGGTCTCGGTGCAGTGCTTGCGTGCCACCCAGGTGTCCTCCGCGGCCGACGGGCTGTCCTCGGCGACCGCCTGGACGGCGGCCTGCGCCGCCGATTCAGCCGACTCGACCAGCACGTACATATCGGCCATCCGGTGCTTGAGCGCCTGGAAGCTGCCGATCGGGCGCCCGAACTGCACGCGCGACGCGGTGTACTCGACCGTCATCTCGAGGCAGCGCCTGGCCGCGCCGACCTGTTCGGCAGCCAGTGCCGCCCAAGCGATCTCGCGCAATCGTCGCCGCAGCGCCACCGGGTCGCCGGTGCCGATCCGGGTGGCGGGGGCATTGGTGAAGGTGATGGTGGCGAGTGTGCGGGTGGGGTCGAGCGCGGGAGTCGCGGTGACGGCGACGCCGGGTGCGCCCGCTGTTGTCTCGAACAGTCCGTCGTCGGTCAGTACCAACAGCAGGTCTGCCTGCGCGCCGTGCAGCACGTAATGGGCAGCGCCACTGAGCGTTCCGTCGGTCACGCTGACTCCGGACGCATCCCAGCCGTCGGCGGCGGCCCAGCACAGGGCCGCCGTGCGTGACCCATCCGCCAGATCGGGCAACAGCCGCGCGCAGGAGGGTTCGTCACCGGCGAGCAGAATCGCCTGCACCCCGAGCACCGCCGACCCGAGCATCGGCACCCCGCTCAGCGTCCGCCCCAATTCGCCGACGACCATGAGTGATTCGACCAGGCCCGCGCCCGCGCCGCCCCACTGTTCCGGCACCGCGAGCGCGGCTACGCCGACCTGCTCGCACAGCATCCGCCACAACTTCGGGTCGTACCCGAGGTCGGTGTCCATGGCCTCGCGCAGCGCGGCGGGTGTGGCGTGTTTGCCGAGCAGGGCGCGCACGGAAGTCCGGAATTCGAGCAGTTCATTCGATGACATGGGTTCCTCCTCAGACCGCTGCGGCGTCGCGCAGTGCGGCGGCGATGCGGGCACGGTGGAAATCGGCTGTGCCCCAAGCGGTCCGCAGCGCGGCGACCTTGGTGAGCCACAGCGACAGGTCGAATTCCGCGGTGTAGCCGATGGCACCGTGCACCTGAAGCCCGGCGCGCGCGGCCCGATGGGCAGCGTCACCGCAGGTCACCAGGGCTGCCGAGACATCGCGGGCCCGGTCGGCCGAATCGAGTGTGAGCGCCGCGCGGTACAGCAGCGGCTCGGCCAGATCGAGGGCGATCAGCACATCGGCGAGTTGCTGTTTCACCGCCTGGAATTCACCGATCGCGCGACCGAACTGCTTGCGCTGCTTCGCATAGGAGGTGGTCTGTTCGAGAATCGAACGGCCCGCACCGAGGAGCTGGGCGGCACAGGCGAGAACACCGGCGTCGAAGGCGTAGTCGATGGCCGCTTCGATCTCAGGCCCCTCGGCGATCAGTTCGCCGGCCGTGACGCGGAACAGCTTGCGGGCGGGGTCGATCGAGGTCACCGAATCCGTCGCCGGAACGCCGAGTGTCAGTCGACCGTCGGCAGCGACGAGGACCGGCTCGGCGATATCGGCGTCGAGGGCGATTCCGCGCTGCGTCTCGAAGGTGATGGTGCCGAGCGACTCGCCGCTCGCGAGCGCGGACAACCACCGTCGCGCGGATGCGTCATCCGGAAGACGTTGCAGCAGTGCCGGAATCACGGCGGCGGACTCGGCCACCGGACCGGGCGCGGCACCGCGGCCCAGTTCGATCAGCGCGACAACGAGATCGACGGTGGTCGCGTCCGCCCCGTCGTATTTCTCGTCGACGATCAGGCCGAAGACGCCCATGTCGGCGACCTGCCGCAGCAGCGCGCGCCCCTTGGTGGTGTCACCGTCCGCCCAGGCACGCACCGCGGTGGGCACCTGTCCGGCATCGAGAATCTTGCGCAGCTCGGCGGCGAAGTCGAGCTGTTCGGTACTGAGCGCGAATCTCATCGCAGACCTCCTGTGTTCGGAAGGGCGATTCGGCCCGAATGATTGCTGGTCCCGTGTCGCGGGCGCACCATGGCGGGTTCGCCGGGCGCGTTCATCGCTTGGTCTCGCGGGGCAGGCCGAGGATGCGCTCGGCGATGATGTTGCGCTGGATCTCGTTGGTGCCCGCGTAGATCGGGCCGGAGAGCGAGAACAGGTAGCCGTCGGTCCAGTTGCTGCGCTGCTCGGCGGACGAGCCGAGCAGCTCCAGTGCCGTCTCGTGCATCGCGATGTCGAGCTCGGACCAGTACACCTTGGTGATCGACGATTCCGCGCCGAGTTGCCCGCCGTCTTGGAGGCGAGTGACAGTGCCGAAGGTGTGCAGGCGGTAGGCCTCGGCACCGAGCCAGGCGTCGACCACCGAGTTCCTGGCCGCGGTGTCGCTCGGGTCGGCCGTCTCCTCCCACAGGTCGATGAGCCGTTGCGCGGTGGCGCTGAACCGGCCCGGGCTGCGCAGTGAGAGGCCGCGCTCGTTCGACGAGGTCGCCATCGCGACCCGCCAGCCCTCGTTCACCCCGCCGATCACATCGTGGTCCGGCACGAAGACGTCATCGAGGAAGATCTCGGCGAAGCCGGGTTCGCCGTCGAGCTGGGGGATCGGCCGCACGCTCACGCCCTCGGCGGTGAGCGGGAACATCACGTAGGTCAGCCCGTGGTGACGTTGCGCGTCGGGGTCGCTGCGGAACAGGCCGAACGACCAATCCGCGAAGGACGCACGCGAGCTCCACGTCTTCTGGCCGTTGAGCAGCCATCCGCCCTCGGTGCGTCGCGCGGTCGAACGCAGGCTCGCGAGGTCGCTGCCCGCCTCAGGCTCCGACCAGGCTTGTGCCCAGATGTCGTCACCACGAGCCATCCGCGGCAGGATCCGCGCCAGCTGTTCGGGGGTGCCGTGCTCGAACAGGGTCGGCGCCAGCAGGAAGATGCCGTTCTGCGCGACCCGGCCCGGTGCGCCCGCGGCGTAGTACTCCTGCTCGAAGAGCACCCATTCGAGGATCGACGCGTCCCGCCCGCCGAACTCGCGTGGCCACGACACCGCGGACAGCCTGGCTTCGGCCAGCTTCGCTTCCCATTCCCGGTGCGCTTCGAAACCCGCCGCGGTGTCCATCGAGGGCAGCGGCTCGGCCGGTACATTGGCGGCGAGGAACTCGCGCACCTCCAGCTGGAATTCCCGGACAGCCGGGTCGATCTCGAGATCCACTTACTTCGTCCCGTTCTGTTCGGTAGAGGTGGCGGTGGCCTTCATCGAGCGGGCGTTCATCCCGCCGAGCGAATCGGCGCCGACCTCGGCGTTGTGCGCGTGCGCGAAATGGTGCAGCCCGAAGACCGAGTCCATGCCACTGCGCATGCCCATCAGATCCTCGGCCTGGTTGACGGCCTTCTTGGTGAGCGCCAGCCCGAATTGCGGCATGGCGGAAATCTTTTCGGCGAGACCGAATACCTCGGTTTCGAGTTCCTCGCGCGGCACGACGCGGTTGACCATGCCCCACTCCTTGGCCTGCGCCGCCCCGAATCGATCGCCGGTGAACAGGAACTCCTTGGCCGCGCGCGGACCCATCACCCACGGATGCGCGAAGTACTCCACACCCGGAATGCCCATCCGGACCACCGGATCGGAGAAGAACGCGTCCTCGGAGCAGACGATCAGGTCGCACACCCAGGCCAGCATCAGCCCGCCCGCGATGCACGCGCCCTGCACCATCGCCACCATCGGCTTGGGGATTTCCCGCCAGCGCCTGCACATGCCGAGATACACCTCGGACTCGCGCGCGAACCGCTGATCACCACCGGGGCGGTCGAGGTGGTCCCACCACAGCGCTGCCTTGTTCTCGTAGTGCACATCGTGGTCGCGGCCCGGTGTACCGATGTCGTGCCCGGCGCTGAAGTGTTTTCCGTTGCCCGCCAGCACGATCACCTTGACCTCGGGATCCTCGACCGCGCGCACGAAGGCGGCGTCGAGGGCATAGGTCATCTTCGAGTTCTGCGCATTGCGGAAATCGGGCCGGTTCATGGTGACGACGGCGACCGATCCGCGCACCTCATAGGTGACGACCTCGGTCTCGGTTTCGGAACTCACGACTTCTCCTCACGTAGCTCACGCTTGAGCACTTTGCCCGCGGCGCTGTAGGGCAGCTGGTCGCGGAACTCGACAAGCCTGGGCACTTTGAAATTCGCCAATGTGCTCGCGGCGAAGGCGATCACCTCGTCGGCGGTGAGTGCCGATCCGGCCTTGCGGACGACAACGGCCTTGCCGACCTCGCCCATTCGCTCGTCGGGCACGCCGATCACCGCCGACTCGGCGACGCCGTCGAGCCTGGCCAGGGTCTGTTCGATCTCGGCGGGATACACGTTGAACCCGCCGGTGATGTACATGTCCTTGAGCCGGTCGGTGATCTTCAGATAGCCGCGCTCGTCGACGATGCCGATATCGCCGGTGTGCAACCAGCCGTCGGCGTCGATGGCCTCGGCGGTGGCCTCGGGGTCGTCGAGGTAGCCGATCATCACGTTGGGACCGCGCAGCAGCACCTCACCGGCCTCGGACAGGCGCAGTTCGAACCCGGCGATCGGCCCGCCGCAGGTGTTGGCGATGGTTTTCGCGTCGTCGGAGGGGCGGCACATGGTGCCGAAACCCGATGATTCGGACAGGCCGTAGGCGGTAATGACCACCTCGAAGGCGAGATCGTCGCGCATCCGCTCGATCAGAACCACCGGCACGGTCGCCGCGCCGGTCACCGCCACCCGCAGCGAGGTCAGGTCACGCTCGGCGCGCTGGGGATGGGAAAGGATGGTCTGGTAGATCGTCGGCGGGCCGGTGAGCACGGTGATCTGCTCGGACTCGATCAGCGCCAGCGCCGCGGGCACGTCGAAGGTGGCCTGCGGCACGATCGTGGCCCCGGTGACCAGGCACGCGAGAATGCCCGCCTTGTAACCGAAGTTGTGGAAGAACGGGGGGATCACCAGGTAGCGGTCGCCGGCGCGCAGGGTCGAGCAGTCCACCCACCCGCGCACCACATCGAGAGCCTGCCGGTGCGCGACGAGCGTGCCCTTGCTGCGGCCGGTGGTGCCGGAGGTGAACAGGATGTCGGCGATGTCGTCGGGGGAGACCTGGTCGGCCCGCTCGTCGCCTGCTGCTTCGGAGACGGTCGCGGCCTGCGCGAGCAACTCCGCCCATGTCACCGTTGTCGGTGCCGCCGCGCTGGGGGATGCCTCGACCGGGATGACGACGACGGTGCCGATACCCAGCGCCGGTGCCGTCGCCGCGAGCTCCGCGGCTCGATCGCGACCGAGGAACGGGCCCGCGACGAACAACGCCTTCGCGTCAACGCGGGTCAGCACGTCGACGGCCTCGGCCGCCACATAGCGGGTGTTCAACGGAACCAGCGCGGCGCCGACGGAATGCGCGGCCAGCGCGGCGATCACCCAGTGGTGGGTGTTCGGCGCCCACATCGCGACCCGGTCGCCGGGGGCGATGCCGCGCGCGATCAGGGCACGCGCGGCGATGCGGACCTGTTCGAGCAGCTCGGCCCAGGTCAGGCGGGTCGCGCCGTCGATCAGGGCAGGCTCGTGCGGATGCGCCGCGGCGATGTGTCGCAGCGCCTGCGGGGTGGTTTGTGCAGGAGGTGTCACGGGGTCCTCACCGTTGGACGGTTCGCTGTTCTTCCGAAGCAGCTAACAAAGCAAGTGCTTGGTAGGTTATCCTATCGGCGTGGGCGTGATCCAGACCTCAGATTCCGATACCGTGACCTCCGACGCGGAGTTTCGCGCGGAAATACGCGATTGGCTCGCCGAAAATCTTTCCGGCGAGTTCGCTGACCTGCGCGGAACCGGTGGACCCGGCCGCGAGCATGAATTCTTCGAAGAGCGACTGGCGTGGGACCGCCACCTCGCGAAGGCGGGCTGGACCTGCCTTGGCTGGCCGGTCGAATACGGCGGCCGGGGTGCGAGTGTGCGCCAGCAGGTGATCTTTCACGAGGAATACGCGAAGGCCGACGCCCCGGCGCGGGTCTCGCACGTGGGTGAGGAACTGCTCGGCCCGACGGTGCTCGCCTTCGGCACCGAGGAGCAGAAGAAGCGCTTCCTCCCCGGTGTCCGCTCGGTCGGCGAGCTGTGGTGCCAGGGCTATTCCGAGCCCGGCGCCGGTTCCGACCTCGCCGCGGTCAGCACCACGGCCCGCCTCGACGGCGACAAGTGGGTGATCAACGGCCAGAAGATCTGGACCTCGCTCGCGCACGTCGCCGACTGGTGCTTCGTGATCGCCCGCACCGAACGCGGCTCGACCCGGCACAAGGGCCTGTCCTACCTGCTGGTTCCGATGAATCAGCCCGGCATCGAAGTGCGCCCGATCGAACAGCTCACCGGCACTTCCGAATTCAACGAAGTGTTCTTCGACAACGCCGTGACCGACGCGAACCTGGTCGTCGGCGAGCCCGGTGACGGCTGGCGAATCGCCATGGGCACCTTGAACTTCGAACGCGGAATCTCCACCCTCGGTCAGCAGATCCGCTTCGCTCGCGAACTCGCCGACATCGAAGACCTGGCCCGCCGCACCGGCGCCGCCGCCGACCCGCTGATCGCCGACCGCCTCGACCGCTCCTGGGTCGGACTCAGGGTGCTGCGCGCGCACGCGCTGCGCACCATGAGCGAGGACCACGACGATTCGGGCGGCGCCTCGGTGTCGAAGTTGTTGTGGGCCAACTGGCATCGCGACCTCGGCGAGCTGGCAATGGCTGTCCAAGGCGCGGCCGGCCTGATCCTGGGCCCCGACGACATGACCGCATGGCAGCGGCTGTACCTGTTCAGCCGCGCCGACACGATCTATGGAGGTTCGAACGAAGTGCAGCGCAACATCATCGCCGAGCGTGTGCTCGGTCTCCCGCGAGAGGCACGCCCGTGAGTGAGCAGACCTATTCGGGCGCGAACAAGTCGCTGTCGATCGCGCCGGCCTCGATCCCCGGACACGGCCTGCTCGCAGGCCGGACGGCCGTGATCACCGCCGCCGCGGGCACCGGCATCGGCTCGGCCACCGCGCGCAGGCTCCTCGAAGAGGGCGCCGACGTGGTGGTCTCGGATTGGCACGAGCGCCGCTTGACCGAGACCGCCGAGCTGCTGGCGAAGGAGTTCCCGGAGCGCCGGGTCGGTGCCGTGGTGTGCGACGTCCGCGACTCCGCGCAGGTGAATCAGCTGCTCGCCGATGCCGCCGCCGAACTCGGCCGGATCGACATCATGGTCAACAACGCGGGCCTCGGCGGTGAGACCCCGGTGGTCGACATGACCGACGAGCAGTGGGACCAGGTGCTCGACATCACCCTCACCGGCACCTTCCGCTGCACCCGTGCGGCGCTCGGCTACTTTCGCGGCGCGGGCCACGGCGGCGTGATCGTCAACAATGCCTCTGTCCTGGGCTGGCGCGCCCAGCACGGCCAGGCGCACTACGCCGCCGCCAAAGCCGGCGTAATGGCGCTGACCAGGTGCAGCGCGGTCGAAGCCGCCGAATTCGGCGTGCGGATCAACGCTGTCGCGCCGAGCATCGCCCGTCATCCGTTCCTGGACAAGGTGAGCTCGACCGAGCTGCTCGACTCGCTCAGCGAGCGCGAAGCCTTCGGTCGCGCCGCCGAGCCATGGGAAGTAGCGGCGACGATCGCCATGCTGGCCAGTGACTACACCTCGTATCTGACCGGCGAGGTTGTCTCGGTGAGTAGTCAGCGCGCATGATCGCCGTGGCGGGTTCTCCGAAACCAAGCAAGTGCTTGGTACTACGATGACGGGTGTGACCGCACCCGACACCGTCAAACGCACCCGCCGCGCCGAACTCCTCGGCCTGGCCGCCGGTCTGTTCGCCGAACGTGGACTGCGTGCTACCACGGTGCGCGACATCGCCGACTCCGCGGGCATCCTCTCGGGCAGCCTCTACCACCACTTCGATTCCAAGGAATCGATGGTC
Organism: Nocardia sp. NPDC059195; assembly: GCF_042754695.1. Classification (NCBI taxonomy): domain Bacteria; kingdom Bacillati; phylum Actinomycetota; class Actinomycetes; order Mycobacteriales; family Nocardiaceae; genus Nocardia; species Nocardia sp. NPDC059195. The sequence goes on along the minus strand of NZ_JBHZBG010000026.1, from coordinate 58,121 downwards.
GACGAGATCCTGCGCGGCTTCCTCGACGACCTGTTCGGCCGCTACCGCGAGATCGCGGGCGCGTCCCTGAGCGCACGAGACACCTTGGAGGCCTTGGTCATCGCCTCCTACGAGGCGTTCGACCGGCACCACGCCGCAGTCGCGATCTACCAGGCCGAGGCCAAGAACCTGCGCGACGTAGAACGTTTCGGCTACATCCGTGACTTCAATATCGAGTTCCGCGATCTGTGGCACCGGGTGCTCGCCGCCGGCGTCGCCGATGGCAGCTTCCGCCCCGAACTCGACGTGGAACTCGCGTTCCGCTTCCTGCGCGACACCGTGTGGGTGGCGGTCCGCTGGTACACCCCCGGTGGCCCGATCACCGTGAAAAACCTTGCCCAGCAATATCTCACCATCGTGCTCGACGGGCTCACCCTGCCCGGGAGCACCACGCCATAGGAGTTCCCGATGACCGCACCCGCCGAGCGCCGCCCCTACACCCCGTTGCGGGAGGCCTATGTGATCGACGCGGTGCGTACCGCGGTCGGCAAGCGCAATGGCGCGCTGGCCGGCGTGCATCCGGCCGACCTCGGTGCCGCCGCCCTGCGCGGGCTCATCGAGCGCACCGGGATCGACCCGGCCGTCGTCGACGACGTGATCGTCGGCTGCGTCGACAATGTCGGTCCGCAGGCAGGCAATATCGGCCGCACCATGTGGCTCACCGCGGGATACCCCGAAGAGGTTCCCGGCGTCACCGTCGACCGGCAGTGTGGTTCCAGCCAGCAGGCGGTGAACTTCGGCGCGCAGGCCATCATGAGCGGCACCGCCGAGGTGATCGTCGCGGCGGGCGTGCAGAACATGAGCGCCATCCCGATCTCGGCCGCCATGCTCGCGGGCAAGGAATACGGCTTCGACTCCCCGTTCGTCGGCGCCACCGGCTGGGACGAGCGCTACGGCACCGGCGAGGTCTCGCAGTTCCGCGGCGCCGAGCTGATCGCCGAGAAGTGGGGCATCACCCGCGAGGACATGGAGCAGTGGGCGCTGCGCAGCCACGAACGCGCCCGCGCGGCCATCGCCGAAGGCCGTTTCGAGTCCGAGATCGTGCCGGTCGGCGACTTCAAGGTCGACCAGGGCCCGCGCGAGACCAGCCTCGAGAAGATGGCGACCCTGCAACCGCTCGGCGAGGGCAGCCCGCTCACCGCCGCTGTCGCCAGCCAGATCTCCGACGGCGCCAGCGCGACGCTGCTCGCCTCCGAATGGGCGGTCAAGGAGTACGGCCTCACCCCGCGCGCCCGCATCCACCACGTCAGCGCGCGCGGCGCGGACCCGATCTTCATGCTCAGCGCGCCGATTCCGGCGACCCAGTGGGCGCTCGAGAAGACCGGGCTCACCATCGACGACATCGACGTCATCGAGATCAACGAGGCCTTCGCTCCCGTGGTGCTGGCCTGGATCAAGGAGATCGGCGCCGATCCGGCGAAGGTGAATGTCAACGGTGGCGCGATCGCGCTCGGCCATCCGCTGGGCGCGACCGGCGCCAAGCTGTTCGCCACGCTGCTCAACGAGCTCGAGCGGATCAACGGCCGCTACGGCCTGCTCACCATCTGTGAGGGTGGTGGCACCGCGAACGTGACCATCATCGAGCGTCTCGGCGCAGCGGAGTAACGCGAAGCGGAGCAGCTGACGGCCCGGTGCTGGAGTGTCCAGCACCGGGCCGTCGCGTGTATACGGCGGTTTCCGGGGCTTGCCAGCAATCGATCTGTCATAAAGACTGCAGGGTTGCTAATCCTTGTGCTGGCTAACATGTTGGCGCAGTGGGTAAGCCATGTGTTGAAGTGGTGCCGGATGGGTGTCACTCGCGAAACAGGGAACAGGAATTCCGAATGGGTCACCCACACCAACCCAACCCGTATCAAGGTCGGCCAGGCCAGCCGTATCCGCAGGGTCAGCCGATGCCGGGTCAGCCGTACCAGCAGGGTCAGCCGATGCCAGGTCAGCCGTACCAGCAAGGCCAGCCGATGCCGTATCCGCAGGGCCAGCCGCAGTACGGCGCGCAGGGTGGTTACGGCCAGCCGCCCCGCCCGTCCGGCGGCAACGGCGGCAAGATCGCACTCATCGTCGGCGGCGCGGCTGTGCTGATCGCCGCCGCGGTCGGCGCGTTCTTTATGTTCAGTGATGGCGGTTCGGTCATCGGTGGCGGCTACGACACTCCGCGCGCGGCGGCACAGGCGTGGGTCGACCAGAAGGGTGGTGACATGGACGATTTGGTGTGTGCCGCCGATCGGGACGAGATCGCGAAGTACAAGAACGCCGCCACGCCGACCGGGGCACCCTCGGACACCGGGCTCCCGAAGACGACAACGACCTTGAAGAGCGTTGATGTCTCTTCCGGTAGCAGTTCCGGGACGTTCACCACGGCGATGAGCATGACGATTCTCGGCAAGAAGACCACCTCGACCGCGACCTACAAACTGGTCGACGAAGACGGTGGCTGGAAGGTGTGCGGAATTCTCAACCCGGTCATCAAGACGGAGTGAGATGGCGGGTCGGCCTTCGGGCCGACCCATCCGGCCTACGATGGCCAGGTGAAGGTGCTCGGTGCATGCCCCCTCGACTGCCCCGACGCGTGCTCGTGGGTGGTGACCGTCGAGGACGGGGTCGCCACCGGGCTGCGGGGCAACAAGGAACATCCGGTCACGCGCGGTGCGCTGTGCGTGAAGGTGAACCGCTATCTCGAGCAGGTCGGTGCGCCGGATCGGCTCAGGTATCCGATGCGCCGGGTCGGGCCGAAGGGGTCGGGGCAGTTCGAGCGGATCAGCTGGGACACCGCGCTCGACGAGATCGCCACGCGGGTCACCGGCATCATCGACGAATTCGGTGGTGAGGCGGTCTGGCCGTTCCACGGCACCGGCAGTCTCGGCTATCTCCAAGGGCTGGAAGGCTTTCCGGGGCGCAGGATGTTCAACCTGCTCGGCGCGTCGCACCACGCGCCGACCATCTGCTCGGTCGCCGGCGGCACCGGCCTGAGCTACACCCTCGGCACCTCCGGCGGCATGGACCCCGAGGACTTCGCGAAGTCGAAGCTGATCCTGCTGTGGGGTACCAATCCGCTCAGTTCCGGCCACCACCTGTGGAAGTTCATCCAGGACAGCGGCGCCTACCTGGTCTCCATCGACCCCGTGCGCACCAAGACCGCCGAGCGCTGCGACGAACACCTCACCCCGCTGCCGGGCACCGATGCGGCGCTGGCGCTCGGGCTGCTGCACGTGGTGGTCTCGCTGGGCGCCCAGGACACCGAGTTCATCGCCGAGCACACCGAGGGCTGGCCCGAATTCCGGGACCGTATCGAGGAATTCACGCCGGAACGGGTCGCCGCGATCACGGGGTTGCGGCAGGAGCAGATCGTCGCGCTCGGTGAGCGGATCGCTCGCACCAGGCCGACTGCCATCCGCGCGTCGCAAGGTATGCAACGGCACGCGGGCGGTGGCATGGCGCTGCGAGTGCTCGGCTGCCTGCCCGGCGTCACCGGCGACTGGGCGATACCCGGTGGGGGACTGCACTATTCGACGAGCGGGCACTTCCGTCTCGACGATGCCGCACTGCGTCGCGACGACCTGCTGCCGCGACCGGTCCGCACCCTCTCGATGACCAGGCTCGGTGAAGCCCTGCTCGAAACCGACGATCCGCCGGTCAAGGCGCTGTTCGTGATCGGGGCCAACCCGGTCGGTTCGAATCCCGATCAGCGTCGCGTGATCGAGGGCCTGTCCCGCGAAGACCTGTTCACCGTGGTCCTCGAGCACTTCGGGACCGACACCGTCGACTACGCCGACATCGTGCTGCCCGCCACGATGCAGCCCGAACACCTCGACGTGATCGCCGGTTACGGGCACCTCTATCTGATCTGGAACGAACCGGCCGTCGAACCGCCCGGCGAATGCCTGTCCACCACCGAGACTTTCCGTCGGCTCTCGCAGCGGTTCGGCCTCACCGAGCCCGCGCTCTACGACTCCGACGAAGAGCTGGCCAGGCAGCTACTGAAAGGCCACGACCTCGAACGCTTGCGCGCCGACGGGTTCCTGAAGGTGCAGGCAGGCCCGGTTCCCGCGGGCAAACTCCAGTTCGTTTCCGCCAGAGCGGAACTGGCCGGACACGACCCTCTACCGTCCTACACCCCACCGGCCGACCCCGGCGACGGCTTGGTGTTGATCTCCGCCGCCTCGCACTACTTCCTGAACACCAGCTTCGGCTCCAACCCCGAATTGCGGCGCCGGGCCGGCGGAGCCGACATCACACTGCATCCCGACGACGCCGCCGCCCGCGGAATCGCCGACGGCGCCGCGGTGGTCGTGTCCAACGCCCGCGGTTCCTTCGAGGCCGTCGCCGAGGTATCGGACCGGGTGCGCCCCGGCGTCGCGGGCACGACCAAGGGGCGCTGGGCCAAGTTCACCGGCGGTGCCACCGTGAATGCCACCATCGCCGAGCGAGATTCGGACTACGGCGGCGGCGCGGTCTTCCATGACAACCGGGTCACCGTCACACCGCGATGACCTGCGGATAAAACGAAAAGCGCCGGACCCGGCGCGACGTGTCGGCGTCGCACCTGGTCCGGCGCTCCGGTCACCCAGCGAGCTCGACGGTGCTCCAGTCCGTCGAGTCGGGGGTGAGTCCGGTTGGTGTCAGCGAGCTTCGGCAGCGGGCTCGGTGGTCAACGCGCTGATGGCTTCGATCCGGGCGACCGCGTCGGTGACGATCTGGTCGATCAGCTCGGCAACGGTCGGCAGGCTGTCGATGATGCCGGTGACCTGGCCCGCGGGCAGCACGCCCGCGTCGGTGCGACCCTCGACGAGACCGGCCTTGGTCAGCATGGCCGAGTTGGCCTTCATCACCACCTGCGACCAGCTCATGTCGTTGGTCTTGCGCATGATGAGACCGTCGCGCATCAGCGTCGACCACTTCATGCCGGTCATGCTCTTGAACTTCGCCGCGTTGCCCACCGCGGCGGACAGTCCGCGCCAGCCGCCGGAGTGCTCGAGCTTGTCGACCAATTCGGTGTTCAGCATCCGGTGCGGCATGCCGTCGACCTTCACCGACACGACGGTGTCCCCGAGGCCGCGCGCCAAGTACTCCTGCTTCACGGCCTCGGGGACGGTGCTTTCCTGGGTGAGCAGGAAGCGGGTGCCCATCGCGACACCGGCCGCGCCGTAGGACAGTGCGGCGGCCAGGCCTCGACCGTCGAAGAAGCCGCCCGCCGCGATCACCGGGATGTCGACCGCGTCGAGCACCGACGGCAGCAGCAGCGTGGTGGCGACCGGACCGGTGTGCCCACCGCCCTCGCCGCCCTGCACGATCACCGCGTCGGCGCCCCAGGACGCCACCTTGACCGCGTGCTTGGCCGCGCCGATCGACGGAACCACTACGACGCCTGCGTCTTTGAGCTTGGCGATGAGGTCCTTCTTCGGCGCGAGCGCGAAGGAGGCGACCTTGACGTGCTCGCGAATGAGCAGGTCGATGCGCTCAGTGGCATCGGTGGCGTCGGCGCGGATGTTCACGCCGAAGGGCTTGTCGGTGAGCGACTTGGTCTTGGCGACCGCCGCCTCCAGCTCCTCGAAAGTCATTGTCGCCGAGGCGAGAATGCCGAGTCCGCCCGCGTTGGCGGTGGCCGCGACCAGCCGAGGACCGGCGACCCAGCCCATGCCGGTCTGCACGACCGGGTGCTCGATGCCGACCAGTTCGGTCAGCGGAGTCCGCAAACGCGCGCTCACGCCGCCACTTCCTTCTCCCGGAAACCCTTGGGATCGAGCACGGTCCGGATGATCCGCAACTCTTCGTCGGTGGGCAGCCTGGTCTCGCCCGCTTCGCCCAATTCGGCGATCTCGAAGGAGGTGTTCTCGGCGACCTCGTCGGCGCTCACACCCGGGTGCAGCGACAGCGCGCGCAGGGTGTGGTCGGGGCCGTTGAAGTCGAACACGCCCAGGTTGGTCACCACGCGGTGCAGGTGGTGGAAGCGGTACGCCGGATTCTCGGGATCGATGCGGTCGTAGCCGATTCCGGAGATGATGTCGACCTTGTCGACGAACACCCGGTTGTTGTGCCGTGGCACGAAGTAGCTGGTCGCGTGGTTGATGGTGTTGCCGGGCGCGCCACGCACACCGAACATCTGCCGCGACGGCTGCTGGAGCGGGCCGAAGGCCGACAGGTTCTGGTTGCCGAACCGGTCGATCTGGTTGGCGCCCATCACCACGTGGCGACGACCCGAGGCGACCACATCGAAGACCCGGGAGAACGGAATCCAGCCCTCCACAGGTGCTTTCGCGCCGATCGCCGGTACCTCGGCGAAGAACAGCGCCTCACCGTCGGACAGCAGGAGATCGGGCTCGAAGGTGAGCCGGGCCAGCCGCGCGCCGATGGTGGTGATCGTCGACATGGGGCTCGCCATGATCTCGCCCGCCCCACGGAAGATCTCCGCCGCCGCGATGACACAGACCTCGGCGCGGGTGACGGTTCCGCTCTGCACTGCGGCGTTCATAGCTTCTGCTCCTCGGCGAAAGTGGCGACGGCGGACTGGTATTCGTCCTCGGAGACGTCGAGATAGCGAGCCTTGAACTCGGCCCACGACTCCGGCGTCTTCGCGGCGGCCACATAGTGCTTCTGAAACTTCTCGTCGCGCCCGTAGCCGCCCGCGAAGGTGAAGTGCGCGCCGCCCGGCGACTCGACCACGCCGTCGACCAGCATGCGGTTGAGGATGATCGCCTGTTGCGGAACGGCTTTCACCAGCTCCTCGGTTTCGACGATGCGATCCACCGAGACGTAGCGGCGCTCCGCGGCCAGGCAGTACAGATCGTCGAAATACGGATCGACGCCCGTGTATGCCGCATTGCCGTGCTTGTCGGCCAGATCAAGATGCACGAACGACGCGTCGAGGTTGAGCGCGGGCATCGCGACCAGTGTTTCGATGCGGCCGTCGGCGGCGGGGTACGGCGACGGGATGGTCTTCAGCTCGCCCTCCCAGAAGTCGAGCACCGCCGACCCGAGCCCGGCCCGAATCGGCAGGAACGGCAGCCGCGCCGCGGCCGCTTGCAGCCCGCACTTCACCATCCCCTCGTCCATCTCGCGCACGGTGATCGCGCCCTCGGTGCGCGCCTTCGCGAACCACGGGTCGTAGAACGGCGCCGAATCCAGCGACACGAAACCGTAGTACGCCTTGCGGACCTTGCCCGCCGAGCACAGCAGGCCCAGATCCGGACCGCCGTAGGTGACCACGGTCAGATCGGTGACATCGGAGCGCAGCAGCGCGCGCACCAGCGCCATCGGCTTGCGTCGCGAACCCCAGCCACCGATCCCGATGGTCATGCCGCTGCGCAGCTCACCGACCACCTCGTCGAGGGTCATTCTCTTGTCGCGCATGGCTTTCAGCTCTCCTTCTTCTGCGCGGCGAGATCGTCGTCGAAGCGCGCTCTGATCTCGTCGGCGACACCGGCGAGGTTGAGCTCCATCGTGAAGCCCTGTTCGTAGCGGTAGGACCGATGCACGTCCTGCACGTCGATGCCGTTGAGCGCGCGCTTGGCGGCACGGATCACGCGGCCGTCCTTGTTCGCGATGTTCTTCGCGACCTCCATCGCGGCGGCGTCGAGTTCGGCGCGCGGCACCACCTTGTACACCGAACCGAAGTGGTGCAGCTGCTGGGCGGTGAGCTTGCCCGCGGTGTAGAACATGGTGCGCATCAGGTGCTGTGGCACCAGCCGCGCCAGGTGCGTGGCGGCGCCGAGCGCGCCACGGTCCACTTCGGGCAGCCCGAAGGTGGCGTCGTCGGAGGCGACGATGACGTCGGAATTACCGACCAGGCCGATGCCGCCGCCGAGGCAGAAGCCGTTCACGGCGGTGACCACGGGCACCTCGCAGTCGTAGACCGCGGCGAAGGCCTCGAAGCAGCCGTGGTTGGCGCGGATCAGCGCGGTATGGCCGACGTCGGCGTTCATCTCCTTGATGTCGACGCCCGCGTTGAACCCGCGGCCTTCCGCGCGCAGCACGACCACCCGGGTCTCCTGGTTGCGGCCCGCTGCCCTGACGGCTTCGGCCAGTGCGAACCAGCCGTCCGAGGGTAGGGCGTTGACCGGCGGGTAGTCGACTGTGACGACCTCTACCCCGTCGGCTTCGGTGTGACGGTTAATCCCCATCGCGATGTCTCCTCGTGCACGCCTCGGCGAACCCGAGACAAAGCAAGCAATTGCTTGGTAGGTTAACACGGTGGCTGTAGAAATCGACCTTTCCGAGCAGATCGTTCTGGTGACAGGTGGTGTGCGCGGCGTCGGCGCCGGTGTCAGCCGGGCCTTCCTCGCCGCGGGCGCGACCGTGCTGACCTGCGCGCGCAGACCGGCCGACGAGCCGATAACGGTGGCCGATCGCAGCACCGAACACCTCACCTGCGATGTGCGCGATGTCGACGCGGTGGCGGCGATGTTCGCCGAGATCGTCTCCAGACACGGCCGGATCGACCATGTGGTGAACAACGCCGGTGGCGCGCCGTTCGCGATGGCCGACGCCGCGAGCCCTAAATTCCACGCCAAGATCGTGGAGCTGAATCTGCTCGCGCCCCTGCTGATCTCCCAGCAGGCCAACGCGTTGATGCAGAAGCAGGACGCGGGCGGCTCGATCGTGATGATCACCAGTGTGAGCGGGCACCGGCCCTCGCCGGGCACCGCCGCCTACGGCGCGGCCAAGGCGGGCCTGGACAACCTCGCGTCGTCGCTGGCCGTCGAATGGGCCCCGAAAGTCCGGCTCAACTCCGTCGTCGTCGGCCCGGTGGAAACCGAACTCAGCCACCTGCACTACGGCGACGCCGACGGAGTGGCCGCGGTAGCGAAAACCGTCCCGCTCGGCCGCCTCGCCAGCCCATCCGACGTCGGTAACGCCGCTCTCTTCCTGTCCTCACCCCTGGCCGCGCATATCAGCGGCGCGACCTTGCTCGTCCACGGCGGCGGCGAACGCCCGGCCTTCCTCGACGCCGCCAACGCGAACAACCAGTGACCTTCCCGCCCGACCCCGCGGCGCCAGCTGCCGATAACCACAGGAGTTTTGAGATGGACAACCAGTTGATCTGCGCCGGACGCACGGTGATCGTGACCGGCGCCGGCCGGGGGATCGGCCGCGCGCACGCGCTCGCCTTCGCCGCCGCGGGTGCCCGCGTGGTGGTCAACGATGTCGGCACGGCGCTCGATGGTGCCGCCACGACCGAGACCCCCGCGCAGCAGGTTGTCGACGAGATCGTCGCGGCCGGTGGCGAGGCCGTCGCCAACTACGACGATGTCGCCGATTGGGAAGGCGCTCGCCGCCTGATCCGGCAGGCCGTCGAGACCTTCGGCGGGCTCGATGTGCTGGTCAACAATGCCGGTTTCGTGCGCGACCGCATGCTGGTCAACCTCGGCGAGGACGAGTGGGACGCCGTGGTCCGCGTGCATCTCAAGGGCCACTTCGCCACCATGCGGCACGCGGCCGAGTACTGGCGGTCCGAGTCGAAGGCGGGCCGCCCGGTGGACGCCCGAGTGATCAACACCAGCTCCGGTGCCGGTCTGCAGGGCAGCGTCGGCCAGGGCAATTACGGTGCGGCCAAGGCGGGTATCGCCGGTCTCACGCTGACCGCGTCGGCCGAGTTCGGGCGCTACGGCGTCACTGTGAACGCCATCGCGCCCGCCGCCCGCACCCGGATGACCGAGACGGTCTTCGCCGACACGATGGCAGCCCCCGGCGCGGGCTTCGACGCGATGGCGCCGGAGAACATCTCGCCGCTGGTCGTGTGGCTCGGCAGCACCGAATCCGCCGGGGTGACCGGTCGGATGTTCGAGGTAGAGGGCGGAAAGGTCGCGCTGGCGCAGGGCTGGCTGCATGGCGCTCCGGTCGATCGTGGCGCCCGCTGGAACCCCGCCGAGCTGGGTCCGGTCGTCAAGGAACTGATCGAGAAGAGCACCCCGCCGGAGCCGGTTTACGGTGCATAGCTAACTCTCCGGGCGCAGGCTGGGGAAACCGCCCCGGCCTGCGCTTTTTCCATGTCACAGACGTTCAGGGGGCTGGACGACTCTAGTGCTCTTCTGCGGGCCCAGCGCGGCGGGTTTACTATGGGCTACTGTTCGTCGATCCCGGAATGTGTCGCGACCGGGGGTAATTCTGCGCTGAAAAACTAAGGGGATGATCTAGCGCATGGCCATTGGTCGCATGTTGCGCGTGTTTGCCGCTGCGAGTGTGCTGGCCGGCTGTGCGCTATTAGGGCCGGCCGTCGCTATGGCCGCCCCGGAGAAACCATCCACACCTGCCGCGCAGGCACCCGGCAGCGGAAGCAGCGGGCAGGGCAACGGAAGTGGTGGTCAGAGCACCCCGGCCCCCGAGATGGGTGAGCTGAGCCTGCCCGGTCAGGGCAATGGTCAAAGCCAGAACCAGGAGACCGGCCCGGGTAACCCGCAGTCGGGTGCCGCGGTCGCCGACGAAAGCGAATGGACCCCGCTCACCATCCCCGGCCAATCGGGCGATGACGTCGCTAGGAAGGAAGTCGCCGGCCCCCTCTCCGGTTCAGCCGCCGCCGGCTCTGCCGCGGCAGGCGCGGGCTCGGCAGCCGCCGGCGTGGTCCTCGGTACGGGCTCGGCCGGCCTCGGCGTGCTGCTCGGCACCGGATCGGCCGGTCTGGGCGTAGTCCTCGGCACCGGCTCCGCGGGCGCGGCCGCCATCCTCGGCACCGGTTCGGCCGGCGCGGCTGCGGTTCTCGGCACCGGTTCGGCGGGTGCCGCCGCGGTTCTCGGCACGGGTTCGGCGGGTGCCGCGGCGGTTCTCGGTACCGGCTCGGCAGCGGTCGGTTCGGCCGCGACGGGCACCGGTTCGGCCGCGCTCGGCGCGGGCTCGGCGGTGCTCGGAACAGGTTCTGCCGCAGTCGGTTCCGCCGCCACCGGTTCCGCGGCGGTAGGTTCCGCCGGCGCGGGTTCGGCCGCAGTGGGTTCGGCCGCGGTCGGTTCGGCGGCAGTGGGTTCGGCCTCGCCGCTGCTGTTGCTCCTGATCCCGATCCCCTCGCCCCCGGCCGTACCGGCCCTGCCGTCGATCGCGATCCCGCCCGCGCCCGCGATCCCCGGTCTTCCGAATATCGCTGTGGCAGTTCCTGTTCCGGCAGCAGCACCGCCCGCGGTCGAGGCCCCGGCCGCACCACCGCCCGCCGCGGCCGCACCGGCACCGGCGGCCAAGCCGAACCACGAGGTCAAGCCGACCAGTGACAACAGTGGCCTGCCCGAACCCGAACTCCTGTCGGTGATCGGCGGCCTGATCGCGCTGACGCTGGCCGGAACCGGTTCGGGCGCAGTGAGTTTCCAAGGTGCCGCGGCAGCCCAAGCGCGGGTGAACGCGGCGCGTGCCGAGTTCTTCGGACCGAGGTCGTGAGGGGATCTTCGATGAGTAAGAGCACGACCCAGAGCACATCCCGGTCCTATCGCCGCGTCGCCGCCGCCGTCGACGCGGTGTGCGCGGTGGCCGCCGACTTCGACGCCACCAGTCTCGACGAGGTTGTCTACGCCATCTCGCTGGAGCGCAATCGCGAAATCGAGATCACCAGTGCGAATCTCGGCCCCGGCGTCTGCGGTCAGCGCCGGTTCTACCCCGAACGCGACATCATCGTGCTCGCCGACGCCCTACCGAGTCGCGATCACACCCTCGCGCACGAGCTCGGCCACATCGTCTTCGACCACGAGGGCGCGCCCGCGGTGGAGACGACCCTGGAAGTCAGCGACGACCTGATCGCCTACATGCTCAGCCAGCGCGCCCACGCGCAGATCGTCGACGACGGCTCCGACGATCTCGCCGAATGGGAGGCCGAGACCTTCGCGGCCATGCTCATGACTCGACTGCGCGTATTCAGCAACCGGGGCGCAGGCGTCTCGGTCCTTCGATTCGATGAGGCACTCGGATGACACTCTGGTTGACAGCCCTGCTGGTCTGGGTTGCCGCGGGTGCGCGAGTGGGTCGCGTGCTGGTGAAGCCCGCGACGACCGCCCGCGTGGCCATCGTCGTCGCGGTCGCCGCCGTGGCACTCGCGGTCACCGTCGCCATTCCCGAGATGGCTGTTGCCATCGACAATCTGATGAAGGGCGGCGTGCACAGCGGCTGGCTGTCCACCGGCCTCGTCATCTCCGCCTGGATCCTGTTCACCACAGCCACTTCGGTGGTGGCCTCGGCCGCGTGGCCGGTGGTCTCGCGGCGCAACCTGCGCCAGGTCGCGATGGTCGTGTACGGCATCGGCGCGGCGGCGATCGCGATCACCCTGGCTTGGTCGTTCACCTTCGGCTGGATCGTGGTCGCGCTCGGCGCGGTGTTCATCGTGACCACCGGTCTGCGCAACCTGGACTGGACCATCCTCGGTCGCGGCATCGCCATCTACATCACGGGCACCGCGCTGGTGGCGGTGCTCGCCGTGGCCAATGTGGGCCGCGCCTTCCAGCACGCCGCGCCGACGCCGCCCAACGAACCGCTGTGGGGATGGGTCGCATGGGAGATCGCCGCGCTGCTGATCGCGCTGGGCGCGGTGTCGATCGTGATCGAGCTGTGGTGGCGGGCCAAGGTCCTGCTGCGCCGGATCCAGCCACTGCACAAGTTGATGGTGGGGCGCTTCCCCGAGGTGGTCGCGCCCGAACAGAACGCCACCTCGGCGCAGCTGAAGGCTTCCGATCACATGGCTCAGGTGATGGACGCGCTGTATCTGCTCTCGGGCAGCGGCATCGTCATCCCGGCGGCCGGTGAGCCGCCGGACTCGGTGCCGCAGCGGGCCGCGGTGGTGGCCGAGTGGGCGCGAAATCCGTTGGGGGACTTGTTCGTCGACGCGCGCTGGATCGCGCCGCCGCCCGGACTGAGCCCGCGGGGCTGGGTGCTCGCGCTCGCGAATCAGTACGAGAACGCGGTGACGGCCGCGAAGACGGCACCGCAGAACGCCGCTACCTCGAGCTGACCGGCGACGGTCACCACGCAGAAAACGGGCCTGAGCTGGTGGTTTCCACCGTCTCAGGCCCGTTGTCTGCGTATCCGATGTTTTACGGCCGTACCCAGGACACCATCAGGTGCGTCAGGCCGGCCGATGCGTGGATCCTATTCCGTTCCGTCCGGAGGAATTTCGGGCAAGCCTTCGCTGGCCCGCAGCTTCTCCGCCATCGAGGTGAGTAGATTCTGTGATTCTTCGGACAGGTCGAATGCCCTACTCGACAGTCGACGAAGTCCGTAACCCTGCAGCTGCGCGAGCAGCTCCAGGTCGTGATCGATCTTGGCCGCGTAGATATCGTTGAAGAAGTAGTCAGGCTTGACCTTGAAGAACTTCGCCAGGGCGGCCACCGTCTCATCGGACGGATTCGTTCGTTGTCCCGACCGCAACTGCGAGAGATACGGCTTCGAGATCGGATGCCCGGAGGCAGTCAGCGCAGCCGCAACCTCTGCGTTGGTGTGCGGCTTGCGCCCCGGGGGATGCACGGTTTCGAACAGCTTGTTCAGCCGCGCCGCGAAATCAGCCATTGTGAGCCGCCCAATTCCCTTCACTGTACTAACAGTCGTTATCTCGGATACGTATCATTGATATTAGCGGCTCAGTAACTGAAAACCTACGCCTGATTGGGGATTTCTCTACGATTTCCGACGCTCACCTGCGTGCAGGGGCGGCGGTGGCCGCGTTTGCGGGTCACGCCAACGACTCTTGTGGAGCGCGAGGGTACCCGGGTTCGTGCCCGTCGCAGGGTTCTTCCGCTCAGACCCTAAGGTAGCCCGAAGATAGCTGACATCTCATCATCCCCCTGCCCCCCGTGATTTTGTGGCGTACGACACGTTCCGGGCGCCCTGGGATGAATCTTCAACCTAGGCGCCCGGTTTCGGTGTGGTCCAGTCTACAGGCGTTCGATGATGGTGCCGGTCGCGAGTGCGCCGCCGGCGCACATCAGCACCATGGCAGTGCCCTGACCTGTGCGTTCGAGTTCGTGTAGCGCGGTTGTGATCAAACGGGAGCCGGTAGAACCGACGGGATGCCCGATTGCGATCGCACCGCCGTTGACATTTACACGTTCCATGTCAGGTTGATGTACGGCAGCCCACGAAAGTGCGACCGACGCGAATGCTTCGTTGATCTCGAATAGATCGATATCGCCAATCGTCATTCCGGAGCGCTCGAGCAGTCGGGTGCACGCCTGTACCGGACCGTCGAGATGGAACTCCGGTTCGGAGCCGACGAGTACCTGGGTGTGAATCCGGGCGCGCGGGCGCAAACCCTTTCGGCGCGCGACGGTTTCGTCCATCAGCAGCACCGCGGCGGCGCCGTCGGAGATCTGCGACGAGGTGCCCGCGGTGTGGATGCCGTCGGCGACGACCGGTTTCAGCGCGGCCAGTCCTTCGATGGTGGTCGCGCGCAGACCCTGGTCGCGGCGGACCTCCAGCTTCTCCCCGGTGACCGCGCCCTCGCTGTCGAGTACCGGCGCCGAGACCGGAAGCACCTCGCGGTCGTAGCGGCCCTCGGCCCACGCCTTGGCGGCCAATTGCTGTGAGCGCAAGCCGAATTCGTCGATATCGGACCGGGTGATCCCGCGCCTGCGGGCGATGCGCTCGGCGGCACCGAACTGATCGGGCAGGTCGATCGACCACGACGCGGGCCGTCGGGTGCCCGCCTCGGTGCCGACATTGGCACCGAGCGGCACCCGGCTCATCGCCTCGACGCCGCACGCGACGCCGACGTCGATCGCGCCGGTGGCGATGAGGCCCGCGATGAGGTGGTTGGCCTGCTGGGCCGAACCGCACTGGGCGTCGATCGTGGTCGCGCCGGTCTGCCATGGCAGACCCGCGTGCAGCCAGGCGACGCGGGTGACGTTGTTGGACTGCTCGCCCGCCTGGGTGACGCAGCCGCCGATCACCTGCTCGACCTCGGCCGGGTCGAGTCCCGCCCGGTCGAGTAGTCCGCGCTGGGCCAGGCCGAGCAGTTCGGCGGCGTGCAAGCCCGCAAGCTGCCCTCGGCGCTTGCCGATCGGGGTACGCACGGCTTCGACGATCACGGGTGTGCCCATCTGAATCTCCCTCATAACTGCAACAGGTTCTGATCTTGAGTTCAGGGTAAAACCGCGTGGTTCTTCCGTCGCGGCAACCCCTATGCTTGAATGATTGTAGAACGTGTTTCAGTTTGTCGAAGGAGACATCTGGTGGTAAATCCGAGCACCGAACACGCCGGCCCCGTGACGGGTGCCCGGCTGAACCTTCCGGACGGGTTCGACGTTACCGACCCCGACATCTACGCCGAGCGTGTTCCGGTGGAGGAGTTCGCCGAATTGCGGCGGTCGGCCCCGATCTGGTGGAACGAGCAGCCGCCCGAGACTGGCGGGTTCCACGACGACGGCTTCTGGGTGGTGAGCAAGCACGCCGACGTCAAAGAGGTGTCGCGCCGCAGCGATGTGTTCTCCACCTTCGAAAACACCGCTATCCCGCGGTTCAACGACGACATCCAGCGCGAGCAGATCGAACTGCAGCGCTTCGTCCTGCTGAACAAGGACGCGCCCGAGCACACGAAGCTGCGCAAGCTCATCTCCAAGGGCTTCACACCCCGCGCGGTCAACGGCCTGCGGGCTGAGCTGTCGGCCCGTGCTGCCGACATCGTGCGACGGGCGGCCGAGTCCGGCTCCGGGGACTTCGTCACCCAGGTGGCCGTCGAGCTGCCGCTGCAGGCGATCGCCGAACTGATCGGCGTGCCGCAGGAAGACCGGATGAAGGTCTTCGAATGGTCCAACAGCATGACCGGCTACGACGATCCCGACAACGTCGATATCGATCCGGTGGCCGCGTCGGTGGGGTTGCTCGGCTACTCCTACCAGATGGCGGAGGCCAGAAAGGCGTGTCCGGCCGATGATCTGGTAACCACACTGGTCGAGGCCGACGTCGACGGTGAGTCGCTGACCCCCGAGGAATTCGGCTTCTTCGTCATCCTGCTCGCGGTCGCGGGCAACGAGACCACCCGCAACGCGATCAGCCACGGGATGATGGCGTTCATGGAGAACCCCGACCAGTGGGAGCTGTACAAGAAGGAGCGTCCGGCCACCGCAGTGGACGAGATTATCCGCTGGGCGAGCCCGATCACCTCCTTCCAGCGCACCGCGCTCGAGGACACCGAGCTGGCTGGGGTGCAGATCAAGAAGGGGCAGCGGCTGGTGATGCTGTACGCTTCGGCGAACTTCGATGAAGAGGTTTTCGAGCAGGCGGACAAGTTCGACATCACCCGCAAGGACAATCAGCACCTGTCCTTCGGTGGCACCGGCGCCCACTTCTGTGTCGGGGCCAATCTGGCTCGGCTCGAGATCGATCTGATCTTCAACGCGATCGCCGACCATCTGCCCGATATCACGCGAATCGGTGATGCCAAGCGCCTGCGCTCGGGTTGGCTCAATGGGATCAAGGAGCTGCCGGTCGATTACCAGACCGCCGGTTGCCCTGTCGCGCACTGAGTCGCTGACAACGAGAACAGCCCGGGACCGAATGGTCCCGGGCTGTTCTCGCGTTTACCGCTATACGGGGCGCGTGGTAGAGACCGCGCGGTCCACTTCCCAGAAGGCGCGCAAGGCGGCGATCTTTCCCTCGGCGTCGACCTTGTAGGTGAACACACCCTCGGCGTCGATGATGTGGCCGGCCATGGTGGTGCGGATCAGGCCGGTGAAGGCGATTTCATTGCCGCAGGCGAAGGAGTCCTCGAAGCGGAATTCGATCGATTCGGTGAGTGCGATGGCCTTGTCCCAGAAGCCGCCGATGGCCTCGTGGCCGCGGTGGCCCACGCCTTCGGGATCGAAACCCGAAGGGCCGACGGGATCTTCGACGATGCCGTCCTCGGCGAACAGGGCCACCCAGGCGGCGCGGTCCTTGGCCCGGACCGCGGCCTGGGATGCCAGGCCCGCGGCGCGGGCGGAGTTCTCGACTGCGATGTCGGTCATGGCGCTACCTTCGCGATGATGGGGTCGGTGATGTACTTCTCGGCGAAGCGGCGCAGGGAGTCCTGCTTGGCCGCCAGCTCGCCGTCGAACCCGATACCGTCGGCCAGCCAGGGCACCACGATGGTGTCGGTGGCGCCCGCGTCGGCCAGATCCTGATAGCCGTCGCGACCGAACTTGTCGATGCAGACGGTCTGGATCTCGAACGGCTCCTCGGACCGGCCGTATTCCGCGCGGAGGTCGCGCAGCGTACCGATGGTGGTGACGAGGTCGTCGAACTTCATCATCGCCGAGGTCCAGCCGTCACCGATGCGGGCGGCCCGGCGCAACGCCGGCCCGGTGTGCCCACCGATGTAGAACGGCACCCGCTCGCTCGGCGCCGGACTCATCTGCAGCTGGTCGAAATCGAAGAAGTCGCCGTGGAATTCGACCATGCCGCCGTCGAGGACGAGCCGGATGACCTCGATCATCTCATCGACCCGTGCGCCACGGCGGGCGTAGGGAACCCCGCACCATTCGAATTCCTCAGGTGCCCAGCCGATGCCGAGGCCCAGGCCGAACCGGTTGCCCGACATATTGGCGATCGAGCCGACCTGGCGGGCCAGCAGCAGCGGATTGCGCGAGCCGAGCTTGAGGACGTTGGTGTAGAACCGCAGCTTCGTGGTCACCGCGGCCATCGTCGCGGCGGCGATCAGCGGGTCGACCCACGGCGTTTCCGGACCCCAGAAGCGGCTCCCGTCGGGGGTGTAGGGGTAGTCGGCGGCCTGCGACTTCATGTAGAACAGCGAGTCTGGCAGCCCGATGGAGGTGAACCCGCATTCTTCGGCCGTCTTGGCCAGCTCGGTGAGCTGTTCCAGTGGGCTCAATGCGATACCGAGAGTGAATTTCATGCCGGACGCTCGCTTCCTACTACCCACATCGAAAAGTATTGGGACCCGCCGCCGTACGCGTGACCGAGCGCCTTGCGCGCGTTCGGCACCTGGTAGGCGCCCGCCCGGCCCATCACCTGCTTGGCGGCTTCAGCGAAGCGGATCAGGCCTGAGGCGCCGATCGGGTTGGACGAGAGAACGCCACCCGATGGGTTCACCGGGATGCGCCCGCCGATTTCCGTCTCACCCTTGTCGGTGAGTTTCCAGCCATCGCCTTCGGCCGCGAAGCCGAGATTCTCCAGCCACATCGGCTCGAACCAGGAGAACGGCACATAGATCTCGGCGACGTCGATCTCGTCCAGAGGGTCGGTGATCCCGGCCGACTCCCACAGGGCCGCGGCCGCGACCCGGCCCGCCTGCGGATTCACCTGGTCGCGACCGGAGAAGGTGGTCGGCTCGGTGCGCATCGCGGTGCCGTGTACCCAGGCCACCTTCTTGCCCTCGGCTTCGACCACCGCGGCGGCCTCGGCATCGCCGATCACCACAGCGCACGCGCCGTCCGACGACGGGCAGGTCTCGTCGAAACGGATCGGGTCCCACAGCATCTGGGAGGCCAGCACCGACTCGATGGTGATGTCGGGCTGATGCAGGTGCGCGAGCGGGTTCTTCGCGCCGTTGCGCCGATCCTTCACCGCCACCATCGCGCCGATGTGCAGTGGCGCGTTCGAGCGACGGATGTAGGAGCGCACGTGTGGAGCGAAATAGCCGCCCGCGCCCGCGCCGACCGGCATGGTGAACGGCACCGGAATCGACAACGCCCACATGGCATTCGACTCCGACTGCTTCTCCCAGGCGACGGCCAGGACACGCTTGTGCACCCCGCCCTGCACCAGGTTGGCGGCGACGACGCCGGTCGAGCCGCCGACCGAGCCCGCGGTGTGCACGCGGATCAACGGCTTGCCCGCCGCGCCGAGCGCCTCGGCCATGTACAGCTCGGGCATCATGACGCCCTCGAAGTAGTCGGGGGCCTTGCCGACGACGACAGCGTCGATGTCGGCGATGGTCAGACCCGCGTCATCGAGTGCGCGATCGATGGCCTCACGGCACATGCCCGCCATGGACACGTCTGTACGTTTTGTCACGTGATGGGTTTGGCCGGTGCCGAGCACCGCTGCGGGGAAGCTCACTTGACCTCCATGACGGCGACCAGATTCTGTTGCAGCGCAGGGCCGCTGGTCGCATGAGCGAGGGTCCGGTTCGCGGTGCCGGACATGATGGCTTGGGCGGCGCTGCCGATTCGTTCGAGACCCGCCGCGAACATCGGGTTGGCGGCCAGGGCGCCACCGGAGGGGTTGATGCGGGTGTCCGCGGACAGCCCGATCGCTTCCGCGAGGATCAACTGCTGGTGACTGAACGGCGCGTGCAGCTCGGCGACGTCGAAGCTGGTATTGCCGCCGGTCGCCACCGCGGCCGCCTTGGTGGTGGAGGGGGAGCGCGTCAGGTCGCGACTGCCCAGTGCCTGGGCGTCGATGTTGTGCGCGATTCCGGTGATCCACGCGGGTCGCTCGCAGAGCTCCCGCGCGCGATCGCCGACCGCGAGCACGATCGCGGCCGCACCGTCGGTGATCGGCGCGATGTCGTGGGCGCGCAGTGGGTCGGCCACATAGGGTGCGCCGAGGTCACCGCCCGCGACCGCCGCCATGTCCTGCTCGGTCCACCGGCCGGAATCCAGACCGGCACGCGCCTGCAAACCCGCGATCGAGACCGCGTCGGGCCACAGCGGCCCGACCAGATAGGGGTCGAGCTGCATGGTCAGCACCTGACGCAGCGTGCCTGCCGACGACTTGCCGAAGCCGTACACGAGTGCGGTCTGCGCCTGTCCGGAACGCAGCTTCACCCACGCTTCGTAGAGGGCCCATGCGGCGTCCATCTCCACGTGCGATTCGTTGATCGGTGGGACGGCGCCGATCGCATCGATCGCCGAGATGAACGAGAACGCGCGTCCGGCAAGGAAATCGGAGGACCCCGAGCACCAGAAGTCGATATCGGACTTGGTGATGCCGAGCTCGGCGTAGAGCTGCTGGAAGCACGGCACGAGCATCTCGACGCCATTGGTGGTGCCGTGGGTTTCGGGTACGTGTGGTGCGTGGGCGAAGCCCACCACCGCGATCTCGGGCAGGCTCGCGTCGCTGCCGGAGGATGCTGATGTGGTCAACGTCGCCTCTCTAGAGGTGGTGCTGGTAGGACTCGTAGGGAGCGTCTGGCTCCCCGGTGGGCTGGAAGTGGTCGATATTGGCCATGGTGTGGCCCCACTCCTCGCGGGGCTTCCACACCGCCTCGACCTGCATGCCCATGCGCACCTCGTCGGCCGCGCAGCCGAGGATCAGGTGCAGGAACGGGATGTCGGCGCCGTCGAGCAGGATGTAGGCGGCCACATACGGCGGCTTGATCCGCTGGCCGAGGAACGGCACGTTGACGATGCAGAAGGTGGTCACCGTGCCCTTGGCGGGCAGCTCGACCAGGTCGTCGGTGGGTCTGCCGTCGGTCGGGTTGGCGCCGCGCGGCGGGAAGTACACTCGCCCGCCTGCTTCGGAACGGCCGCCGATGAGCTTGCCCTCGGCCAGCCCGCGCAGGTAGACGCTCTCCTGGGGGGAGGCGGTGTGCTTGTAGTCGAGCTCGACGGGTGTGGTCAGCATGGTGACCGGTTCTTCTTCGGAAGGGTTCGCGGTGCTGGTGTTCTCGCCGGGTTCGAAGCAGGCGATGTCCTGGATGCGGCCGGTGCGCTCGTCTGCCCAGCGGGCACTGACCCGCATTCCGGTGCTGAGTCGGCCGGGTTCGGTCACGTCGAGCGCGTGCAGCAGGGCGGTGTCGGCACCGTCGAGCTGGATCAGCGCCCAGGCGAACGGGCGATCGAACGGCTGGCCGGGTAGCGGCTCCGACACCCAGGTCCAGGACTTAACGGTGCCGGTCGCGGCGACCTCGACGAGCTCGTCCAGCGCCTCGCTGGTGAGCGGATCGTATTCTGGTGGCGGCACGAGCACACGGCCGTCACTGCCGCGAGCGCCGAGTATTCGGCCCTCGCGCAGTCCGGTCAGAAACGCACCGATGATGGGTCCGACGGACCTGGTGTAGTCGAATCGCACCCTGAGGGGTGCACTCAATACTTCCACTGCGGTATTCCCCTGGGTCACGATATCGAGTAGAACAGGTTCTTATTCTGCTCGCAAGGATTCGCGGAAAGGGCGCCGATCATGAAATTCGGATTGCAACTCGGATACTGGGGCGCGCAGCCCCCCGCCGGCGCCGGTGAGCTGGTGATCGCGGCCGAGGAAGCCGGCTTCGACGCGGTGTTCGCGGCGGAGTCCTGGGGGTCGGATGCCTTCGCGCCGCTGGCCTGGTGGGGCTCGTCGACGTCACGGGTGCGGCTGGGTACCTCGGTCGCGCAGATGTCGGCGCGCACACCCGCCGCCACCGCGATGCACGCGCTCACGCTGGACCATCTCAGCGGCGGACGGGCCATTCTCGGTCTCGGCGTCTCGGGCCCGCAGGTGGTCGAGGGTTGGTACGGGCAGCCGTTCGCCCAGCCGTTGCGGCGCACCCGCGAGTACGTCGACATCGTGCGCAAGGTGCTCGCGCGCGAGGCGCCGGTGACCTCGGACAGCGCGCACTACGGGCTGCCCTACGGCGGTCCCGGCGCGACCGGACTCGGCAAACCGCTCAAGCCGATCGTGCATCCGCTGCGCGCTGATCTGCCGATCTGGCTGGGTGCGGAGGGTCCGAAGAACATCGCGCAGACCGCCGAGATCGCCGACGGCTGGCTCGCGATCTACTACGCGCCCCGGCTGGCGGGCATGTACAACGAGTGGCTCGACGAGGGTTTCGCCCGACCCGGTGCCCGTCGTTCGCGCGCGGACTTCGAGATCGCCGCGAGCGCGCAGGTGGTGATCACCGACGATCCTGCGGCGGAGATCGAGCGGATGCGCTGGGTGAGCGCGCTCTACATCGGCGGTATGGGCGCGCCCGAGTTGAACTTCCATGCCCAGGTGTACAAGCGGATGGGCTATGGCGCGGAGGTGGACGAGATCTCCGCGCTGTTCCGGGCCGGGCGCAAGGCAGAGGCCGCCGCGGCGGTGCCCGACGAGTTGATCACCGATACCGCGATCTTCGGCGACGAGGCGCATGTGCGATCCCGGTTGAAGGAGTGGGAAGACGCGGGCGTGACGATGATGCTGATCTCGGTATCGAATGTCGAACAAATGAGTCTTCTCCAACCCCTTGTTGCTTTGTAGAACGCGTTCTAAATTCGAAGGGTGAACAGCCAGCAGACAACGCAAGTCCTCGGACTGTGGAATATCGCCGCGACAGATCCCGAGCGGATCGCCGTCGTCGATCCGGACGGCAGGGAGATCACCTATCGAGAATTGGCGACTCTGGCCAACCGCTACGCCAACGGACTACGCGGCATCGGATTGCGCACCGGCGACGTCGTGGTCAGCATGCTGCACAACGGCGTCGAGGCGATCGCCGCGTATTTCGCCGCCTACCAAGCGGGTCTGTACATCGTCGCGGTGAACTGGCATCTGACCGCGCCCGAGATCGCCTACATCCTCGGTGACAGTGATGCCGCGGCCTTCCTGGCCAGCGAACGGTTCGCGGCTACCGCCGCCGAGGCCGCCGACCTTGCCGAACTGCCGGAGGACGCCCGGTTCGCCGTGGGGACAGTGCCCGGCTTCCGGCCGGTGTCGTGGCTCGGCGCCGCCGACACCGGCAGGCCGTCGGAGCGTTCGCTCGGTGCGCCGATGCTCTATACCTCGGGAACCACGGGGCGGCCCAAGGGCGTTCGCCGTCCGCTCACCGGTGCTGATCCGGATACCGTTCCCGCGCCGAACAGGGCGTTCTTCAGCCTGTTCGAGCTGGGGCCCTACGACGACCACGTGCACATCTGCGGCTCGCCGCTCTATCACACGGCCGTGCTGAACTTCTCGACCATCTCGATCCAGCTGGGGCACAAGCTAGTTCTGATGGATCGATGGGACGCGCAGGACATGCTCGCGCTGATCGAGCGGCACAAGGTGACGCACAGCCACATGGTGCCCACTCAGTTCCATCGCCTGCTGGCCCTGCCCGACGACGTGCGCGCCCGCTACGACGTCTCCTCGCTGCGCAGCATGGTGCACGGTGCGGCACCGTGCCCGCCGCAGACCAAACGGCAGATGCTCGAGTGGTGGGGGCCGGTCGTCACCGAGTACTATGCGGCCACCGAGGGCGGCGGCGCCGTGATCAACGGAACCGAGTGGCTGGCCAAGCCAGGCTCAGTGGGCAAGGCCTGGCCGTGGTCGGTGATCAAGGTGCTCGACGAGACCGACGGCTCC
The DNA here is from genome assembly GCF_042754695.1 of Nocardia sp. NPDC059195. Taxonomy (NCBI): domain Bacteria; kingdom Bacillati; phylum Actinomycetota; class Actinomycetes; order Mycobacteriales; family Nocardiaceae; genus Nocardia; species Nocardia sp. NPDC059195. Next base: position 34,949 of record NZ_JBHZBG010000026.1, on the reverse strand, counting down.
GAACTGCCCGCGGGCAAAGAGGGCATGGTCTACATGCGGATGGGCACATCGAGCTTCGAGTACCACCATGCCAAGGAGAAGACCGACGAGTCGCGCGTCGGTGACCTGTTCACCGTCGGCGACATCGGCTACCTCGACGAAGACGGCTACCTGTTCCTCTGCGACCGGCGCTCCGACCTGATCCTGTCCGGTGGCGTGAACATCTACCCGGCCGAGATCGAGGGCGTGCTGATGAGCCACCCCAAAGTCGCCGATGTGGCGGTTCTCGGTGTGCCGGACCCGGATTGGGGCCAGCAGGTGAAGGCGTTCGTGCAGCCGGTGGCCGACACCGAGGGCGACGACGCACTCACCGCCGACATCCTGGAATTCGCCGCCGGTCAGCTCGCCAAGTACAAGCTGCCCCGCACGGTGGAATACCGTGCGGAGCTGCCCCGCGATCCCAACGGAAAGCTGTACAAGCGCCGCCTGCTGTGAGAACCGTTCCCGCTCAGACGGGCTCGCGCCACTCCGGCTCGAGCCCGAAGAGCGGGAACAGGCGCCCGGTGTCGAGGAAGAAGTTGAGGCCGGCGATGGTGTCGCCCTCGAGTTCGAGCACCGTGATCGACCACGGCACCCAGACGCCGGGCTCCTCGCTCGGCTTGTAATGGCCGAAGGCGGGCGAACCGTTGGCGCCGACCAGCGGAATCATCCGCGAATTGCGGCACGCGCTGCCCGTGCTGAGCATGAACGCGGCCACGTTCTCCGGGCCCGAGATCCAGAGATCGAACGGCGGCATCGACAGCGCCACATCGGCTTTGAGCAGGGTGGTGAGCGCGTCCATATCGTAGGCCTCGAACGCCTTCACGAAATCGTCGATCAGTTTGCGTTGATCGGGATCGGTCTCGTCGAAACTGTCGGCCACGGTGGGCTGCACCTTCGACATGGTGGCCCTGGCCCGCTGTAGCGCGCTGTTCACCGACGCGGGCGACATCATCAGCGCCTCCGCGGTCTCACCCGCGGAGAAGCGCAGCACCTCGCGCATGATCAGGATCGCGCGCTGGGTGGCGGGCAGGTGCTGGCAGGCCGCGACGAAGGCAAGGCGCAGCGTGTCTCTGGTGGAGGCGTGGTCGGCCGGATCGGCGCCGAAGGCGAGCGCGTTCGGGATCGGCTCGATCCACACGTAATCGGGCTGTGGCATGGGCAGCGGTGAATCCGGGCGGCCCGGCCCGTTGAGATCCATCGGTCTGGCCCGGCTCTGCGGACGATCCAGCATGTCGAGACAGATATTGGTGGCGATCTTGTAGAGCCACGAGCGCAGACTCGCGCGGCCCTCGAAGGAATCGTAGGAGCGCCAGGCGCGGGTGAAGGTTTCCTGCACCGCGTCCTCGGCCTCGAACGAGGAGCCGAGCATGCGGTAGGCATACGCGCACAACTCGCGCCGATGCGTCTCGAATTCGGCGAGTACAGCGGGATCGGGGCCGGTGGTGGCGGTTGTGGCGTCGCTCATAGTTTCACGATGCCACAGGGGTCTGACAGCCGACAGGGGCGAAAACGAACTATCGGGATTTCGCGAACTTTGCGTGGATGCGATGAATCCGCGCCGACCGCCACGTCTACATGTTCGAGACCGCAACGACGCCCCGAAAGGCTGATCCCATGAGCAACAAGATGATCTTCATCAACCTCCCCGTCGCCGACCTCGACCGGTCCAAAGGTTTCTACGAGGCGCTCGGCTGGAAGGTCAACGATGATTTCACCGATCAGAACGCGGCCTGCATCGTCGTCGACGACAACATCTGCCTGATGCTGCTGACCAAGGACTTCTTCACCACGTTCAGCAAGCGCCCGATCGCTGATACGAGTGGTGCCATCGGCGCTGCTTACGCGTTGTCGCTGGGCAGTGCGGCGGAGGTCGACGTGCTCACCGCCGCGGCGGTGGCAGCGGGCGGCACCGAAGAGACCAACGACGACAAGAAGGCCCAGGAGGCCCAGGTCGGCATGCACGGCCGCACCTTCATCGACCCGGACGGGCACCAGTGGGAGCCGTTCTTCATGGACTACCCGGGGGCGTAATCCCCTGTGCCAACAGGGCGCCCGGCGCAGAGCCCGGCGCCCTGAGGCGTGTCAGGAGCCGGTGAAGTTCGGCTTGCGCTTCTCGGCGAAGGCTCGCGGACCTTCCTTGGCATCGGCTGATCTGAACACCTCGATGCCGATCTTGGCCTCGATGGGGAACGCCTCGTTCTCCGGCATCGCCTCGGTTTCGCGCAGGGTGCGCAGCATCGCCTGGACGGCGAGCGGGCCGTTGTCGGCGATCTGGCCGGCCAGCGCCATGGCCTTGTCGAGGGCGGTGCCGTCGGGGACCACGTGTCCGATCAGGCCGATCTCCTTGGCCTCGGCGGCGGTGATGTGCCGACCGGTCAGCAGCAGATCAGCGGCCACCGTGTACGGGATCTGCCGGGCCAGCCGCACCGCGGAACCACCCAGCGGGAACAGGCCCCAGCGGGCCTCGGAGACGCCGAACTTGGCGCTTTCCCCGGCTACGCGCAGGTCGGTGCCCTGCAGGATCTCGGTGCCACCGGCGATGGCCGGGCCCTCTACCGCCGCGATCAGCGGCTTGCTCAGCCGCCGCCCCTTCAGCAGCGCGGGGAGGTAGGCCGGGTCCCAGCCGCCGCTGGAGGCGGTGTCCCCTGGATGCTGCGAGCTCATCGCCTTCAGGTCCATCCCCGCGCAGAAGGCCCCGCCCGCGCCGGTCAGGATCGCCACGCGGATGTCGGGATCGCTGTCCACCTGGTCCCAGGCGTCGCGCATGATCGCCATCATCTCGCCGGACAGGGCGTTGCGCGCCTCGGGCCGATTCATAGTGACGATGAGGACATGGTCGCGCTTCTCGACCAGGCAGTGGGCCATTTCGATATCTCCTGACGATCTAGTCTTGCCAGAAACAGTAACACGTTCTATTTTTGTCCTTGTGAGCTACAACATAGCCGATCTCGTCGAACATGCTGTCGACTTGATGCCCGACCGGATCGTGCTGGTCGGCGAGCATCGTGAGTCGACCTACGCCGAACTGGAGGAGCGGGCCAACAAGCTGGCCCACTACCTGCAGGAACAGGGTGTGCGTCCCGGCGACAAAGTCGGAATCTATTCCAGGAACACCGTCGAGGCCGTCGAAGCGATGGTGGCCGTCTTCAAGGCGCGGGCGGTGATGATCAATGTCAATTTCCGCTATGTCGAGAACGAGCTGCTGCACATCTTCGACAACTCCGACATGGTGGCGCTGATCCACGAGCGTCGCTACACCGACAAGGTGGCGGCGGTGCGGGATAAGGTGCCCGGCCTGAAGACGGTGATCGTCGTCGAGGACGGCACCGAGGACCCCATCGGCGCCGACAGCGTGGAATACGAAGCCGCGCTGGCAGGCTCGTCGGGCGAGCGGGACTTCGAGGAACGCTCGGCCGACGACATCTACATGCTCTACACCGGCGGCACCACCGGCCTGCCCAAGGGCGTTATGTGGCGGCACGAGGACATCTGGCGAGTCCTCGGCGCCGGCATCAACTTCGTCACCGGTGAGTACACCAAGGACGAATGGGAGCTGGCCAAGATCGGCGCGGCCAACCCGCCGATGGTGCGCTACCCGATCCCGCCGATGATCCACGGCGGCGCGCAGTGGGCCACCTTCCACAGCCTGTTCGGCGGTGGCAAGGCCGTGATGATTCCAGAGTTCAGCGCGCACGGTGTGTGGCAGGCCGTCGACAAGCACGGCATCAACCTGATCTTCATCACCGGTGACGCGATGGCGCGGCCCATGCTCGACGCCCTCGCCGAGGGGAACCCGGAAACCGGTGCGCCCTACGACCTTTCGACCTTGTATGTGCTGGCCAGCAGTGCGGCGCTGTTCTCGCCCGCGCTCAAGGACGAGTTCCTCGAAGTGCTGCCCAACCGGATGATCTCGGACTCCATCGGCTCCTCGGAGACCGGGTTCGGCGGACTCTCCCTGGTCGCCAAGGGTGCCACCCACACCGGTGGCCCCCGGGTGAAGATCGACGCGGCCACCCAGGTGCTCGACGAAGAAGGCAATCCGGTCCAAGCGGGTTCCGGTGTCGTCGGCCTGCTGGCGCGCAGCGGACACATCCCGCTGGGCTACTACAAGGACGAGGTCAAGTCGGCCGCGACGTTCAAGGAGTTCAACGGGGTTCGTTTCGCGATTCCCGGCGATTACGCGCGCGTCGAGGAGGACGGCTCGGTCACCATGCTCGGCCGCGGTTCGGTGAGCATCAACAGCGGCGGGGAGAAGATCTTCCCTGAAGAGGTCGAGGCCGCGCTCAAGGCCCACCCTGAGATCTTCGACGCGCTGGTAGTCGGCGTCGAGGACGAACGCTGGGGACAGCGGGTCTGCGCGGTCGTGCAGTGCCGTAGCGAAAACCGCCCCACCCTGGCCGATCTGAAGCCGGTGCTCGGCAAGGAGATCGCGTCCTACAAGCAGCCACGCAGCCTGTGGTTCGTCGACGAGATCAAGCGCTCGCCCGCGGGCAAGCCGGACTACCGCTGGGCCAAGTCGCAGACCGACGAGCGGCCTGCGGATGAGCATGCGCAGGCAGGCTCGGCGTAGTACCGACCCGATCCGAAAAGCCCGCCCGGCAGCGTCGCCGGGCGGGCTTTCGTCGTGCTCGGGATCGGTTGCGGGGAACCGAATCCGGGTTAGCGGTTGCCGAGTTCTGACAGTTGGTAGGCCAGCTTGCCTCGGATCGCGGGGATTCGGGTGAGTAGGCGCAAGGCGGTGTTGCGTGCGGTGCGGACCGGGGCGGACTGGAGGGTGGCCATCTTGGTCATGCGGTCGGTGAAGGCGACGACGTCGAGGGCGATCGGCCTGCGGATGGTTTCGTAAGTATCGAGGATCGAATCCGGTTCGCCTGCGGTTACTTTCACGAGAAGGGCACCGAGTAGCGCCGCGTCCTGGATGCCGGTGTTCATGCCCTGGCCGCCTGCCGGGCTGTGTACGTGGGCGGCGTCGCCCGCGAGGAAGGCGCGGCCTGCGCGGTAGTGGTCGGCCACGCGGTGGTGCACCCGGAATCGGGAGCTCCACAGGACCTCGTCCACGCGGATCTCGCCCGCCGGGCCGCGGGCGTTCAGCAGGGTCCCGATGTCGTCGAGGGTGGGGTTTTCCGGGGCTTCGTCCACGGTGGCGACGACGCGGTAGCGGTTGTTCGCCTCGTCCGGGAGGGGCGCGACCACGGTGACGCCTTCGGGGGAGAGGTGTAGCGAGACCTCGGTGCGCGGGGTCGGCCAGTTCATGCGAACGTCGGCGAGGATGAACGACGCGGGGTAGGTGTCGCCGCTGAATCCGATGCCCGCCTGCTCACGCACGATGCTGTGCATCCCGTCGGCGCCGATGACATAGTCGGCGTCGATCGTGCCGCGCTGATCGTTCTCGTCCGCGTATTCGACAGTGACGCTGCCATTTTCGTCGGTGACACGGGTGACGGTGAGTGGCCGATGCACCGTGCCGCCCAGCTTGTGCAGCCGATCGAGCAGCACCTGCTCGGTGACGTCCTGCGGCACCATCAGCGTGTACGGGAACGCGGTGGGCAGATCGCCGAACTCGATGGTGGCCAACGTCTTCGCACCGTCGTGGAGCTTGAACGTCGGGACCTTGATCCCACGTTCGACGAGTTCGCTCGCGATACCGAGCCCGTCGAGCACTTCGAGCGTCCTGGCATGCACCACCGCGGCCCGAGAAGTGTTGGCGCCCTCGCCGAGTCGATCGATGAGGACATGGTCGACGCCGGCTTCGGCGAGCACGATCGCGGCGGTGAGCCCGGCGGGACCCGCGCCGACGATGACGACGGAGGTGGCTTCTGGCAGTGAGGTGGCGGTCATTTCGACTCCTGGTCAACGCTTGTTTGCCAACGCTTGTAGGCATAACGATAAGCCTGCCCGTCATGGGAAGTCAACAGTTGTTGGCCTACAATTGTTGACATGCCTGACCAGGAGAATCCCGCTCGCCGCTCCGACGCGACGAAGGCCGCCATCCTCGATGCCGCCCGCGCCCGTTTCGCCGCCGACGGCTACGCCAAGGCCACCATCCGCGCGATCGCCGCCGACGCCGAGATCGACCCCTCGATGGTGATGCGCTACTTCGGTAGCAAGGACGGCCTCTTCGCCGCCGCCGCCCAGATCGACCTGGACCTCCCCGACCTGCGTACCGCGGACCCGAACACCATGGGCGAGTTGCTGATCCGCCGCTTCCTCGAGATCTGGGAGGGCAGTGACAACACCGCCCTGCTGATCCTGCTCCGCTCCTCGATCACCGATGAGTCGGTCGCGGCCCGCTTCCGCGAGATCTTCGCCGACCAGGTCCTACCCGCCGTCCTCCGCTTCGGCACCCCCGCCGACGCCCCCCGCCGCGCCGCGCTCATCGTCACCCAACTCCTGGGTTTGGCCCTGTGCCGCTACGTCTTGCGGCTGCCCCCGGTAGTCGCGCTGACCCCGGATCAGATCGTTCGGGATATCGCCCCCACGCTCCAGCGCTATCTGACCTCGGAGTCGGCATTCGACGAGGCGGCCTCGGCCTGAGCGAGGAGTTGAATCGGTGGGCTGTTCGCTGTTCACGTCTGACACCGCAGCGGTCATAGCGGCACCGTACCAACGCAGTTGGGCCCGTACGGATTGTCCGTACGGGCCCAACTGGTGGAAGTTCTAGTTAGCGAGTTCCGCGCCGAGGGCGAGGAGGTGGGGGGTTGCTCCGCCGAGGGCGAATTCGTGGTGCTTGGCGGCGGTGAAGTAGTTGTGGGTGATGTGGTCGCGGTCGATGCCGAGGCCGCCGTGGACGTGGACGACGGTGTGGGCGACCTTGTGGCCTGCCTCGGCTGCCCAGAACTTGGCGATGTGGATGGCCTCGGCGGCGGGCAGGTCCTCCGAGAGGCGCCAGGCGCCCTGGGTGACGGTGAGGCGCAGGCCGCCGATGTCGATGTAGGCGTCGGACAGGCGCTGGGCGACCGACTGGAACGAGCCGATCGGCTTGCCGAACTGTTCGCGGGTGCGGGTGTGCTCGGCGGTCAGCTCGAGCGCGCGCTCCAAGGTGCCCAGCTGCAGGGCCGACAGGCCGAGCCAGGCATGTTCGCGCAGCCAGGTGAGGATGTCGGCACCGGCCTCGATGGTGCCGAGCAGCTCGGCCGGAGTGGCCGCGAGCTCGACGACGAACTCGGGGCTCAGGTCGACGACCTGCTGGGCGGTACGGGTGACCGAAGCGTGCTCCGGATCGATCACGAAGACGCCGACACCGGTGGAGGTGATGGCGGGCACCAGGATTCGTTCGGCCCGGTCGGCGTAGGCGACGGTGGTCGCGGTGCCGGTCAGCGCCCATGCGGCACCGGCGGCCTCGGCGACGATGCCGGGTGCGCCGGTGGTGGCGCGCAGTTCCTCGGCGAGTGCGGCGGTCAGCAGTATCTCGCCCGTGCCTGCCCGCGCGGCCAGCTGCTGCTGGTCGGCATCGCCGAACTTCGCCAGCGCGCCCGCGCCGAGGACGATCGACCACAGGTAGGGCACCGCGGCGACCACGCGGCCGAGTTCACGCAGGATCGCGGTCTGCTCGAGCATGCCGAAATCGCTGCCGCCCAGGGCTTCCGGCAGCGCGGCGGCCAGCACGCCGGTCTCGGCGAGCGAGCGCCAGAGCTGCTCGTCGAAGCGGGCAGCGGTGTCGAGCTCACGCAGTCGATCGGCGGTGACGAGCTTGGCGCAGATCTCGCCGGTCAGCCGGGCGAGATCGGTCTGGGCTTCGGTGGGAGTGAAATCCATGGGGAGATACCGGCTTTCGGGATCAGCGGGCGGAAGCGGGCTGGCGCAGGGCGGTCATGGCGATGATGTCGCGCTGCACCTCGTTGGTGCCGCCGCCGAAGGTGAGGATGAGCGCGGCACGGTGCATCCGCTCGAGCCGGCCGAGCATGTGCGCGCCGGGGGAGTCCTGGCGCAGGTAGGCGTGCGGGCCGACGACTTCCATCAGCAGGCGGTAGGTCTCGGTGGCGAGTTCGGTGCCGTAGACCTTGCACGCGGACGCGTCCCACGGCTTCGGCGCCGCTTCGCCGCCGAGATCGGCGCGACTGGCGATCTCCCAGTTCAGCAGCTGGAGATATTCGACCTTGGCGTACACGCGAGCCAAGTTGAGCCGCACCCATTCCTGGTCGATCACCCGCATGCCGCCGGGCAGGGTGGTTTCCTTGGCCCACTCGATAGTTTGCGCGACCGCGAGACTCAGTGGACCCGCCGAGGTGAGGGCGACGCGCTCGTGATTGAGCTGGTTGGTGATCAGCGACCAGCCGCCGTTCTCGGGACCGACCATCGACGAGGCGGGCACCCGCACGTCCTGGTAGTAGGTGGCGCTGGTGTCGGGCCCGGCCATCGTGTGCACCGGCGTCCAGGAGAACCCTTCGGCGTCGGTCGGCACGATCAGCATTGTGATGCCCTTGTGCTTCTTGGCCGTCGGATCGGTACGTACGGCCAACCAGATGTAGTCGGCGTAGGCGATGAGGCTGGTCCACATCTTCTGGCCGTTGATGACGAAGTCGTCACCGTCGCGCACCGCGGCGGTCCGCAGCGCGGCCAGGTCGGTACCGGCGCCCGGCTCGGAGTAGCCGATGGCGAAGTGGAGTTCACCGGCGGCGATCTTGGGTAGGAAGAACTTCTTCTGCTCCTCGGTGCCGTACTGCATGATGGTCGGCGCGACCGAGTTGAGCGTGAGGAACGGGACGGGCGCGCCCGCGATGGCGGCCTCTTCGACGAAGATCAGCTGATCCATCGTGGTGCGGTCCTGGCCGCCGTACTCCTTGGGCCAGCTCAGGGTGAGCCAGCCGTCGCGGCCCATCTCGCGCACGACCTCGCGGTAGACATTGCCCGAGCCGTATTCGCCAGTGGTCATGCTCAGCGCCGCGCGACGTTCCGGAGTCATCAGCTTCGCGAAATATTCGCGCAGCTCGGCGCGCAATTCTTCTTGCTCCGGCGTGTACGCGACGCGCATGCTTCTACCTCGATGTCGAGCTGAAAGGGCGGGTGGCGGGGCGCAGGGAATGAGCCCCGCCGAAACCGATCATTGCACATTAACTGGAACATGTTCCAGTATTGAGGGTGATTCGGCGCCGCGGACCAGGCTGTTCGGGTTAGTGTCGCCATGACCATCTGGAAGGAAGTTCTCATGAAGATCATCGTCGATTTCGACCGGTGCGAAGCGAACGGCGTCTGTGTCGGAATCGCCCCTGACATGTTCGAACTCGATGACGACGATCAGTTGACCGTCATCGAGGGTGATGTCGCCCCCGATCGCCTCGCTGACGCCGAGGAATCCGTGTCGCAGTGCCCCAAGGCCGCGCTGAGGCTGGCGTGATCCGCTCTTGTCGGATGGTGGAACACGTTCTAGAGTCGGCGCAATGAGTGTGACGCAGATTTCATTGGAGGGCCGGGTCGCCATCGTGACCGGCGCGGGCGCCGGGCTCGGCAGGGCTGAAGCTCTCGCGCTGGCGGCGGCCGGTGCGGCGGTGGTCGTCAACGACCTCACCGAGGACGCGGCGGCTGAGACCATCGCCGCGATCCGCGAGCTCGGCGGCAAGGCGGAATTCGTCGGCGGCTCCATCGCCGAACGCGCCACCGCCGACGCGCTCATCACCACCGCGCAGGAATCCCTCGGCGGCCTCGACATCGTCGTCAACAACGCGGGCATCACCCGCGACCGCATGCTGTTCAACATGTCCGACGAGGACTGGGACGCGGTGCTCGCGGTGCACCTGCGCGGACACTTCCTGCTCACCCGCAACGCGGCCGCCTACTGGCGCGCGGCGTCCAAGGCGGCGGGCGCCCCGGTCTACGGCCGACTGGTCAACACCTCCTCGGAGGCCGGCCTGCTCGGACCGGAGGGTCAGGCGAACTACGGTGCGGCCAAGGCGGGCATCACCGCCCTCACGCTGACCGCGTCGCGCGTGCTGTCCAGGTACGGCGTGCGCGCCAACGCCATCTGCCCTCGGGCCAGGACCGCGATGACCGAAGCGGTCTTCGCGGACGCGCCAGACGGCACCGTCGACCCGCTGGCTCCTGAGCACGTGGCCAAGCTCGTCGCCTACCTTGCCTCGCCCGCGGCCGACGCGGTGAACGGTCAGGTATTCGTCGTCTACGGCCCGATGGTGGCGCTGATGGCGGCACCGACCGTCGAACAGCGCTTCGACGCCGCCGGCGCCGAATGGTCCGAGGCCGACCTCGCCGCCACCCTCGGTGGCTACTTCGCAGACCGCCCCGCCGACCACACCTTCTCGGCGCGTGACCTCCGCGATCTGGGCTGAGAAGGCCCGTCTGCGGTTTGCCTGATGTTGGCCCGCCGCGCACTCCGCCGGTTTTGTCTTGCCTGTCGTGTTGATCACCAGTCCAGGACTTGGTAGACATGACCGTCGGGGTGTGTGACGCCTCACAGCAGGTCAGCCTATTTGAATAAGAATCCGTTTCAGTTTTGACGGCGATTTACGAGAAAAGTCCTGTTCCGAGTCTATGAAAATGGAAGACATGAACAGGAACATGTTCTAGTCTTTGGGCAGTCTTCAGATCGGGGTGGCAGTGCAGTACGGGTACGCGGACATTGCGGTCCGCCCGTCGATTGAGGAGGAATCGGTATGAACAACCTCCTTGCTGTCCCCTTGCGGGCGGTCGGCGGCTTCTTCGAACTCGGCGCGGAGGTGGCACGTGCCACCGTCCGCAAGCCGTTCCAATGGCGCGAATTCATCGACCAGGCCTGGTTCGTGGCTCGCGTCTCGATCGTGCCGACCGTGCTGGTCGCCATCCCGTTCACGGTGCTGGTGGTCTTCACTCTCAACATCCTGTTGCGCGAGATCGGCGCCGCCGACCTCAGTGGTGCGGCCGCCGCGTTCGGCGCCGTCACCCAGGTCGGGCCGATCGTCACGGTGCTGATCGTGGCGGGCGCGGGCGCCACCGCGATCTGTGCCGACCTGGGCGCACGCACGATTCGCGAAGAGATCGACGCGATGAAGGTGCTCGGCATCGACCCGATCAGCCGACTGGTCGTGCCGCGCGTGTTCGCCTCGATGTTCGTGGCGCTGATGCTCAACAGCCTGGTGTGCACCATCGGCATCGCCGGCGGTTTCGTGTTCTCGGTCTTCCTCCAAGGAGTGAACCCCGGCGCGTTCGTCAACGGCATTCCGCTGCTGACAAATTTTCCCGAGCTGATCCTCTCCGAGATCAAGGCAGGGTTGTTCGGCCTGATCGCCGGAATGGTCGCCTGTTATCTCGGGCTCCAGGTCAAAGGCGGACCCAAGAGCGTCGGTGACGCGGTGAACCAAACCGTGGTTTTCGCATTCATGGCGCTGTTCGTGGTGAATGTCGTTGTCACCGCGATCGGCCTGAAATTCACGGTGCGGTGACCACGATGGCATTCATAGTTCGCAGCAAGTTTCCGCGCACGGTCCGCCGTTTCGACCGGATGTCGAAATCGATGGATTCCCTGGGCGATCAGGCCATCTTCTTCATCAAGGCGCTCGGCTCGGTGCCGCGTGCGCTGGTGCACTACCGCACCGAAACCATCCGGCTCATCGCCGAGATCAGCATGGGCAGTGGCGCCTTGGCCGTGTTGGGCGGGACTGTGGTGATCGTCGGCTTCCTGACCTTCATGTCAGGCAGCGTCATCGCGGTGCAGGGCTTCAACTCGCTCGGCGATATCGGTATCGAGGCCCTGACCGGCTTCTTCGCCGCCCTTATCAATGTGCGCATCGCGGCACCGGTGATCTCCGGTATCGGCCTGGCCGCCACTATCGGCGCCGGCGCGACCGCGCAGTTGGGTGCGATGCGCGTGGCCGAGGAGATCGACGCCCTGGAATCGATGGCGATCCGGCCGATACCGTTCCTGGTCGGCACCAGAGTGTTGGCGGGCATGATCGCGATCGTGCCGCTCTACGCACTCGCAGTGATCGCCTCGTTCATCGCCAGCCGGCTCACGACCGTCGTGATCTTCGGACAGTCGGCCGGTGTCTACGACCACTACTTCTCGACCTTCCTCATCCCGAGCGACATCCTGTGGTCGTTCGGACAGGCGATCGTGATGGCAATTGCCGTGATGCTGATCCACACCTACTACGGGTTCCATGCCTCGGGTGGTCCGGTCGGGGTCGGCATCGCGGTCGGTAACGCGGTGCGCTCGTCGCTGATCGCGGTCGTCACAGTGACGCTGCTGATCTCACTAGCCATCTACGGCACCTCCGGCAACTTCCACCTCTCGGGATAGCGTGATGGACACTTCACGATTCGTTGCCGCATTGCAGGGCGGGCTCGGGCGCAAGCTCGCCGCGCTCACGATGGTCGGCTTGCTCGTAGGGCTCGTGGCTTTCGCGTTCGCCCTGTTTCAAGGCGCGTTCACCAACACCGTGCAGGTGCTGGTCGACACGCCCCGCGTCGGCCTCGTGCTCGACCCCGATGCCAAGGTGAAGGTACGCGGCGTCGAGATCGGTCGGGTCGCCGAGATCGACATGCGCGACGACGGCGCACAGATACTGCTCGAGGTCGACCCCGATCAGTTGAAGCTGGTGCCGTCGAACGCGGGTGTCGACATTCGTTCGACCACGGTGTTCGGCGCCAAGTATGTGAATTTCGTTGTCCCCGAACAGCCTGCGTCGAACTCGCTGAAGCCGGGCGCCACAGTCGCAGCCAGTGCGGTGACGGTCGAGTTCAACACGCTGTTTCAGCACCTGTCCGATGTGCTCGCCCAGGTGGAACCGGAGAAGCTCAATGCCACCCTCGCCGCGCTCGGCACCGCACTGCAGGGCCGCGGCGACAAGCTGGGTGAACTGCTGGTGAGCTCGGACCGCTACCTGCGTGAGCTCAATCCGTATCTGCCCACGCTGCAACAGGATCTGGACAAGACGGCCCAGGTGTCCGACATCTATGCCGATGCTTCCGGCGCGCTGTTGCGCACCGTGGACAACGCCACGGTCACCGCGAAGACGCTGTCGGAGATGCAAGCGCAGCTCGACGATGTGCTGGTGAACGTGATCGGCCTTTCCGACACCACGGGTTCGGTGTTGCGGGAGAACGAAGCCAACCTTGTCACCGCGCTCGACCTGCTGCGGCCGACGACCAGCCTGCTGTTCGAATACGCGCCGGCGTTGAGCTGCATCATCGATGGAATCGGCCCACTCATGCCGTTGGCCGATGAAGTATTCGGCGGCGTGGTACCGGGTGTCGGCATGCATGCCTCGTTCATGCCTGGCCAAAAGCCCTACAGCTACCCCGAGGATCTGCCCAAGGTGAACGCCACCGGTGGACCGCACTGTGAGGGCGTGGTGGACCGGGTGCCGGACAGCCACTCGAACTATGTGGTGACCGATACCAGCCAGGGTGCGCCGTTCACGCCGCGTACCGCGCCGCCCGAATTGAACAGCGCGCCAAAGGTTTTCCAGCTCTTGCTGGAGGGACTGCCGGGAGTGACACGGTGAAAAACACTGCGACGATGATCAAGCTCGCGATCTTCACCGTGGTGATGACGCTGGTGTTCGCCGGTCTGGCGATCGTGCTCAGTCAGGCACGATTCTCCAGCGAGAACGGCTACAAGGCGGTGTTCACCAGCTCCTCGGGCATGCTGCCCGGGTCGAAGGTGCGCATCGCGGGCGTGCCGGTGGGATCGGTGACCTCGGTGAAGGTCGGTGACGACGATCTCGCACACGTCGAGTTCGACGTGGACACCAAGTACTCCGTGCTGTCGAGCACCCGCCTGGCGATCAAGTACGAGAACCTGGTCGGTGACCGGTATCTGGAGCTGAAGGAAGGTCCGGGCTCTGCCCGCGAGCTGCCCGACGGCGCCACCATCGGCAAGGAGCAGACCACGCCCGCGCTGGACCTGGACCTGCTGCTCGGCGGGTTCAAGCCGCTGCTGCGTGGCCTGGACCCAGGTCAGGTCAACGACCTGACCTCGGCGCTGCTGCAGATCTTCCAGGGCCAGGGCGGCACGCTGGTCTCGCTGCTCAACAGCGGTGGCAGCTTCACCAAGACCCTCGCCGACCGCGATGCCCTGATCGGCAGCGTGATCGACAACCTGAACACCGTGCTCGGCACCATCGACGATCGCGACGAACAGTTCGCCACCACGATCGAAGAATTGCAGCGCATGGTCAGCGGATTGGCCGCCGAACGCGACCCGATCGGCGCCGCATTGCCCCGAATCGCCGGTGCGACAAAGGAACTCAACGACCTGCTGACCACCGCCCGCCCCGACCTGCGCAACACCATCGAGCAGACCGGCCGGCTGGCCACCAACCTCGACAACGGCTCCGACGACCTCCAATGGGTGCTCGAGAAGCTGCCGGAGACCTACAAACAACTCATCCGCGTCGGCTCTTACGGCTCGTTCCTGCAGCTGTACATCTGCGGCACCACCATGCTGGTCGACGGCCCGGACGGTCAGACTATGGAAGTGAAGTTGCCGGCTCGACAGGCGACCGGAAGGTGTGCGCCCAATGAGTGAGAAGAAGTCATCGGCGGTCACCATCGGCATCGTCGGCATTGTGCTGGTGGTGACGATCTCGCTCGCCACGCTGCAATTCACCAAGTTGCCGTTCATCCGCTCCGGCGCGACCTACACGGCATTCTTCGTCGACGCGGGCGGGTTGGTGCCGGGCGACCCGGTGCATGTGGCCGGCGTGCGTTCCGGTGAAGTCGGCGAGGTGTCGCTCGATGGTCCCAAGGTGCTGGTGAAGTTCACCCTCGACGAGTCGATTGTGCTCGGCCAGAAGACATCCGCCGCGATCAAGACCAACACGGTGCTCGGTCGCAAGTCCCTGGATGTGGTGCCGACCGGACAGGGCGCGCTGCGTACCTCCGACACCATCCCACTCGACCGGACCACGTCGCCGTACTCGCTCAACGAGGCGCTCAGTGATCTCGGCGCGACCGTCCGCGATCTCGATCTGGATCAGGTCGACAAAACCCTCGACACGCTCTCGACCGCCTTCGCGGACACACCGGGCCCGCTGCGCAACGCCCTCGACGGCGTCACCGCACTCTCGCGCAGCATCAATACGCGCGACCAGGCGCTCACCGATCTGCTCGGCCGGGCGCAGAACGTCACCAAGATCCTGGCCGACCGTAGTTCGCAGCTCAACGCGCTGCTGCTCGACGGCAACAACCTGCTCGGCGAACTCGACAACCGTCGCGCCGCCATCAACCAGCTCATCGTCTACGTCGACTCGGTAGCCAAGCAGCTCTCCGGGCTGGTCTCCGACAACGAGGCGCAGATGAAACCGACACTGGACCGGCTCAATTCGGTGCTCGGCCTGTTGCAGCGCAACAAGCAGAACCTGACGCAAGCGCTCGAGAACATCGGCCCCTACGCCTCGGCGCTGGGCGAGCAGGTCGGCAGCGGTCCGTGGTTCAACGCCTACGTGGTGAACGCGACGAGCACCGGGCTGCGCCCGCTGGTCGACGCGCTGGTCTGGCCTGAGCATCTGCCGCAGGACGTGATCGACATCTTCACCAAACCGGATCTGCCGGCCATCATCCCGTCCGAGGAGGATCCGCCGCGATGAGCATCGCATCGAAAGTTCGTGGCGTGCCACGTTGGACGCTCGCGGTCGCTGTGGTGGTGATCGTCGCGCTGGTCGCGGTCGGGGTCTACTTCAGCCTCGGCATCGGGAAGACCAAGATCAACGCCGCCTTCGTGTCGACCACCGGCCTGTACGAGGGTGACGAGGTGCGGATGCTGGGGGTGACGATCGGCAAGATCGACGCGATCGAGCCCGGCGAAGGCCGGGTGCAGGTGCGGATGTCCGTCGACCGCGGCATCGACCTGCCCGCGGACGCACGCGCCGTGCTGATCGCGCCCTCGCTGGTGTCGGCCCGGTTCATCCAGCTGGCGCCCGCCTACGACGGTGGCCCGAAGCTGGCCGACGGTGCGCAGATTCCGATCGAGCGCACCGCGGTGCCCGTGGAGTGGGACGACATCAAGGCCGAATTGACCAATCTCGCAACGGCTCTCGGGCCGGTCGGGGACGACGAGCAGGGTTCCTTCGGGCGCTTCGTCGACACCGCCGCGAACAACCTCGACGGCAACGGCCAGAAGTTCCGTGACACCCTGCGTGAACTGTCGGCGACGCTGAATACCTTGTCCGACGGGCGAACCGACCTTTTCGGCACCATCCGCAACCTGCAGAAGTTCGTCGAGGTGCTCTCGGCGAGCAACGAGCAGATCGTGCAGTTCGGCGGCCGCCTGGCCTCGGTGGCCTCGGTACTCGCCGGTGCGTCGGAGGAACTCGGTGCGGGCCTGGACAGCCTGGATGTGGCGCTCGCCGACGTGAAGCGCTTCCTCGAGGGCAGTGGTGCCGAGCTCACCGACGGTGTCGAGCGGCTCGCCGATGTCACCCAGACGCTGGTCGACAAGCGGCCGGAGATCGAACGGCTGCTGCATTCCGCGCCGACCGCGCTGGTGAACTTCTACCAGATCTACCAGCCGGCCCAGGGCGCGCTCAGCGGCGCTGTGACACTGAATAATACGGCGGACCCGTTGAGTTTCCTCTGCGGTTCGATCCGGGCGATCGAGGACAGCGACTCGGACCGGTCGGCGGATCTGTGCGCGGAATTCCTGGCCCCGGTGATCAGCTCGCTGGCGATGAACTACGCGCCGATCATGCTCAACCCGGTCACCGGCACGACTGCCCTGCCAGGGCAGCTGACGTACAGCCCGCCGAGTGTGGAGGCGCAGGTGGATCGCAGTCTGGTGCCCGAGGCGACGGCTCCGATCGCTGTGCCGAACGGTCTCGCCGGACTTGCGGTTCCAGGAGGACAACGATGAGGCCCCAACGAATGTTCGCCGGGCTGGCGGTGGGCGTCGCGGTGACACTCGGCGTGACCGGCTGTCAGTGGGACGGACTGAACTCCCTACCCATGCCCGGCTCCGAGGGCACCGCCCCCGGCTCGTACACCGTGCGGATCCAGATGCCCAATGTCACCACGCTGACCCGGAATTCGCCGGTGCGGGTGGACGATGTCGAGGTCGGCAATGTCACCGGAATCGATGTCGAGGGCTGGCACGCGCTGGTCACGGTGTCGCTGAATCCCGAGGTGAAACTCCCCGCCAACGCGATCGCCAAGATCGGCCAGACCAGTCTCCTCGGCAGCAATCACGTCGAGCTGTCCGCGCCTACCAACACACCCGCCGAGGGTCAACTGAGAAACAACGACGTGATCCCGCTGGAGCGGGCCGGCGCTTACCCGACCACCGAGCAGGTGCTGTCCTCGCTGTCGGTCGTGCTCAACGGCGGCGGCATCGCACAGCTCGAGACCATCACCAGGGAGATGAACGCGGCCCTCAACGGCCGCGAGGCCGAGATCGCCGATCTGCTGCCGCAGCTCGACCAGCTCGTCACCGGCCTGGACAAGCAGACCGGCAGCATCATCGCCGCGATGGAGGGCCTCGACCGGCTCGCGGGCAACCTCGCCGACCAGAAGGACGTGCTGGCCCGTGCGATCGATGAGATCCATCCGGCACTGACGGCGCTCGCCGACCGCACCGCCAACATCACCAGGGCGGTCACCGCGCTGGGCGAGCTCAGCGATGTCACCGAGCGGATCATCCAGACCAGCGGCGACGACCTGAAGGCGAACCTGGCCAGCCTCGGCCCGGTGCTGGAAACCCTGGCGAACACCGGCACCAACCTCATCGCGTCGTTGGGCATGCTGCCGACGTTCCCGTTCCCGATGCGCAACATCGGCAAAGCGATCAAGGGCGACTACCTCAACCTCTTCATCACCTTCGACCTGACCGGTAGGCGACTGGACACCAACTGGCTCACCGGCACTCCGCTCGGGGGTCGCTTCGGTGGTGTCGAGGGGGTGCTCGGTACGTTCGCGCCTTCTTCCGCGACCGACGCCGGCGACCCGACCAAGGTCCCGGAGGCGCCCGCGCCCAGTGCGGCACCGACGCCGACTCTGCCCGGACTACCGTCGATCCCCGGCCTGCCGGCCATTCCCGGAATCACCGTGCCGCTGCCCGGCCAGGAAGGAGCGGGTCGATGAAGCTCACCAGGTTCGTCCACATTCAGCTCGCGATCTTCGCAGTCCTCACCGTGATCGGTCTCGTCGTGATGGGCGGGACGTACATCCAGATACCCGCGATGTTCGGTATCGGCCGCTACGGTGTGACGGTCCAGCTCGCCGCCACCGGCGGGCTGTATCCGACCGCGAATGTCTCCTACCGCGGCACCAACATCGGCAAGGTGGAGGCGGTCCGCCTCACCGCGGCCGGAGTCGAGGCCGATCTGTCGATCGACAGCGATTACAAGGTGCCCTCGGACTTGATCGCCTGGGTCCGCAGTGTTTCGGCGATCGGTGAGCAGTACGTCGACCTGGTGCCCGAGGTCGACGCAGGCTCCGGCGATCTGCACGACGGCTCGGTGATCCCGGTGGAGCGCACCAAGCTGCCCCAGGATGTCGGTTCGATGCTCGACCAGGCCGACAAACTGCTGGCGACGGTCGCCGACACTCGCCTGCGCCAGGTGATCGACGAGGCGTTCCTGGCCTTCAACGGCGCAGGCCCTGATCTGCAGCGGTTCATCGACTCGGCGTCGCTGCTGGTGCAGCAGGCCGAGACCGATGTGGAACCGACCAAGAAACTGCTCGATCAGATCGGTCCGCTGCTGGACACCCAGATCGAGTCCGATGCCAATATCCGGTCCTGGACAGCAGATCTCGCGACCGTCACCGATCAGCTCCGCGAACACGATCCGTCGTTGCGAAACCTGTTGAACAACAGTCCTTCCGCGATGCAGAAGGTGAACGAGCAGTTCCAGAGTCTGCGTCCCACGCTGCCGCTGCTGGCGAGCAATCTGGTGGGTCTCGGCCAGGTCGGGGTGACGTATCACGCTGGTATCGAACAGCTTCTGGTTGTTTTCCCGCCGATGATCGCGGCCTTCAGGACCATCTTGCGCGGACCCACCAGGTACGGCGCGATGGTCAACTTCATGACCGTGCTCAACGACCCGCCCGCGTGCACCACCGGCTTCCTGCCCCCCGACCAGCGGCGTTCGCCGAGCGACTTCACCCCGATCGACACCCCCCCGGGGCTGTACTGCAAGGTGGCTCAGGATTCTCCGATCGAAGTGCGCGGTATCCGCAACTCGCCGTGCATGGAGTATCCCGGCGTCCGGGCGCCTACTCCCGAACTGTGCCGAACCGGGTACGTGCCGGAAGGCACCAACCCAGCGTTCGGTGCGCCGCAGCCGGTCGCTCCGGCTTCGGCACCGACCGGCGCGTCGACCGACGGGGTCACCCCTGCCGTCGCGCGCTCCTATGATCCGTCCACGGGCAGCTATCTTGGCCCAGACGGACGCATGTACCGCCAAGGCAATATCGACTCCGATGGTTCGGGCACCGTCCCGGCCAGCTGGCAGGCGATGTTGGAGGAGCAGCAGAGATGAGTGAGAGCAACAACGGCCGTCCGCGTCGGCGGGCAGGCAGGTCGGCGGGTCCGCCGGTGGAAGATGTGCAGGTCGTCGACGTGACTGTCGACGGGGATGCGGTTGAATCGGCCGAGGTGGTCGATGCCGAGGTGGCTTCGGACGCGGATGCCACGGTGGTCGTCGAGCTGACGAAGTCCGCGGTGGTGGACGAGGTAGTGGACGAGGACGCCGACGATGATTCGGCCGAACTCGACGAAGAAGACGCGAAGCTGACGAAGCTCGGACAGATCATCGGGCTCGCCGCCGCCGCGGTGCTGGTGCTGGGGCTGGTCGTCGGTGCCACGTTCACCGCACTCGCGGCACGGTCGGGGAGTCAGGACGAGGATCTGCGCGCGCAGTACACCCAGACCGCGCGTCAGGCGGTCATCAACCTGACCACCATTCGCGCCGACTCCGCCAAGGAGGACATCGAACGGATCCTGTCGGTGGCCTCGGGGGAGTTCAAGTCCGAGTTCGACGGTCGCGTCGATCCGTTCATGGATGTGGTGAAGCAGGCGAAGGTGGTCTCCACCGGCGAGGTCGTCGAGTCGGGGATCGAGTCCGTCGACGAGAATTCGGCGAAGGTGCTGGTCGCCGCCAAGCAGACGGTGAGTAATACCGGTTCGGCCGAACCGCAGCAGCGGCAATACCGATTCCGGATCACGGTGGCGAAGGGCGATACCGAGATGACCGTGTCGAAAGTGGAGTTCGTGGGATGAGCAAGCGAATCAAGATCGTCTTCGGCGCCCTCGCGGCCACCGGTTTGATCGCGGCCATTGTCCTTGGCGTCAGCGGGTACCAGCTGTGGCAGCAGGACAAGACCGACCAGGCGCGCACCGATGCGATGAGTACCGCGGGCCGGACGGTGAGCGCGATGTTCACCTATGAACCCGCCACTGTCGACACCGAATTGCCCAGGGCCGCCGACAATCTCACCGAACAGTTCCGCGCCGAGTACCTGAAGCTGATCGAGCAGGCCATCGCGCCGGGCGCCAAGGAGAAGCAGCTCACCGTCAAGGCCACCACCCAGGCCGAGGGCGTGGTCTCGGCGGATCCGGAGAAGGCAGTCGTGCTGCTGTACCTGAACCAGCTGACCACCAGCAAGGATTCGCCCGAGGGCGCCACCTCGGGCAGCCGGGTGCGGGTATCGCTGGACAAGGCCGACAACCGCTGGCTGGTCTCTCAGGTCACACCGGTCTGATCAGCACCGCGCCGGGTCGCCTGGTTCGAGTCACTTCCACTGCCCGACGGCGGCCCAGAGAATCTCAACCGCGTCAACAAGTTCCGGGTCTTGGACTGTGATGTCAACGCCCGTAGCGGTGCGGGTTGTCGGCTTGCCCGCACAAGAGAACATCACGCCACTTGGTGACCAGCGGATCTCCCACCGCCACGGGATCCGCGCCAGCCTCTCTGCGCCGGTACGGTGAGCGGATTGTGGGAGTACTGCCAGCCCGGATTGGCCCGTGCCCGGGAATGGGTGTGGTAGAACAGCCGCTCCGGGCCGGTGCAGTACACCATCGCCCACCCCGTGCCCGGACTCCGCAGCCACCTACGACTCCACGCGCCGGTTGGGCATCTTCCGGACCGCAGATCTGGTCCCCGCTAGGATCTCAGCGCCTTGAACTCGAGCTCAGACTGACCGACTGGCGGCTGCGCCAGGTGGTCTTGCAGCTCCAGGTATTCGAGGAAGGCGTCGATCGGCTTGCGCAGGGCCTCGACCGCTTCCGGAGCGGCACGTTCGGCCAAGGCGAGCGCGCGGCCGATATTGTGGCCGAGCGACTCGATTGTCGGGACGGCGGGACCGGAGATCACAGCGTCCAGGTCGGCGAGGCAGGTTTTGCCGATGGGGGTCGATCCAACCTCTGCGTGGAGCCTGTGCCAGCTGTCATCGCAAGAATCCGGGGCAAGCGCTGTCTTGATGAGGTTCTTGACGGCCGCGTTGAACATGTGATTTTCGCGGTAGGCACTGAATCGTTGGCGGCGGGTAACCCGTTTGTGGACCAAGAACCCGAGCACCATGATCTCGATGATCAACTCGCGGCACGTCCGTGCCTGGGCTGCGGTGCGTGCGATGAAGGCCATGACCACCTGGCTCGATAGCGAGACATCGGCGTCAGCCCTCGTGAACACTGTGCGCGCTGAAACGGCGCTCTCGGCAAGACGACTCTCCGGTACCACTCGGACGTCGAGCTGCCGCAGACGTTCCTGGCAGGCCACCAAATAGACGTAGCCGAGCCCGCCCACATCGTCGCCACTGGCGTCGCGCCAGCCCGGCATGATCGCGTGCAGCTCCGCCATCATCAACGCGTCCAGCACAGATATGAAGTCGGTGTAGTCATCGTCCACGACACTTACCATGAGATCGACGTTGGATAGGCGATCTGCGGTGCCGGTGGCCAGCGATCCACTCACCAGCAGGCGCGTTACCGCGGGGCTTGCCGTGAAAACGCCGATCGCATCCTCGAGCAGCTGGAACTGTTCAGGCCGGTTCATCGCTACCAGTTCGTCCAACAGCAGGTTCGTCATCGTGTCCCCTCCGCAGGCTCGCTACCGAGCAGAACAGTCTTGTTGTCGATCCACCGCTGTGCGTCGGCCTCACGGCCGAGCGAGGTGTAGACGGCGGCGATCAGCTCGTACAGCCGACCTTCCGGGACCGTGCGTTCATAGAACATCCGCAGCAGGTGCTGTTCGCCCGCTCGGTCGTACCCGAGCGTGATCAGCTTGCGGCTCTGCTCCACTCGGTCTTCCAACTCGGTGGGTTCGGCCGCCGGTAGCAGCGCCACGTCGTCTGGCGCGAGATACTCCCTGTCAACTGTCCGAGCAAGGGTGTCATCGGAATAGCAGTCCATGATCAGGTGCAGCCGGCCCGGACCCAAAAGGTTGCACGCGCCATGGACGTTCGTCGGTGCCAGCCTCCACAGCCTGCCAGCGGCCATGTGGATTCTGGCACCGCCGGTAACCAACGCTGCGGAGGAGTTGGTGACCAGCGGCAAATGCAGCCGATGCCGCTCGATATCCGCTAGGTCGGCGTAGTCACGATGTTCCCACAGAAACGAATTCGGCTCCAACCAAGCCAGCCGAACCCACATGTAGCGCAGCCCGAGCGAGTCGAGAAATTGCCTGGTGATCGGCATCCGGCGCAGTAGTGTGGTCGGTACCGGATCGCAGTCGCCGATCTTGACGTCACCCGGGTCTCCGCTGCCGTTGAGCAACGATTGTGTTCGCCATCCGCCGGATTGGTATTTGCCGTACTCGACTACCCAGTTGGCAGGCACTGTCAGTGCCTCGTGCCTCAGACGTTCCAGCACGTCGGTACCAATGGTGTCGAGACAGGCGATCTGGCTCTGTAGGCTGCCCTGGTTGACTGTCGTCGTTGCCATCTGAAATGCTCCTTACTGGTGAAAAATTGCACTTTCAGCACCGCGCCGAACATCCGCTTCGAGGCCGTTGCGGGTTCGGGAATGGTCACCTCCCGCTGACCGGGGCGTGTACCGGACACACTCGGCCGGGAGTCGCACACCGGCGGTACGCAATTGCGCGACCCGGGTGAGGTAGGCAGCGCCCATCATGAGCTCGTCCGCGATATCGGCCACCGACCGGTTTTCCGGCACGGCGAGGTAGGTGCCCGCGGCCCAGCTGTTGAAGCCGCCCATGGCAGGCCCGCACCAGATCTGATAGTCGGCGACGCGGTCGGCCTCGCCGTGAATGCTCCATCCCGACGACCTGCCCAGATACCAGCGGAACATCAGCGCCATGCGTGCCTTGGGGTTGCGGTCGGCGGAGATCAGCTGAGCCGGGTCACGTTCGGTGAAGTAGCTGACGCACTCCCGCCACACCGTCGCGAGTGAACACCGGAATATATTCTTCTCGAGTTCTCTGCACACCTTCTCCGGCAACGACTCGATCCCGTCATAGGCTCGGTACAGGTCGTAGAGCCGGTGTGCCCGGGCGGCGAACATCGTGCCACGCCGCAATACCTGGACCTGTACTCCAAGCTCGAACATGTCCGAGGAAGGCGCCATGGTGCAGTCTGCGAACTCTGCGGTGGCGAGCAGTCTTTTGGTGGCGACACACTGATTCGCTTCGCGGGTAGCCTGATTGACCGAGCCGGTGACAATATACGCCGCGCCCAGTGCGAACGCTGCCGCCGCTGCATCGGGAGTACCGATGCCGCCCGCCGCGCCGATGCGGACGGCGGCCGCGCTGGGCACGGTCAGTGCAATCCGGTCCCGTGCGGCGACCAACTCGGGCAGTAGCACCAGCAACGGCCTGCGATCGGTATGACCACCCGAATCCGCCTCCACTGTGATGTCATCGGCCATCGGCACCTGCCCGGCAAGCTCAGCCTGCTCCGTGGTGATCTGCCCGCTCTCGACCAGCTCGCGCAGCAACCGCACCGGGGCGGGGCGCAGGAACAGTTCTGCGACCTCGACTCGGGAAACCTTGGCTATCACCCGATTCCGGCAATCGATGCCGCCCTGTCCGTTCGGCACCAGCCCGGATGCACGGTAGCGCACCACCTCCGCCGTGAGATCCATGAAGGCTGAGGCTTCCAGGCAACGGACACCATGCCGCAGACAGGCATCCACGATCGCACGCTCCAGCGCGGGTTCGGACGGACTGTGAATCAGGTTGCAGGCGAAGGACTTGTCGCCCAGGCGCTCGGTGATCTCCGTCAGTGCAGCGTCGACTGCCGCCGGGGGTACACCCGCCGCGCCATAGCTGGCCAGGTACCCGGCCTCGGCCATGGCGATCACGAGTGCGGGCGAGGCGATGCCATTTGCCATCGCACCGGCCACATAGGCCGATCGAACGCCATGCGCTGCCCGGAATGCGCTGTCGCCCAGCTGCTCTGGGGGCAGCGGCGGCACTGCCGTGAGCACTTGCCCACCGCTGCCGATGGCCCAGTCGTCGGTGGTGGCGGCGATCCTGCCATCATCGGTCCGGACGATCCAGCACGGGCGGTCCAGTTCGAGCAGCCGCGCGGCGATATCCGCAGGCGTCTCGGCCAGGACCGGACTGCGTAAGGTTGTCATGAGCGCGCCTTTCGGTCGACGAGTTCGACTGCCAGATCGACTAGTTCGTAGATGCGCAGTCCGGGTTTCCAGAGCGAGCCGTCGACGACAACGGTGACCCCGTGCGGAGCACGCCGCACCGACTTGATGTGCGCCTCGAGCTCCACGCTGCCGTCGGAGGGCAAGAACTGACCGCGGTAACGCCAACTGAACGCTAGGTCCCCGGGAATCCGGAATACGGGATCGCCCATACCTTCGGCGAAGCCGACGTCGAGCATCCACTCCTGGACGGCATGGATCACCGATTCGACGCCGAGCGAGCCCGGAATCACCGGATCGCGATAGAAGTGCCGGGCGAAGAACCAGTCGGATTCATCGATGACACGCAGCGAACGCAGATAGCCCGCGCCATAATTGCCGCCGCTGTCGACGACCTCGACCTGGTCGATGAGTGCCAGCTTGCGGCGCGAGCACGCCGGGGCCGTCGAATCCGCGCGCCGGGCAGCTACATCGATTACTCGCGGCTGGACGCCCGGTTGCGCGGCCAACCAGGTGGGCACGAAGTGCCCGGCGTCCAGGCCGGTTTGGTTACCCAGAGCCTCATCGCTGAAGTAGCCGAACATGGTCTCGCCTCGATAGAACGGCGCACCGTCCACGCTCAGCGTGTACTCGAAAGTCTGGAGCGAAGAACCGGGCAGGATCGTCGTCGAGAGCAACCGCGAGGTCTGTTCGAGGGTGGCATCGCGCAGATCGACCTGGCGGAGCACCGTCGCTGTGCCGCCGAGGTTTCGCACGCTCAAGGTCGCGCCGGATTGGGTCAGGGTCGGTCCTGCGTAGTACCCCATGAGCAGCGCGGCCTGCAGCGAAGTCTCCATGTAGACGAAGTGCGGCATGGACTCGTTCGCCGTATCGGCGTAGTACCAGGAGTCGGCCGGTGAATCGTATTCGGTGGTGTACGTGGCGCTGTCGAGATTGCCACGCGCACCGTCGAAGTCGCGCACCCGATCCACCAGCAGCAGGCCGCCGGTCGGGACCCTGGTCGCGCGCATCCCGGTGTATTCGGCGAACTCCTGGCCCATGGCGATGCCCTGATCGCCCCGTGCCAGGTGCGCCATATGGAACTCGTTGAGCAGCACGGCCCCTGTCGCAACGCCTGGGCCGAGGTCGACGCCGTCAGGTTCGGTGACCGCCACGGTCACGCCGACCGGATCTATCTCTGGTCCGAACGACGCCGTCGCTACCAGGTGCGGTCGGGGCACCAGACCGAGAGCTTCGACCACGAGTTCGACTGTGCCGGTGGTACTCCCGGTTGATGATCCGGTGACATCTCCGGTCAGCGTGCTTCCCGAGATGCACAGCGGCATCCCGGTGTAGAGCGCGAACACCTCGGCCGCCTGGAGCGCGGCCGCTCGCACATCGCCATCGAAATATGCTCTGACAAAGCCGTTTCCGTGGCCGCCGTACAGTTCGACTCGGCTCACGGCGGAAAGCACCAGGGTAGTGGTGGCCGCGAGCCGAGCCGTCGGCTCCACGCCGGCCCGGTGGTAGCCGCCACCGAATACCGCGGCGACCTCACCATGTATTAGCCGTTCGAGCGCCACCCGGTCCAGTCGCACCCGATCGGTCCGGGCCAGCGCCTTGAACGAACCTTCCGGCGCAACCCTCACCGTGGCGGTTGGCGCCGCCGCCGTGGTGTCCGCCAACACCGGATCGTCCGATCCCGTCCGCCGTAGTGCCTGCCGCAGTATGCCCCGCTGCAACGCGACCTGCGCGGTCAGGGCAGACCGGTGCGCCGCGACGACACCTGCCCGAATCTCCGTGATCGGATCGACCGCCGATGCCTCCGCTGTCGACACCGAGCTGACCACATCGGCAGTACGATCCGTCGGACGGGCTGGGGCCGTGGCAGACCCCGCACTGACCATCGGAGCCACAGCGGCCGACCGGGGCACAGACGCGATGCCGGTCACCGAGGCAGCGGGTGGGCCCCCCGGTGCGGCCATGGGGTCGAAGGGAATACCGTCGAATTCGAGCACTGTCATGCCAGCCACTCCTTCGTGGAGGCGCGGAACTTGTCCGTCATATCGGGTGTCGTCAGCACAGTGACGTCCGAGAATCGCTGTAGCACTGAGCCATTGAGCGTCAGTGCGGTCGCATCGATCGTGGCTTCCATCTGCGCGACCCGCGGATTGTCGACGACCACAAGAAATGGGTCATCCGCGGGCAGCGGTGCGTGGTAATCGATCGAGCCGACGCTGAGCGGCAGGCATGCGGTACCGAGCAGGCGATGGCCCAGCACCGCGGGCGCCTGCAGGATCAGGTCTGCGAGCACCGGATCGTGCAGGCGCCCAGCGTACGCGCCGTTCGCCACCCACTCGGTCGGCAGTGCACACTCCAGCACGAGTGCGTCATCGCTCTGCGCGCGAATCGCCCGCAGTCCTTGTAGTGCGGGACCGTGGAACAGGACCGCGTCGCGGTAGATCGGTGCGGCACTGGCACCGGGGCCCGCCGGAACATGTTGATGTGGAGCGGAATCAGGTCCGTCGGCAAGCAATAGTACTGCTCGGAAGCGGGGCAGGGAGTCACCGAAGACGGTCGCGCGGACCGCCGCGCGGCCGTTCACCGGCGCGATCGGTATCAGCTCGATATCGAGCGCCGCCATCGGCTGGTCGAAGACCACCCCTCGCAGCACCTGGAATTCCCTCGCGCCCACCACGATCAGGCCAGCCGCGGTGCGCTCGATGAGGTGGACCATCGCGCCGAGCCCGAAGGTGGCAGGTAGCACGATATGCTCGCCGATGCGATGTGCCGCAAGGACCGGCTCTTCGGTGAGACCGAGAATACCGCGCCGTGCCCGCAGCGGTGTGACCACCGGATCGCCGGTGGACAGTGCCTTAGCTGCACCGACCAAGAGCACCGGCTCCTCGCGGCGAGCCGTCGTGAACTGAGCGGTGAAGGCGGCCGCACCGGCGGCAGGCGCCAGCAGTGGAATGCCACGAGCGCTGAAGTGCTCGCGCAATGTGGGAGTTACCATCCCGCCGTCCCACGCGCCCCAGTCGATAGCGGTGACATGTCGATCGGGGTTTCGGCGACCCCAGCTCACCGCGAAACGGCTCAATGCCTCGTTGGCCGCCGCGTAGTCGGCTTGACCGGCGTTGCCGAACAGCCCGGCCACCGAGGTGAAGAGCACAAGGTGACGCGGATCCCCGATGGCGGCCAGCACCGCGCCGAGCCCGGCGAGCTTGGGGCGCAGCACCCGTTCGATGGATTCGGCTGTCTTGTCAGGGATGAGCGAATCCGCGAGCACACCCGCTCCGTGTACGACACCGGTGATGGTGTGGCGCCACGGTGCCAGTGCTTCGGTGAGCGCCACGGTGTCGGTGACATCCACGGTGAGGTATTGCACCCGATCGCCGAGTCCGGCAAGGGTCGCTCGGATTTCGCGTGCTGCGCGCACCTCCGCGCATGCCCGGTCGATATCCTTCGGCGTGACACCGCTGCCCGCCAGCGCGTGAACCGCAGTCGGCTTCAGGTCGGGGTCGGCAACCTTCTGCGCCCACTTCGGGTCGGGAACCAGGGCGGTCCGGCCAAGTAGCAGGAATCGGCACTCGGCCACTCGGGCCAATTCCAGTACACAGGTGGCGGTAACGCCTCGCGCGCCGCCGGTCACCAGCACAACATCGGATGCGGTCAGTAGCAATTGCTGGAATTCGTCTCCAGCGCGGATGATTTCGGTCTTCTGAGCCGGACCGTGAAGTCCCGGAACAGGAGCGCGCCGCACACCAGTGTCATCGATGCCGACCTCAGGCGTGTCCCGTGCCGTATCGCACAGCTCCTCGAGCACATGGGTCGCCATCCGATGCGGAGATACGGACGGATCGATGTCCAGTGCCCGGCAGAACAGCGAAGGTTGTTCCGCCACCAAGCTTTTGACCACACCACCGAGCCCGCCGAGCAGCGCGGCCACCGGTTCGGCATCGCCACGCATACCCAGATGACCATCCAGACGGGTGACGATCGAGAATCCTGCCCGCCCGCTCGCGCGCCGCAGGCAGGGCACCACCTGCCCGGCCACCAGGATGGCATCGGACAGAATGCGTTGCGCCTGTTCCCATTCGGTGGCCACACCGGCGACCATCACACAGATGTCGACCGGCTCGGTCCCGGGGATCTCGCCCGGATTCTGTGCCCGGATCACGGTCCAGCCGCCTGCCCGGAGCTCTGCGTCGAGGGCCTCGCAATCGGCATCCGCGGACTCGTCCAGGCCGACCAGCACAGCGACGCCTGCCGCGGAATAGAGATCCACGGCCAGATCCGGCGCGGGAAGCTCGACGAGTTCGACGACATGCCGCGGCGTTTCGGCCGCGGCCTCAGCTTTTGGGTCGACACCACCCCCGGCCAGCTCGCCGACGATGTGATCGAGTGATCGTAGCGTTCCGAGTTTCTCCGGTCCGAGCACCGGTAGGTGCGGGAAGCGCTCTTGCAGGGCGCCGATGATTTGTACGCGTTTGATCGAGTCCACGCCGAGATCGGCTTCCAGGTCCATGGCCGGATCGACCATTTCCACCGGGTAGCCGGTTTTGTTCGCGACCACCTCACGCAAGGCCCGTCGCAGTGCATCGCCGGAGGGCGCATCCGCGGCGTCGATCGCACCGTTCCCGGCGCCAACGGGGTTCGCGTTGTCCGCGGGCGCTGGCTGAGCGGCTGCCAGCTCTGTGACGATCTGGTCCAGTGATCGTAGCGTTCCGAGTTTCTCCGGTCCGAGCACCGGTAGGTGCGGGAAGCGCTCTTGCAGGGCGCCGATGATTTGTACGCGTTTGATCGA